>CALZUQ010000085.1 GCA_945829425.1 uncultured bacterium | reverse complement strand
ATTTGATGTGCTTCTCGGAGAGCGAGTTGATATACTTCTGGCAGTTTTGTGCCGCTTTGGATAAGGAACCGTAATTAGCGCACAATTCGTTGAAAATCATGGTCTGGGGATTCAGAATCTCTTTCAACACTGTCGAATGTAATATCAGAAGAGCCTCAGGTGGACACTGCCAGCTGTTCATGGTGCTTATAAGTCCTTCTATATCCTTGTCTATCTGTGCATTCCATTCCTTTATACTCTTGAATGTGTCATCGACATTTTTCCACGATGTTTTTCGCGTTTTTGTATCGTTGATGATATTCATGAGTTGCTGTATTCTGTTATAATTTTCCTTTATTATTTCTGTTTTATGAGTGATCTTCTGCAGTTCTGATTCAAAGGTAGTTTTCTTTACATAGTCAAGGTTGTTTTGCCATTTATTTGCAGCATCTAACGCTGAGAAGTAATTCTGTTCAGAGGCACTTGAGGCAACCGGGGCACATGAGTCTGGTTCTTCCACAACGCCTAGATTTGTTATCAGGCTCTTTCCAGAGAATCGCCCTACACGTTGCTCGTAGTCATTGTCCTCATCGAAATATCCATTATGAACGGTGATATTATACGTCTCATTGGGTACGAAGTCGAGGTCTATGCATGCCGAACAGAGCGAGCCGTCGGGGAAGATGCAGCGCAGGCGACCCACCTTTGGCTTGTCCAACTCCACGCTATACGAGAATCTCTTGTTTATGACAGGCACACATGCCACATAATCATCATCAGCCACATTGTTCAATTCCTCGTAAGTGTCTGCAATATAGATATTGTACAAGGAGTCCTTGATGTTTTCATCCACTCGTCCCTCTATCTTGAAAGTGCTGCGTGCTGTCTCCATAGTATTCTCGAAGAGGTCAGGACGCAAGGATGTGATTATGTATATCATACCATAGATTTTGTCCTTACGTTTTTCCCATACTATGGCATAAGCGTCGCGGAACTGCGGGTTTTCGGCATTCTTACAGCACATGAGCCACATCTCCTGCAAACTGTTCGCCCTGACTCGTAGGGATTTACGTTTGTTTCCGTTGTCCGTTATCACCTTCAGATTGACCAGGTCTCCACTATTGGGCACCATGTGCGACAGTCGGTAGCTTAGCTCCTCGTCTTTTTGGAATGCCTGCCCTGCGACCTTTAAGAAGTCACTGTCCGCAATGGGGAGAGAGAATTTGACGATACGCTCGAACGACTCGATGTTATTGGTGTTGGGGTTCTTTATCTTCTCATAGCTTTCTCCGTTCTCTATGGCGAAGTTGTAGATGATGTTATTCAGTTGTTCAATAACGTTGATAGGTTTATTTTGCGTCTTATTCCTTGACGTTTTCTGTGCACCCATTGTTGCCGGTATTACGGCAAGGGCAATGAGTATAAAAATCTTTTTCATGACTATTCTATTTATTGTAAGCTGTTTGTTCAATGTTATATTTCGCTATTTCGAGTTCGAGTTTCACCCATTTGATATACGCCTCGTTTGCCAGACTTTTCATGAGTGCTATCTCCTCAGGAGTATATCTGAGGTTCTCCGGTCGTGTTATGGGGAGGTCGCTCTCTGAAATGGTTCTCGGCTTCTGACTCTCCTCTGCTTTCTCTGCCATGGCAAGGTCGCATACCTTGTCTTCTTCTTTCTTTTCAGATATAGTGTCGCGTTTTGCCGTCACAACTTTGTGTGCTTTCTGCTTGACGGTTATTACCTTTTCAGGCTTTGCCATGGCAATCATTTCTTTAGTTCTACTTTCTGTAGAACGCTTTTCAGTAGAACACATTTCAGTTGAAAGCCTTTTGGGAGTCTCAGCCTCCGTTATTTCAGCCGTAGAGCGACTTTCCGTCACCTCTTTTTCTGGCGGGGCGGTATATACGAGTATAAAGGGAGCCAAACAAGCAGCGGCAAGCCAAGGCCATAACTTTCGGAGACGTTTCTGTCCCTTCTTCCTTACCGTTTCTTGTTCCATACGCCGCATTATTCTTTCGTTAATGTCGGTGGGCATAGAGGGGAGTGCCATCTCCTCATGTCGTATAGCCTCGCGGAGGCTGTCCTTTATGTTAGCGTTCTCTTTCATAATCGTATATTTTTAATTATCTTGCAGATTTTCTTTCTTGTACGGCTTAGTCTTGAACCGATGGTCGAGGGCGTTGACCCAGTGACGAATGCTATGTCGTTCATACTGAGGTCGTCGTAGTAGAACATCGTGATGAGAGCCTGTTCCTCCGGAGTCAGTCGTTGGATGGCAGAGCGCAGCATGTGAATGTTCTCGTTGTCGGGTCTGCCTATTATTCTCTCCATTTCTTCCTCGGATATGTTGTCGGCGTCGTTTCCGTAGTCCTCAAGACTTATTGTTTTCGTCTTCGAATGGCGAAGGAAACTTACCGCCTCATTGTAGGCTATTCTCAGGAGCCAGGTCTTCAACGAGGCTTTCTCCCCGTCATACCTATCTATATTATTAAAGGCTTTGACAAAGACATCCTGATAGATTTCCTCGGCATCCTCGGTGCACGACACAATCCTCACCACTTGAGCCCAGACATTTCTGCCGAAGAGTTCAAGGGTCTCTTGCTGTGC
>CALZUQ010000084.1 GCA_945829425.1 uncultured bacterium | reverse complement strand
ATCACCCCGACCTTGTTATTGTCGACGGCATACGCGACCTCATCAACGACATCAACGACGGCGTGCTGGCACAAGATACCGTGGAGCGACTCATGCACCTCGCTTCTTCGCTGTTCTGTTGCATCGTATGCATACTTCACCAGAACAAGGCGGCGGAGGACAAGAACCTCCGCGGATGGATTGGTACGGAACTGACACATAAGGCTTTCGAGGTTTATGAGTGCGAGAAGAGCGAAGACCGTATCTTCTCCCTGACGCAGAAGCTTACACGCAAATATGATATCCTTGATGCACTGAAATATGTTGTCGATGAAAACGGCATTCCGCAGCTGGCAAGCATAGAGCACGTGATAGAGAGCGAGCATAGACAGAAGGTGATAGACAACGGAGGACGCCCGGAGCTTAACAAGAAGTATTTCATTGGATGGGAAGACAACAAACCCAGACTAAGGGTGTCGGCACTCTTCATCGATGCCCTGCCGAAGGAAGGCGTGCTGTACATTGCCAAAGACATGCAGGAGAAAGTCATGAAAATGGCAAACATCACTTCACCATATTATTACAACAAAATACGTGAACAGGCTCTGGCAGAAAATGTCATAGTGAAATCAACAACCACCGACGGTTATGTGGCGTATTACCGCCCCGAAACGTCGCTTTTTGGCGATGCTATCGGTGATGCACCTTTCTGACCCCCTACATACTACGTCCCTATAAGGGACTACGTATTGGGGGTCGTCAGCATCACCTTCTGCAAGAGCCCCACTGACGAGAGGGAAGGAACTATGAAATTGATGAGACTTGTCGAATAATTAACAGAACCCACCTAAACTGATTATTGAGATGTTTTCACAATCTACATTGGACAGGATTCACGACAGCAGCATCCTTGAGGTCGCCGACAAGCTGCTGATACGCTATCACGGAAATACGGGAAACTACAGGAGGTGCAGGTGCTTCATGCACGCCGACAGGCATCCGTCGATGTGGTTCAAGCTCTCCAACAATACCTGGTACTGCGCCGCATGCGGCAAAGGCGGAGACGCCATAACGCTCGTTATGGAACATGAGAAACTCTCGTTCGACGATGCCGTGAGATGGATTGTCAGGGAGTGTAATATCTTCTGCCTTGACGACGACCAGCGGCCGCGACAAAAACGAATAACCAAACACCATACTGCCAGACAAACTATAACTACAAAATTTTCAGATATTATGCCACAGAACATTCAGACACTCAGCGCCGACCTTGTCGATAAGAGCCAAAGCACCGTAAGTCCTTTCTGTCAGGCACTGCTCTCAAACGGAATACTCAGCGAGGCTCAGATGCATAATGTCGCTCGTCGATACCGCCTTGGAGCCACACACAACGGAGGGGTCATCTTCTGGACGATTGATTCAGACGACCGTGTGCGTGAAGGCAAGGTGATGTACTACATGGCCGACTGCCACCGCGACCATAACCGCTCTCCTACGACAATCAGCAGCATCATGAAGAAACAGGGAAAGCTGCCGAAAGACTTCTCCGCTACCTCCTGCCTCTTCGGGCTCCACCTCCTACGTGAGACGTCGCCCTGTGACGATACCGTTGTGGCTGTGGTAGAGAGCGAGAAGACTGCCGTGATATGCAGCGAGCTGATACCTGCCATTCCGAGCTCACGGCATCCGGGTCGTCACAGCCCCGTCGTATGGCTTGCCACAGGGGGACTCCCTTTCCTCAGCGTTGAGAGACTCGCACCACTCGTAGGACATCGTGTCATCATCTTCCCTGACACCGACACCGACGGGAAGACATTCAAGAAATGGAACGCCACGGCGGAAGAGGCGTCAAAAGCCTTTGGACAGCCCTTTCCCGTCAGCGACATCCTTGAACGGCAGGCATCATACGAGCAGAAGCAACACAAGATAGACATTGCCGATCTCCTGCTCGAGGAAAAGAAAAATAAATAGAACCCACCTAATATCGTTTTCATCATGAACTTTATCCGTAAATACGAACTCGCACTGAGGTATTTCCCCGATGCGCCTTCAAAGAAAGCCGCCACAGACAACCTCACACGTGCCATAAACCGCTGCACGCCGTTGCTGGATGAACTCAAACGGTTGCCGGGAGGGTATAACGTAAGAGAGAAGACATATACGCCTCAGCAGACCCACCTGATCTACAAGTATCTTGGAGAGCCATAAAAATAACCCATAATAGCGCACTATGGCGTACCATGGCCGATTATTGTCCGAATGTCCCATTCAAGATGTATTACCTTTGCACCGTGATTTGAGAGAGGCGCCTCCGTTCGGTTCTCGATCGGTGTCCGTAAGGTCTCCGTTCATTCTCCGTTCCTCCTTCGCTCCTCCTTCGTTCCTCCTTCGTTCGTCCCTCGTTCCGGAAGCGGGATGTATCGAACACAGAGCGGATCAGGAAAAAAACAGGTTAAGAGTTTAAGTCGCTGCGCTTATTTAATCCTTTAACCCTCTGCGCTTATTTAACCCCTTAACCCTTTAACCCTTTAATCCTTTAACCCTTTAATCCTTTACAAAACATGGCAATTCTAAAAGGTATTATCTCTAAGATGAACGGCTCAGCCGGCAATCTTACCTTCAAGCAAAGCGGCGGACAGACCGTCGTAAGTGAAAAAGTCACACAGACCACCGATGCCAAGACCGAGCTTCAGCAGAAGCAACGTATGAAGTGGGCCAACGTCATCCGTATGTATCAGGTGCTCCGACCCTATATGAAGCTCGCCTTCGGTGGCTCGCAGAACGGTCGCACCGACTATAAC
>CALZUQ010000083.1 GCA_945829425.1 uncultured bacterium | reverse complement strand
CTTCAGTCATTTTTTATAGGCATAAACTTGTAAGTAATGGAAAATGTTTGTATTTTTGCATTTCAAACAAATACGAAATATGAATCTTCCTCCATACGATAAAATGAAAGTGCGCCAGGACAAGAATGGCAACATACAGGTTTTTGACATGCTTCGACGCAGATATATCAGACTTACACCGGAAGAGATGGTGCGACAATGCTTCGTCAATTATCTGGTGAATTACCGCGGTTATCCCCAGGCTTTGATGGGAAACGAGGTGCAACTGACCGTGGGAGAAAAGAAACTGCGTTGCGACTCCGTGCTTTACGACATGGAGGGCAAGCCCAAGATGATTATAGAATATAAGTCGCCAGAGGTCAGCATCACGGAGAAAGTGCTGCATCAAGTGCTTTCTTACAATGCCATATTGCGCGTACCTTATATAATAATGAGTAACGGCTTGCGTCATATCTGCATGAAGCGCAATGATGAAACGGGTTTCTGGGATTGTCTTGACGAAATCCCGGAATATTCGGATATTGATGGGTAGCGTTTTTACATTCGCTCTCTTACATCGTTGCCTGCTCCCGTTCCTTTGTACTTGCTCTTTGTCAAGTTGAGATTATAACGTATGGAGAGGGAGATGCGTTGCAGGTCGTAGATGCCGCGTCCTTGTCCGAGGATATGTGTCTGAGATAGGATATAGTTGCCTATATCGAGCCTGACATTGTTGTAAGCCTTGTGGAAGATATCATCGAAGGCGAGCCTGACAGAGAGTGCTTTTGCCTTGAGAAAATATTTCTGTATGGCACACGAGAGGTTCCAATACCAGTTGCGGAGCTCCGCATTACCGTAATGACCGTTTGACAGCAGCTCAGAGTTCAGTTCTATTTGCCATCCTCCGTTCTTTCCTGCGATGTGGAATGAGTTGTTGGTGTTGATGATAAACAGCGGCTTGTTGTAGTTTACAGTACGCATTCCGCTTGCTTCCCGCGGGTCTGTAAGGTCGAACGTCAGCCATTGCTTCTGTATTCCAATCGTATAGTTTGGCGACCATGCGCCGATCGTAGGGGCGAAATTAGCGAATGCGCTGAGCCGATGAATAGGTTCGGAGAAGTTCACCCATTTGATAAGCACGCGTCCCTCGTCGTCGTACGGGTACGTCCAGTCGTATATACCTTTCTTTATACACATATATTGCACGGAGACTCCCAGCCACTTACACCTTGAGTTAAGACTGATGTCGTGGCGTATCTCATTTTCAAGTTTAGGGTCTCCAGTAGAGAGAGTATAGCGGTTGTTGTACTCTATGTTGGAACGGAGCAGGTAATAGTTCGGGCGTCTTGCCCTCAGACTGTATGACAGTTGCGTATCAATCTCTCCCAAGCGAGTGGCAAAGTTGAGAAAGGGAAAGAGATTGTCGTCGTGACGGCTTTGGCTCTCGCTGTCGTTTACGTGGTTGTCGTATGAGAAATCAATGTGTTCGTACCTCAGTCCTGCGCTTAACCTTCCTGCTTTTGGTATCATCGTGCTGTACTCTGCAAACAGAGAGTATGCGTTTTCCTTTACGTCAGAGAGGTCATTGGCTATTGCTTTGTCGCTTATCTCGTAGATATTGTTGCGTTTCGTGAAAGTCATTTCAGTGCCAACCTGCAGGCTTCCCATGCTGAGAGGGTGGGAAAGAACGATTTTTGTCGCCATCATGTGGCTTTTCTCGTAGTTGTGTGAAGAGACAATCCTCTCGCCATCATTCTCTCTTTCGAGAGTCCTTGCATTCCTTTCCTGTTCAGTATGGTAATAGTCCGTGTTCCAGTCAATGCTCCATTTCCCTATTTTACCGTTGTAATATGCGTTTGCAAGCCATGAGTCCTGACCGTCGGCATCAGTGTGGGAGTCAGAGATGAGATGATCTTCGAGGATGTTGTTGCGTGTTACGTCTTCCTCCATATTGAAGTTGATAATCCCTTTTATGTTGTCGTTTCTCTCAATTTTGAAGCCGACATAGTGTTTTTCTCCGAGTATGGTGTTCATTCCGGCGTTGAACTTTATCGTATTGTAGCGTTGGCTCATGTGTGTTGTGCCGTCGAGGGAGAATGTTGACGCGTTTTTTCCGTATGTGACCTGTGAAGCCTCTGTGTCATAGCGGTTGAGATGTGAGCAGTCGAAAGTAAAGCCTGCGAAGAAATCCGTGTCGTTGTGACGGTAGTTCATGTTGGCAGTGGAATTAGAACGCTCGTTTCCGCACGAGGGAGCTACGTCACCGTTGAGGTCAATAGCCACTCCGAAACCCTCGCCATGTCGCTTCAGCGTGTTGATCCTTACCACGGCATTAGTCTGCGCATCATACTGGGCACCGGGGTTTGTTATAACCTCCACGTTTTTTATGTCGTGGCTTGAGAGACTTTGCAGCTCGGAGAAGTCCTGCACTTTTCTTCCGTTAATATAATAAGTAGGCGAACCTTTGCCTATCACCTGCAGCTCACCCTTCATCTTCATCATGCCAGGGATTCGTGAGAGAACGTCTTCCGCTGTTCCTGCCGTTGCCACAGCCGTTCCTGCTACGCGCGTCACCATGCTGTTGCCTTTCATCTTCGTCTTTGCAGGAGTGGATACCCTTACTTCTTCAAGCATTACAGACTTATAGAGAGAGTCTTCGCTTGCAGATCCGTTGTCTTTAGTCTGTGCAGACGTAATGGTTGCCATAGAGGCGAGGAGAATAGTTGTGATGGTTTTCATTTGTTTTTGTTTTTTTTGACAGTCAGTAACTTGTGAGTTGATAAATCTTGTGCAAAGGTAAGTCAAGTCAAAATATCGTGCAATAGCGGGGATAAATGTATGGCAGTTTTGGGATTTTTTGCATGAATTGTGACGAAATACGTGCTATTTGTTACGAATAGCATAGGAATTGTGATGCTTTCATGGATAATTTTTATTACCTTTGCAACCATGTTTTACGTAGCAAGATATTCTTTGAAGTTAGGTTTCTTCGTCCTTCTTTTCCTTTCTCTCATCCAGCCTTTCGGTATCGACGATTTGCAGGAGGGACGTATAGTGTTTATCCTGTGTCAGTCATTGCTTGCCACCATCTCTACGTTCGTTTCCACCCTCATCTCTGCCAAGGTGTTTCGTATCAAGGATATGGAGAACAGGTCGCTTTCTGTTTTCTGCAAGATGATGATAGTGGGAATCATACTCAATACCGGGATACTTTCAGCAGGGTTGATTTCGTTCAACAGTTGGTTGCTTACCGGTGATATGTTTCTTTATTGGCATGATTATGATGGCAGCTTTACTATACGTTCTTGGGGCATCATGAGTCTCTATGTCTCTGCAGTTTCTTTTTTTGTCATAATCTATCTGTTTCTTGATTATCGTAATGGCAGGTTGAAGAATGAGCTTAATGAGGTAAAGGCTATCAATCAGCTTCTGGAACAGCGTCAGCAGAAACTCGCTGAAGAGGAGGAGAAGAGCAGGGATACGTCATCTTCTTGTCATGATATGGAAGCAAAGGCAGAAAAGGAGGTTGTCATACAAGGTCAGGGAATAGGTGCTACGCTGCGGCTTAATCCTGCAAACATCATCTATGTGGAGTCAATGTCCAACTATGCCGACATCTGTTATATCGCAGATAATGAAACAAAGCATACCACTTTGCGCATCACTCTCAAGCAGATACGTGCTACGTTGGAGGATGTTGACTCTATCGTGCAGTGTCACCGCGCCTTTCTCGTCAATCTGAATTTCGTCGTTTCTCTCAGTACCCGCAGTCAGGGCTATCAGCTTCAGCTCTTTGGCATTGAGAAGCAGATACCTGTTTCCCGGGCTAATACTGAGGTTATCAAGGGAAG
>CALZUQ010000082.1 GCA_945829425.1 uncultured bacterium | reverse complement strand
AGAGAATTGAGTTGTTCCGCAGTTTGTTCCGTGGACGAGAAGATGTGTTCGCTCGATGAACACGGGACAGGTTCTGTTCAAACACATATATCAATTATGCAAAAATTTTGCCGCAATAGGTTTTGAGACAGCCAACTGCAGGAATGGAAATCAGCCAAATGCAGGAAAGGAAATCAGCCAAATGCAGGAAAGGAAATCAGCCAAATGCAGGAAAGGAAATCAGCCAAATGCAGGATTAAATAATCCTAAATGCTTGTTTGTTAAAAAATTTGTCTTTATCTTTGCAGCGAAAAGGGGCAGGGGGACCCTCTCCGACAGACAATGTGCATAGTTTAAAACAAGAAAGATAATGACGACAAGAAACGTTTTACAAATGGCTGCCGCATGTATGACAGTATGTGTGCTGGCGGCATCTCCTTCTGTAACTGCTGAGGCTAAGACGCAGAAGAAAACAGTCAAGACGGAAACCATGTTTGCGCATCCGTGGCAGGGAAAACGGGTAGCGTATTTCGGCGACTCCATCTCCGACCCCAACAGCAAGGCGTCAGAAAACAAATTCTGGAACTTCCTGGAGCAATGGCTCGGCATAAAGCCGTTTGTCTATGCCGTAAGCGGAAGACAGTGGGACGACATACCACGTCAGGCCAACAAACTGCAGGAAGAGCATGGCGACGACTTCGACGCCATACTGATATTGATGGGTACCAACGACTACAACAATGCCGTGCCAATAGGACAATGGTATGAGGAACGGTTGGAGAACGTGGAGTATGGACACAGGTACGTCAAGAGGAGCGAACAGAGAATGCGACGTCGTCCGTCGTGGGACAAAGACACGTATAAGGGCCGCATAAATATCGCCCTCGACTCACTGAAGCGTATGTTCCCTACAAAGCAGATAGTCCTCCTGACTCCCATACACCGCGCGGGCTTCTATGCCAATGAGAAAAACTGGCAGTGTACGGAGGACTACATGAACCGTTGCGGGGAGTATCTCGACAGCTACATAGAGGCTGTGAAAGAGGCGGCTAATGTATGGGCAGTGCCTGTGCTGGATCTCAATGCCACCTCAGGGCTGTTCCCAATGATCGACGCCCATGCGCAGTATTTCAACAAGGCTGACAGCGACCGCCTGCATCCTAACGACAAGGGGCATGAGCGCATGGCTAAGACGCTGATGTACCAGCTCCTTACACTGCCCTGCGTGTTATGTGGAGAGTGAAGAAGCCCTTTCCTGAACCGTGCCCACAGACGACAGTCAGCGCGGGCGTCAGCTTTGACTCCGAACGCCTCACCGTAGGTGAGTGGCTCAGCCATAAATGAAACGCACCTAAATGAAGATACATGAAGACGATAAATGTCCCTTTCCGAAGTTCCAAACTTCTGAACCACAGCTATATGACCACTGTGGTCAGCACTGTGCTGACAGCCATAGCACCCCTTGTGGCAACTCTCGTTGACGGACTCTTTGCCAGCCACATGCTCGGCACGGAGGCGTTCAATGCCGTAAACGTCGTAATGCCATTGGTGAACGCCGTCTGTGTGCTTACCATGATATGTAACATGGGTGGCAGCGTGCTGGCAGCCTCGCAGCTGGCAAAGGGCGACGGTGCAAGGGCGAACAGGATATTCACACTCTCGCTCGTCTCTTCCGTGGCAGTGGCTCTCGCCGCCACTCTCGCCATCTTCCTCTTTCTTTCCGATCTCTCCGCCCTCTTCTCCACAAACGAGGAGAACGCACGCTACATACATGGTTATCTCGGTGTGCTTCTTGTCTATTTCCTTCTTGTGCCGTTCACCACGACCCTCAACAACTTTGTCTCCGTAGAGGGAAGTCCGCGGCTGACAACCAAGGCGGTAATCCTCGCCAATGCGGTGAACATACTCCTGGACATTGTCTTCATATATCTCCTGGAATGGGGAATAGAAGGAGCGGCACTCGCTACGGTATTCTCTGCCGTGGTGAACATCGTGGTCTTCATACCGCATTTCATGAAAAGGCGGAGCCATTACCGCATCGTAAGGTTCGAAAGCGACACGACGTCGCTGCTGGCGGAGAATCTGAAGCATGGGTTCGGATTCAATGTGTTCAGCATCGCCACCAACGTCTTCATGATTCTCTGCAACGAGCTGATTGCCGGAAAGCTTGGGCAGGAAGCCCTGACACTCTTTGGAGTATGTCTGCAGATACAGTCGCTGACGTTCGCCTTCACCATGGGTCTGTGTATTGCGGGAATCTCACTGATAGGCTATCTCCGTGGCGAAGGAGACCGTGAGGGCGTGCTGCTCATCCTGAGCAAGTCGCTGAACAACGTCATCGTGTTCTATGCCGGCTTGGCGGTGTTGATGACGCTGTTTCCGCAGCTCTTCCTCTCTGTGTTCGGAATAGAGGGTGAGGCGGCTTCCGCTGCCCGAATGCCGTTCTTCTGCTATTCCGTGTATTATTTCTGCTTCTGCTTCATATCGGTGTATGTCACGCTCTCCTTCCAGCTCTCGGGACGTGTGGCGGCGAAGATTCTCTTCGTTTTCGGAATATGCCTGTTCTCCTACGTCTGCATGTCTCTCCTCGCTCTCTTGTCGCCACAATGGCTGTGGTACGGATTGGTTCTGGGAAGTGTTCCTGTCCTTGCCCTTTCCCTGACATACGGGTATTCTCTCTACAGGCGTAACCCGCTGCTTTCGAAGTTCACCGTATCAAACACATTCCCCGAATGTGTGGAGATCTCCATGTCTCCGAAGGCAAACAGCACAGATATCGACGAGGTGGTCAGCGCGATAAATGTTTTTGCAGATACCTGCGAGATGTCGGAGCCGATAAGGCAGGACATCCTACAGACGTTCCATGCTCTGGTCAGGAACATCTCTGGAAACAACGGCAACGAAGGCCGGGTGTTCGACTTCTTCATGAGGGAGAATGCCGACACTTTCGAACTTATCGTGAAGGACAACGGCACTCCCTTCGACCCTTCCGCCACTCTGCCTCCTGCCACTCTCTCCCGCATTCTCACCTATCGTTTCATCTTCGGCATGAACGTCACGTCGGTGAAGTGGAGGAACGCAAGCCCTTGAACAAGTTTCAGGTTTCAAGGGTTTCAAGTTTCAGGGGTTTCAGGTTTCAAGGGGTTTCAAGTTTCAAGGGTTTCAAGTTTCAAGGGTTTCAGGTTTCAAGGGTTTCAGGTTTCAAGGGTTTCAGGTTTCAAGGGTTTCAGGTTTTAGGGGTTTCAGGTTTTAGGGGTTTCAGGTTTTAGGGGTTTCAGGTTTTAGGGGTTTCAAGTTTCAAGGGGTAACTTCCAAATTATAAATTATAAATTATACATTAAAACATCAAGGTCAACTTGTCACACCTGTTCTTCACTGTACGACACAAGGGAATTCTAAGTTAGGAGACATGCGGTTTTTGTCCAAATCTATGCTTTTTACCCCATATTTGGGCGAAAATCAATCTATTTTTGCCCAAATCTATGTTTTTCACCCCACTTTTGGGCGAAAACATAAGTGAACATGGGACAGGCTCTGTTCACTTAGATACTTTGGAATAATAGTGACAGTAAGTTTTAGATGGGTTATACTGATGAAGTTTCAGGTTTCAAGTTTCAGGTTTCAAGGGTTTCAGGTTTCAAGGGGTAACTTCCAAATTATAAATTATACATTAAAACGTCAAAGTCAACGTGTCATCTGTTCACGTTATGATCTGAAGGACTGCATCCTATTATCCCCTTATTATCCACTGACGGAACAGTGGGTCGACGAAGACGAAGCCGTCTCCTCTCTTTTCTATTTATGTCTTTCTATACAAGACAGTGTGAGATAGTACTGAAATACTACTTACTTTTAAAAGGAGATATACTTCATCGGCAAAGTAAGTATATCTCCTCGGGCAAAGTAAGTATATCTTCTCCGGAAACAGCCTCCCTCGTTTCGCCCTTCTGGCTCCCTTTCTTGTCCGCATCAGAATGGGAGTTACTTGGGACTTACTTGGGACTTACTTGGGAGTTATACCCCCATAAGTGCGGACGGAAATCGTGAGTTTCTCAATTCCGCGGCAAAGGTACTTTTTCCCTGACTCGGCAAGGGTTGTCCCGAAAAACGGATATTTTAAACCTTGACGTTGACCGTGACAGAAACTTCATCACTAACACTTCATCACTATAACATAACCTTAACTTTTCTTTTGACTATAATCATGACCTTGTGTTTATGAATGAAAATGTTTGTGACTGCGTAGCTGATGTGTACCTATTATAAATAGGCAATAAGCGAACAGATTATCCGTGAATGACCATTAATTATTATAAAAATAATTGTATAAGTAACTGTGCAAAAAGATTTTTATAATGAGTAATTTACTTTTAAGATATT
>CALZUQ010000081.1 GCA_945829425.1 uncultured bacterium | reverse complement strand
TAACGTTAACCTTAACCTTAACGTTAACCTTAACCTTAACGTTAACCTTAACCTTGACTTGAAACTTGAAACCTGACCCCTGAAACCTGAAACTTGAAACCTGAAACCTGAAACCTGCCCCCTGACCCTTTGTTTAGGACGAAAAAAACCGCCAGGAAACTTCACAGACTCCTGACGGACATATCACTTTCATTTACTAACTAAAAAACAACATCTGATTTACACTGCATACAGACGTTATGAAAGACTTTATATATCGGTTATCCTTTTTACCGATAATGAAATACACGTTGCCTGTCCTGTGTGTTATTTTTTTTTCTGGTGCAAAGGTATGTCTTTTTTTTGAATAAACGTACCATTTTCTTGCAAAAATGGTAGTAAAATCTTGCAAACGTATCTTTTTTGCAAGAAAAAGCCTTTTTTCTTATCTATTTAACCAATAATTACACCTTTCTTACTGCGATGTAATGCGGTCCTTACGCCTCTCACAACCTCAGTCGGTAGCTTGACGGTGAATAGCCTGTCGTGGCTTTGAAACATTTAGAGAAATATTTCGGGTCGGCGAAGCCGCAGGCATAAGCTATGTCGTTGATGCTCTTGCTGTAGTCGTGGAGGAGGAGGCATGCGTGTTTTATGCGTGCCTCACGTATCATTTCCGACGGTGTCACGCCGAGGACATGTTTCAGCTTATGGTTCAGGTGGCTGCGGCTTACGGCGGCATATCTCGCCATGTCGTCGATGTCTATGTCCGAGCTGCTGATGTTCTTCTCGATATATTCCATGACGAGCTTTATGAACTGGTCGTTATGCGGCTCCACCTTAGCTTTCTGAAGTAGGTTCATGCGGTATTCCTCCTGCTCGCGTATGTTCGTCTCTTTCTTATGGTCGAGGAGCTGCATGTACGCGTCGAGAGTCTCCCTCTGCTGCTTCTGTATCTTCTTTATGTATTTCCACACCCTTACGCTTATTATGATGAGGAGTATGGCGCCGGCAGCCTGCAACGCCTTCCACCACCATGTCTCGTAGAGTGTCGGTGTCACCTTCACCGTTATGGTGCGTTCGTTGTCGAGCCATTCCCCCTTGCCATTCGTAGAGCGCAGTGAGAGGGTGTACATCCCCGGTTTCAGGTGTTGGAAAGAGATATGGTGTGTCTCTCCGAGATACTGCCATTCCCCTTCTTCGTCGCCGCTGAACTTCACGGCGTAGCATATATGCTGTGTGTTCTCGTAGTCGAGTGTCGCGAAGCTCATGGTCAGCGTGCGTTCGTCAGAGGCGAGTATGAGGGTGTCCCTGTCTGTCACGGAGGTTATGACGATGGGGTAGTTCATGTCGTTTGTCTTACGTTTCTTTATATCCCTCGTGTCCACCGTGACACATCCGTCCATGACGCCGTACACCCACATCCCGTCGGCACGTCTTACGGGAGAGCTCTCCGAGAAGTCGTTGCCCTCCAGCGTTATGCGTATCTTCGCCGCCTGTGGCAGCTGCTCTGCCGTGTTCCATTCTATCAGGGTGTTCAGTGCCGTCACCCACATCGTCGTGCCGTCTTCGGCAATAGCCTTGACATAGTCGCTCGGGAATCCGTTGTCTGCACAGAAATGTCTGAACGTCAGCATATCGTCGAAGACGCTCTCAGAGGTCAGGAGGTCTATGCCTTTGTCGTGGGTGCAGACATATATCTTTCCGTCGTGCGACTGTATGACGGTCTTTATTGACGACGAGTTCAGCCCGTCCTCACGTGTCATGTCGCGCATGACATGCCTCACTCCGTCGCCGCGTCTCAGATTTCTTATGTCCTTGCGTGTGTCGTATATGAGCAGTCCTGCCGAGGTGGAAGCCAGCAAGGCACCCTCGTTAGTCACCATGATGTCGCGGAATTTCATCTCCGTAGCCGACGCCCTTCTGTATTCCTCCGGTGTCAGTGGCAGTATTTCCATTGCGTCCTTTCCCCTCTCTATCTTGTTCAGGCCCTGCATGAACCCGCACGCCCAGATGCTCCCGGTGTTGTCTTCCACGATTTTTATCACCTCGTTGTCGCTGAGCATGGAGTTCTCGCGTGTGTAGTTCTCCACGTCGTATGTCCCGTTGCCCTTGTCCTTCAGGAGGAAGACTCCGCGAGGTTTCGAGCCTAACCATATGTCTCCGTGGCTGTCCTCCATCATGCAGTATATCCTTGCCGTGAAGTCCGTCACCTTAGAGCTTATCTTACCCTGTGGAGTGAGATAGCCCAGGAGGTTGTTGCCTTTGTCGTATATGCTGACCTGGTTCTCGTAACGTTTCGACAGCCATAACCTCCCTTTGCTGTCCCTCATGCCGCATCTTATGCTGCTCTTCTCCGTTGTCAACCTGTCGTAGTCTTTTATGTAGAAGGAAATGCGGTATAGCTGGCGTTCGTAGACATACCATACGTTGTCCTGGTTGTCTTCGAAGGTGACATACGTCTTCATGATGCCGGGAGAGTCTATCTCGTCGCGCCGCCACGTCTTTCCGAAGCGGTCGGTATGTATCACGGGGTTCAGCTCCGGTGCTTCAAACGTCTTCTCTGACAGTGTCACGCTCCCGTGGCTTATCACCGACGTCTTCGTCCTTGTCCTCATCCATATCTCCTGCGTCACGTTGTTGTGGTTTACAGCCATGATATCCTCCCCCGCGTGGTATATCTGTCTTGCCGACGTCAGCGGCTCGTCGATGTCTATCACGAATACCGTGCCTTTCTCACATACCACACACACCGTGCCGTCGGGGAGACACCGGAACATCCTCACGCTGTATTTCTTCTCTTTCTCCACCTTCTCCAAGGCGTTGCAGAAGGTGTATGTCTCCGTGTCGAAGAGGAAGAGCTTGTTCTCTATCTTACACCACAGGTTTCCGTTCCTGTCCGACGACATGTGCTCTATGGCGTCGCTCGTCAGGGCTCCCCCGCTGCAGTTCTGAGGCTTGAAGCCTTTGAACATATAGCCGTCGAAGCGGTATAGCCCGTCGCTTGTCGAGACCCATATAAAGCCTTTCCTGTCCTGACCTATCTGGCGCATGTCTATGAGGTTCTTCGTGTATGCGTCGTAGTTCACAACCCGGTACATAGGGTGTGCCGTGGCCGCCAGGGCGAGGAGCGACAATATACATGCTATGTATGTCTTGCGTAGTAGAGGTATCATTTTTTGGATTGTGAGGTTGTGGGTGGGACGTGGCAGAAGGCCTGTGGGTAAGTATTTATGTGCCTGACAATGGAGTGTATGCAGATGTCAGGTGTTAACGTGGGCAAAGGTAGTCATTTTTTTTTATTCCGAAAAATAATTTTCATGATTTTTTTCCGTTAATATCATAGGTGAGTTCCATGAATTGCTTCCCTCCGGCCATTGGCTCCGGAGGACATGCCTCACCACCGTAATCATTCAAACTTCTTCCGACATGAAAAAGACAGACCTTTCACAGTGTACCATTTTCGATTTCCCTAAAATCACCGACCCAAGGGGAAACCTCACCTTTGTAGAAGAGAACCGCAGCATACCCTTTCCTGTGAAGAGGGTATATTGGACCTACGACGTGCCGGGAGGTGAGACGCGTGGAGGCCATGCGCACAAAAAGCTTCACCAGATGCTCATTGCCGTGAGCGGCTCCTTCCATGTCGTGCTTGACAACGGTGAGGAGAAGAGGACCATCCTTCTCAACCACCCCTGGCAGGGCTTGCATATCGTTCCCGGAGTATGGAGGGTTCTTGAAGACTTCTCCTCAGGAGCGGTATGTATGGTGATAGCCTCCGAATACTACGACGAGCAAGACTATATCTACGAATACGACGACTTCTTGAAATATCTCCAAGGGCAGTAGCTATGTGGAGAATGCGGAAAAGTGGAGGCGTTGGGCAACGGCTGTCAGGGCATTGAAAGAAGACCGTCAGTTAAGCTGTGGAATTCATGGATAGCTCACGTTCCTTGTCTGTTCATAAACTCACCGTATAATACTTATTGCAAAGTAACGGGTAACGGGTAACGCTTTACGTGACGTATTCATTACCGTTCAAAAACCGTTCAGGAAAATGGCCGTTGACGCACGCACGTTCATTATCTGTTCATCACCATTCAAAGGTTCTATGGACGTACGTCCAAGCACCCTTAGGACGTACGTCCATAACCCCTCACGCCGTACGTCCATAGACCCTTTGAACGTACGTCCATACCACCTTATGTCGTACGACCATGGAATTTGTGGATTTTACATACTTTTCAGGAACCTTTCAGCGAGAAAACAGGAGCGGAATTGAAGACCCTTCTTTGTCTTATATGAGTCCTAAATGCCTCCTAATTGAATTATATGCGGAAGTACTATATTTTTGTCATACCAACAATATCCTCAACCTATTGTTGTCCTCTTTGAAATTTTTTACGGCAGGCGTTCAGAAAAAACGGCAGTTTTTTTTTGTCGCAGGCGTTACCTGTTACCCGTTACTTTGCAATAACACTTAAGGTGTGTTCTATTAATTACTACCCTTTTTCTACGTCAAACCCCAACTGTGCCTTCGTCGAGGTCTGTCCATCAGCTTCCTTGGCTGACAACTACGTCATGTGGTATTTTCTCCATTCTAACATCTTGATAATAACAACCTAAATATTCATGATGTCTTCATCTGTCAGTCCTGTAGCCCTTTTTATGTCGGCAGCACTTAGACCCATAGCCTTCAGGTTTTTGGCTGTTAAAAGGATTC
>CALZUQ010000080.1 GCA_945829425.1 uncultured bacterium | reverse complement strand
TGAAACCTGAAACCTGAAACCTGAAACCTGAAACCTGAAACCTGAAACCTGAAACTTGAAACCTGAAACTTGAAACCGTGACCTCCGTGTGCTCCGTGGAAGAGGAACAATCCATAGAAGATACTGAAAGACAATGAAATGATATAAAACAAAACGCTATTTATGAAAAAGACATTATTCCTTGCCCTGCTGCTGTTGGCATGTCTGCGGGGCACAGCAATGGAAGAGTATGTCCCGGAGCCCTACTCCTGGACGACACAGAGCAAGAACTCCAGTGAGTCGATGCCTTGCGGAGGACATGACATAGGCATGAACGTATGGGTGGAGAACGGCGACCTTATGGTATATCTCAGCCGCAGCGGCTTCTTCGACGAGAACAACACCCTCCTGAAAGCCGGGAGAATGAGGATACGCATAGAGAAAAGCGGACGACACGGCGAGAGTGTCTTCGACGGTGACGACTTCATACAGACGCTATGCCTCGACGACGGAGCAATGTACGTCAAGGGACAAGGCGTGACAGTACGCCTCTGGGCTGACGTCATGGAACCCGTGGTCTTCACAACCATCACGGCCAAAGAGAAGGTCGACGCCACCGTGGCATACGAAAGCTGGAGACACCACGACCGCAGTGTGCCACGTGAGGCATGCCAGCAGTTCTCGTGGAAATGGCTTACGAAAGGGCAGTACATGACCTATGCCGACAGCATACGACCGGGGAAGAGCAGCATAACCTTCGAACACCATAACCGACAGGAGACGGTGTATGACTTCACCGTTGACTATGAGAAACTCAGTGACGTTAAGAGCAGCATCCCCGACCCCATCGGCGACATGGCGTTCGGCGGAAGGATGAACATGCCGTGCTTCACATACTCCGGGACAACGGAGGGACGATATGCCGACACCGACTTCAGGGCATGGCAATACAAGGCCGAAGGACTGCGCAAGGCAACGGTGAGCATTGAGCTGCTTGCGGCAAAGGGAGGACTGACAATGCCCGTGCGCACGACAGACGCAAAGACGTCGAGGAAACGTTCAGCGGAATGGTGGCACGCCTTCTGGCAGCGGTCGTACATAAGAAGCAGCAACGCTGAGGTGAAGAAGATAGCACGTAACTACGAGCTGTTCCGGTATATGCTCGGATGTAACGCCTATGGCGCATGGCCCGCGAAATTCAACGGCGGGCTGTTCACCTTCGACCCGTCATACGTACAGTCCGACAACCCTTTCACGCCTGACTTCCGATGCTGGGGCGGAGGAACCATGACGGCACAGAACCAACGCCTTGTCTACTGGCCCATGCTGAAATCCGGCGATACGGACATGATGGTGTCGCAGTTCGAGACATACCTCCGCATGCTGCCCGCAGCGACGGCACGTGTAAATAAATACTGGGGACACGGAGGGGCATGCTTCGAAGAGCAGATTGAGAACTTCGGACTGCCGAACCCTGCGGAATACGGCAAGCACAAGAACGGCATGGAGCCGGGCGTCATGGACAACAAATGGCTGGAATACCAGTATGACACCGTACTGGAGTTCTGCCAGATGATACTCCTCGCAAACGAATACTCCGGCATGGACATAACACGCTACCGACCGTTGATTTCCGAAGCGGTGAGGTTCTTCGACGAGCACTACCAGTTCAGGGCGAAGCAACGCGGAGCAACGGCACTCACCGAGGACGGAAAGCTCGTCATTTACCCTTCGTCGGGATGTGAGACATATAAGATGGCGTATAACCCAAGCTCGGTGATTGCGGCACTGAGAGCCGTGACAGCAACGCTGCAACGCCACGGAGGGCTGGCGGCATGGGGACTGGACAGCACCCTAACGGAGCGCATACCGCAGATACCTCTTCGCGACATCGACGGAGAGCGATGCATAGCACCCGCCACGGTATGGATGAGGATAAACAACGTGGAGTCGCCACAGCTCTACCCCGTCTTCCCATGGCGCATATACGGACTCGGAAGGGAGGACATCGCCACGGCACGCAACACATACTTCATGGACAGTCACGTGAAGAAGATGAGGTCGTCGGCAGGGTGGAAGCAGGACAACATCTGGGCTCCACTCCTCGGAGTGACCCACGATGCGGTACGTCTGCTGAAAGAGAAATTCGCCGACGGTCCCTACCGCTTCCCGGCATTCTGGGAGAGAGGCTTTGACTGGGCTCCTGACCACAACCGCGGCGGCTCGGCGATGATTGGGCTGCAGGAGATGCTCCTTCAGGAAAAGCCTGACGGCACCCTCATGCCCTTCGCTTGCTGGCCTGCGGAATGGGACGTGGAATACCGTCTGCACGCCACAGGAGGACGCATAGTGGAAGGACGCATGGAGGGTGGTAAGGCTACAGCAGCATACACCCTGAGGGAAGGCAGGAAAGACGTCACGACAGCCCTCCCGACACCTCTCCGCATAACGATCTTCGGCGACAGCTACTCTACCTTCGACGAGTATATCACGCCGTCAACCAACGAGCCGTGGTATTACTTTCCCGGACATGAGAAAAAGACGGTTCAGAACGACGTGATGCATCCCGACCAGACATGGTGGTGGCAGGTGATAGAAAACCTCGGGGCACGCCTGGAGCGTAACAACTCCTACAGCGGCTCGACAATAGGATATACGGGATATATAGTGAAGGAGACAGGGAAACACGACAACTACAAGCCACGCTCGTTCATAACACGTGCGCCGGACCTCGGCAACCCGGACATCATCCTCGTTTGCGCCGGGACAAACGACAGCTGGTGCGGAGAGGAACTCGGTGAGGAGAAATACTCCGACTGGGAGGAGCAGGACCTCTACACCTTCCGCCCTGCCATGGCGAAATGGTGCGATACGATGAAGACGTTATATCCCGACAAACGTATCATATTCATAATAAACACCGACCTGAAAGAGGACTTCGTGGAAAGCATGAAGAAATGTCTCGACCGCTGGGGAATAGAATGGATGCAGCTGAAGAAGATAGACAAACAGTATGGCCACCCTTCTGTGAAAGGAATGAAAGCCATAGCCGATCAGGTGACGGAATATATCAGGGAAAAACCTTAACCTTGACAATGTATAATGTAGAATTATCTTTCTGTTAATGCGGTTAATATTACGCCCTTTTGCCCTTCGGGCTTCCTGCCATAACGTAAACGATAACAAAGACAATAAACAGAAACAAGCACAAACATAATAATAAAAAGGATGAAATCACTGCGTGAGATATACAGGATAGGCAAAGGTCCCTCCAGCAGCCACACCATGGGACCGCAGAGAGGAGCACAAATCTTTGCCAACCGTCACCCCGACGCGAAAGCTTTTAAGGTGACACTATACGGTAGCCTTGCCGCAACGGGACGGGGACACCTTACGGACGTAGCCATAACAGCCGTGCTGGAGAAGACAGCACCAGTAGAGATAGAATGGCAGCCAGCGATATTCCTGCCCTACCATCCCAACGGCATGACGTTCACAGCATACGACGGCGATGGGAACACCATGGAGGAATGGACAATATACAGCATAGGAGGAGGAGCACTCTCGGAGGGCAAGGAGAGTGAGACCCTTGAGCCGGAGGACGTTTACGCCATGAACACCATGGATGAGATTCTCGCCTGGTGTCAGAATACAGGACACAGCTTCTGGGAATATGTGGAACAGTCGGAAGACACATCGATATGGGAATACCTCACAACGGTATGGCAGACAATGAAAGAGGCAGTGGAGAGAGGCGTAAACCACGAAGGAAGACTGCCGGGACCGCTGAACCTCATGCGCAAAGCACCATCGTACTACACGAAAGCCTCGGGTTATAAAGCATCGTTGCAGACAAGAGCCTTAGTGTACTCCTACGCCCTCGCCGTGAGCGAGGAGAACGCTTCGGGAGGCACGATAGTCACCGCCCCGACATGCGGCTCGTGCGGAGTGCTGCCCGCAGTGCTTTATCACCTCTATACAGCCCATAACTTTACCGAACAGCGCATACTCCACGCCATAGCCACGGCAGGACTCATCGGAAACATCGTGAAGACCAACGCCTCTATCTCTGGTGCCGACGTGGGGTGTCAGGGGGAGGTCGGTGTAGCTTGCGCCATGGCTTCCGCCGCAACATGCCAACTCTTCGGCGGCAGTGTGCAGCAGATAGAATACGCTGCGGAAATGGGGCTGGAGCATCACCTCGGCATGACCTGCGACCCTGTCTGCGGACTCGTGCAGATACCGTGTATAGAACGTAACGCCTTCGCAGCCACACGAGCCCTCGACGCAAACCTCTATGCCTCGTTCTCCGACGGCATACACCGCGTATCGTTCGACCGCGTCGTGGAGGTAATGAAACGTACAGGCCACGACATTCCGTCGCTGTATAAAGAGACAAGCGAGGGAGGACTGGCAAAGGAGTTTAAGCTGTAGGCAGCCAAACCTTGAGTTTGAGATTGACCTTAACCTTGACCTTAACCTTGACCTTAAGCTTGACCTTAAGCTTGACCTTAAGCTTGACCTTAACCTTGACCTTAAGCTTGACCTTAAGCTTGACCTTAAGCTTAATCTAAACCGTAACCTTAAGCTTGAGCTTAATTCATTTTTCGCTTGTTGCTGATGGTTTACAAGGATTCAAGGAAAGAAAGGGGTAAAAGAACATAGCCCAGGGCAGAGCGTAACGGCACCTTGGGGATTGATGCAGAGATAAAGTGGAATTAAAACAAGGGCAAAAGCGTATTTTCAGCAGTGAAAGACGCTTTTGCCCTTGCTTCGTAATCACATCAAAAAACCCAGAGCGTTGCCTGGGTTATGTGTGTTTTTGGGCTTTCAGCCCGATTTACAACAATATGGTTCAATCATTTACATGAGGAATGACTATCATCGCTATGACTAACGGCACGAATGTAGTTTAACTATTTAACGTCAGTTCGATGAATT
>CALZUQ010000079.1 GCA_945829425.1 uncultured bacterium | reverse complement strand
TGAATAGCTTTATTTTCAGCACCGAGATATATTTCATTGTCAGAATTGTCATATCCAACCACACCGAAACTGCCTTTTTTCATCTCGTCAAGAGTTACATCTCCTGATTGATAAGAATCTTCAGCACGTGTCTTGGAAGAATACGCACTAAACGAAATAGTGTTTGCCTTGTCAACGAAACCTTCTTCGTTGATTTCGTTGGTACAGCTGCCAAGAGCGAGCAGTGCTGCACATGTAAAATAACCAATCTTTTTCATTTTGTAATATTTTTTGTTGCTAATTTATTTTAATAGTTCAATTTATCTTTATAGTTCAATAATTTGCGTTATATCGTTCCAGGGAACCGTCTCAGGAGCCAAGCCCTCAACGTCCTCAGGGTTTTCTACGGCTGGCGGCAGCTCCACCTCCAAGGCTATGTCTATGTTCAGGTCGAGGTCAAGTCCGAGGTCTATGGAGTGTTCTTCAAGCCATTCCTCAAACTGCGGCGTCACGTCGGTGGTGACGGTATGGAGGGTGTTGTCGACAAGCACGAAGTTGAGTGTCAGCTCGAATTTCGTTCCCTCCCTCAGATTATTCTCGTTGAAGCCGAAGCTGTTGAACGACTGTGTGAGAAGAGCCTCGGTATATTCGCTGTTGCGGAACTCACGGTTGATGAGGTTAAAAGCATATACCGTTTCTTCTGTCCCGGGTTTTCCCGTGGAGAGGTTTGCCGACTTTGACAGCCCCGTAATATATGAGGCTTGCATACCCTTGCAGTAGTTCATGCCCTTCACCAGAACCCTGATGTTTATCTTCTTTGTCACGGCATGTTGCACGGTGTACAGCTCCTGTGCGATGTAGTCACGGTAGTAGCCGTCGGGCATGTCGTAACAGTATTCTCTTTGCTCGGGGAGGAAGGTCACACCCTTCACGGCAGAGACGGCGAGATAGTCGGGATGGTTCGTGAAGACCGTATCTCCTTCGGTGCTGACGTAGAAGTCGTCGAAGGGCTGTCCGGTATTGAAGGATATTGTCGGCAGCTCTGCCCTGCTGTCGTTAATGACAATGAAGTCGTATGTCCCGGGGGCAAGCCTTATCACCGTCGATTGCCAGTTGGGGTCGGGCGGCAGCTCTTTCACAAGGCGGTGGGTTGCGGAGTCGAAGGCGAAGACGGTGACGCCGTTCAGGCGGTTGTCGTCATCGTAGTCCCTGCTTCCCGGTGCGAAGGCTGTCTCGCTCCAGTCGATGTTGAGCTGCACCTTGTCTCTGCTTACGGTGTCGTAATACAGATGGTCGCGGGAGCATGACTCAGACATCATCACGACGAGCACACCAATTATAGTATATATGTTTTTTCTAACGTTCATGATGCCCTGTCGTTTTTTTTGATTTGGTAAAGGTGTACACGAGCGACACGTTGAGCGACGTGGGGAGCACGGTGTTGAGCACCTTCGACACCCAGGGGTAGTCTTTTACCTTTATATCACCGTAGGGTGTGTCAGAGGTCTGGGTGTATTTGGTATATTTTGTACGTACGAAACCTATTGATGCGGAATACTCCATTTTCCACCTCTTGGCGATATGGTGTGAGTATCCGAATGTTGGCGAGACGTTCCATAACGTGCCTTGCACTCCGCGGCGTGTCCACTGAAGGTCGTATTTGCCAGTGCCTACGGTCACTCCGGCGAAGAACGAGGTGTAGGGAATGTCTGACTTCCCGAAATAGTATCGTGGTGTCACTGAGACATAGCGCATCTGTATGGTCTTGTGACGTGACGTATTTCTCCACCAAGGGTAAACGAGCGTTGCCTCTGCCGTGATGTCCTTCGTTATCGGGACTTCTACGGATGCGTTGACAAATGTCGCAAGGTCGTAGAGCAGGTTCGTCTTGACGAAAAAGAGGGGGCAGCACGTTGTCTCCCGTCCCTTGGCGTCTTGACGCTCGGCGGTAGGAACAGTCTTTGCTGTCTTTTCTGACTCGCGGTCTGTCTTGTCTTCTGTATGAGGTTTTGCGGTAATTAGTGTGTCTATATCTTCTGTCCTGTAAAACAAAGTCATCTTGGAATATCGCATAGAGGGATATGAAGACTGAGCGGTATTGCCAAAAAGGTGGTTGTTGTTGCGTTCCTGAAATTTACATTCCAGCGAGGGTGAGATATTTCTGAACGTCTCTGAGTGTTGGTTAAGATAATTGATAACAGACTCGTTCCTCTTGCGGGACAGAGTCTGGTTTGTCAATATACTTCCCTCTGGAGACGTTGAGGAGATGACGTGGAAACTGAAGGGAGTGACGTATGGCGAGTGGCATACAGAGTCCATCTGTAGGATGAAATGTTCCAAAGAATGTATGTTGCCTGCAATCCTGGAGATGTCGCTGCTTCCGCTTGTATAGTTGACGGTGACGCTTAACGAGTCTGTCTTCGCCTGTGTCATCGCAATGACTTCTGATAACGGCAAAAGCATTACGACTGTTATTATTATCCTATGAAATACTCCCCAAGTAATACCTTGTTTTGTTTTCATGCTGCAAAATTAAAAACTATTGTCTAAAAAAAGCTCAAAGCTATGATAAATTCACCATTATATAACATTGTTTAACGTATTGGGGGGGGTGATTAACGCTTGGTTAATGTGTTTTGTTTTATTGATACATAATGTCGTGGTGTCGTTTGGATCATGGCAAAGCAGTTTATGTATATAGCTGAAACACAATGGTACTTGTTACACATTTCCACAATTACTCTTTTTGCTGCTCGTTCTGAAACAATATGGTCCTCAGAAGAACGAAAGGTTCTGCCAAGCGTAGGATGCTTTTTGTTTCCTACAATAATATGTGTTGTTGGTATCTGTATGTCTTGATGATGTAAGTTCTGTCTTGAGATAAACTAAAATACATTAATTATTGTTGTACGTATTTGCATAGTTGTAATGAAAAGTGTAATTTAGCAGCCGGAAAAGTTTTTCACTCTTATATTATTACGACCATATATTATTACGACCTTAAATTTTTACGACAATGAAAACAAAGAGATTATCGATCCTTGCTGTCACTACAGTATTGGCAGCAACAGTAATGGCAGCAACGAACGTCGTTGCGACAAATACCCAAGAAAACGTTGGACAAGAGACGCGTCAGTTGCCTGCTCCAGCCAAGAGCGCAAAGATGTCACTTATGGAGGCACTGCAGAACCGCCACTCTGCAAGGGAATACAGTGCAAGGGAAGTCTCGGAGGCTGACCTTACGGAACTGCTATGGGCGGCATGTGGCATAAATCGTCCTGAGAGCAAGAAAATCACCGCTCCGTCGGCGATAAACGCACAGGACATCATAGTATATGTCTGCACAAAGGATGGTGCTTGGATATACCGTCCTGACGTCAACGCCTTGCAGAAAGTCAGCGACAAAGACCTGCGCACCACGATAGCGAAAGGCCAGGAGGCTATGGCTGCCGCACCGGTATTCCTCGTCCTTGCTTCCGACCGTACGAAATTCGGCAGTCACTCAAAGGGTGCTGATGTCATGGGAGCCATAGATTCCGGTTACGTGTCACAGAATATCTGCCTTGCATGCACGGCGTTGGGGCTTGCCACAAGACCGAGAATGTCCATGGACAAGGAGACTTTGGCTAAGGAGCTGCACCTCGACGAGAACATCACCCTCCTGCTTAATCATCCCGTAGGTTACGAAAAGTAAGTGCCTTGACACTGATATGGGCAGACACATGTGGTATATTGCCAAATGTGTCTGCCCATATATATTTCAGGTATGTCCTTAATGATATGCCATTTAGTAAATTATCCTAAAAAGGATAATAGTGTTTTGGATGATTGCAGGAAAATGCGTATTTTTGCAATTTAAAAGTACTGGGTTCAGACAATAGGAAATCATGAATATAGCTATTATACTTGCCGGAGGTTCCGGCACACGCCTTGGCGGAGAGCTGCCAAAGCAGTTCCTCACTGTTGCGGGGAAGATGATTATCGAACATACCGTTGAGGCGTTCCACCGCAACAGCCGCATCGACGAGATTGCCATTGTCTCACGCGAGGACTATGTCGGCGAGATGCGAGCCATGGCAGAGCGTAACAATTATTATAAGGTGAAGAAAGTACTCTGCGGAGGGAAAGAACGGTATCACTCTTCTCTCGCCGCTCTTGAGGCCTATACCGCTGACGATGACCGTCTGCTCTTCCACGACTGCGTGAGACCCCTCGTGTCGCAACGTATCATCAATGACTGCCTTGACGCACTCGACACCTGTGACGCTGTAGAAGCCGCCATACCTGCTACGGACACTATGATAGAGGTTGACGACGAGGGAAGGATCTGCCGCATACCGCAGCGCAGCAGGCTTCGTAACGTCCAGACGCCTCAGGGCTTCCGGCGTGCTGTCATTGCCGAAGCTTTCCGCCATGCCCTCAACGACCCGCATTTCTTTCCTACCGACGACTGCTCGGTGGTTTTCAGGTATATGCCGGAATGCACCATACGTGTCGTAGAAGGAGACACCGAAAACATAAAGATTACGTACAAGGAGGATCTCGCTTTTGCCGAGCGATGTCTTCTCGACAGTCACGGCAATTAACGACCTTAACAATCATGGCACAATATTCTGAGCAGGAGCTTCAGCAGCTCCATGAAGTGTTGTACGACATCATGGGCGAAGTGGCACGTGTTTGCGACAAGCTTGACATTCCGTATTTCGTCCTTGGAGGTACTGCAATCGGCGTGTTCTATTTCGACGGTATAGTGCCGTGGGACGATGACATAGACATCGGTATGACACGCGAGAACTACGAACGCTTCCTACGTGAAGCACCCGGGGAGTTGCGCAAGGGCTATACCCTTCAGTGGGTGGCTACCGACCCTCATACGCCGTTCTATTTCGCCAAGGTGAGGCGCGACGGCACACGCTTCATAGAAGACATCACGAAACATCTCGACATTCATCAGGGTATCTTCATAGATGTCTTCCCATACGACAAAGTCCCAGACAACATGTTCCTGCAACGTGTGCAGCGCAGCATGGCGAAATATCTCAACCTGGCGTTTATATCAAAGGATGTGTGGATGTGGAAGCACTGCGGAACGCCGCAGTGTGAGAATCCTTACGGCTGGAACGTCATCTACTGCTGCATCTTCAAGGCGTTCACCTCTCTGTTCACCAAGAAAGCACTGTACCGTATGTTCACACGAGTGCTCACAATGTTCAACGGCAGAGACTGCGAATACTACAACATAGTGCTTATGAAGCGTGACCATATCGCCAAGGCGTCGGTAGAGACGCTGGAGAAAAAGCCTTTCGGTCCGATGACTATTTCTACGCCTTCAAACCTTGAGACCTATCTCAGAAAACATTACCCACGGCTGAGGAAATATATCCCGAAAGAAGAGCAGATAAACCACCGACCGTTGGAACTATGTACAAAGTATAATTTATAATTTATAATTTATAAAGGTTAAGGTCAAGGTTGTGAATTTCAAAAAGAGGATAATCGCATTCTTTGACATCTATAAAACATGATATAGTTCACTGTACATTTCGAAGAATACCTTAATTCCGCAACACTTTGATTTAAATTAATTTATAAGTTCCTGAGCAAC
>CALZUQ010000078.1 GCA_945829425.1 uncultured bacterium | reverse complement strand
GTCAACCCATAATTATTAACATTTTAACGGTGGGAATTAATAGAACCCACCTTAAATATAGTTGAATTCTAAGTTGGTGTACAAAATAATTTTATGTTGGAGAGTGATGCCGTATCAGCATGTGGCATAAAGGAGTGTTGCGACGCCAACCCGTCTGTTGTCACATACTGATATCGGTTCTTACCTGCGACGCGGTTCCTTCACCTCTTCCTTAAAGAGCAGGGGAGCCATCTCCCTCAGCGAGCGTCGCCAAGTGAGGAACTCATGTGCCGTACCTTCAGAGACATAGCTGTGGGCGTTGATGCCTGCTTCACGTAGGTCTGCTGCCGCCTTTGTCACGCGGTCAGGGTTTTCCTTGCTTCCGCAGCTCATAAACACCACCTTCACCTGCTCTTTCGTCTTGATATCCTCGGGAGCGTATGTGCCGCCGGAGAATAGTCCGTAATATGCGAAGACATCAGGATAAGCCAGTGTACACATCTTCGTCTCCATGCCACCCATCGACAGTCCTGCCATCGCGCGGTGGCTCTTGTCTGCCTTGGTCATGAAATGGCTGTCGATATACGGCACGAGATCTTCTATGAGGACACGCTGAAAGAGTGTCCAGTCGTATTCGTGCATGTGACCCCACTTACATTCATTCGTCAGTCCGTATGTACACACTATTATGAACGGCTCGCACTTTCCCTCGGCAAGCATGTTGTCCATGATGAGGTTGGCACGTCCCTGGTTCATCCATGCCGTCTCGTCCTCACCCCAACCGTGCTGCAGGTACAAGACGGGGAAACGACGCTTGCCGTCATACGTAGGAGGAAGATAGACGTAAGCTCTCGGACCACCCTCGCCAATCCAGTGTGGGTTGTCGGAAGGAGTGTTCTTCGAGGGGAAGTTCACCTCTACCACCTGCCCGTGGGGTACGTCCTTATACGCAAAGAAGTCCTGGTCGTGGACAGGTATCTCTATACCGCTCTCCCAACGTATGGAGCCATAGTAGTTCTTTGCGCCGGGATCGTTGACCATTCCTCCATCAATGGTGAGATGATAATAATGGAAACCGGGGTCGAGCGGTCCGTCGGTCGTTCCCGTCCATACACCGTCATTGCCTTTCTGCAACACCGTGCCGCCGGTTCCGCCGAGACCGAGACTTACAATCACCGACTGTGCGTCAGGGGCTTCAACACGGAAACGGACATAACCCTGTGAGTTGACCATCGGATACTGCTGCCCAGGCTGGTTCATGACAGACGGCTTGAAGTCTTCCTTCACCACGGCGTTGTCTGCCTGAGGGTTGAAGTTCTTTATGGTGTAGTAAACATTCTTCGGCTTATAGTTCCGGTCAAAAGGCAGAGGGTAGTTGTCGGCGCCAATCCAAGAGTCAGCGTCAGAGAGATTCCAGAACGTCACGTTCTTTATTACGTCCTTATGCTTTCTCATGACACGGAAGAGCCGAGCATACTGAGCGTCGTGAAGCGTACGGATATACGGTGCCACCTCACCGCCCTTGCCACGGCTGAAGACAAGCTGTCCGCCTTGCTCGGTATTGGTGCGGAGGTCAAGCTCGGTGATGTGGATATTGTCAACGACAGTAGCGTATTTCTCTATGGCGGCCTCAAAGTCTTCCATGCTCGGACCGTAGATATTGTAATGTCCTTGCATGCCTATGCCGTCGATAGGCACTCCGGCAGCCTTCATCTTCTTAACCATATCATATATCCTGTCACGCTTTGCAGGGTGGGCGGCATTATAGTCGTTGTAGAAGAGTGCAGCGTCAGGGTCAGCCTCACGTGCATATTCAAAAACCTTGGCTATGAACTCCTCGCCGCAGAGGTCATACATCTTTGTCTTGCGGTAAGGACTCGGTGCTTCCTTCATCCACGGCATCTTCTTGCCGTCGCCGTCGGCAATGGCTTCGTTAAGCACATCCCATGCGTAAACCACATCCTTATATCTGTTTACTACGGCATGGATATGCTCGCGAAGGCGTTTGTAGAACACCTCTTTCTTCACTGGCTTACCTTTTTTGTTCGTGAACATCCAGTTGGCGAACTGGCTGTGCCAGCACAGACAGTGTCCGCGCATCTTCACACCGTTTCTGCGACACCAGTCTGCAAGGCTGTCAGCGGCCGCCCATTTCCATACGCCTTCAGCCGGGTGTATCTCACCGGGCTTCATGCAGTTCTCTGCCGTCACGCTGTTGAAGTTTTTCTTTACTATCGCCATCTGCTCCGGCGACGACACGTTGCGCTGGCTTAATGCTACACCAATGGTGAAATAGTCCTTGTACGTGTCTTTGTAACCCGTCTTCTCCTCTGGCATTTGGCTCTGCCACTGCTGTGCCTCGACGACAACGGTTCCTGCCGCAAGCATCATTGCCATGCAGGCGGTCTTCAATAGAATGGATTTTCTTGGCATAATATGTTTATATGTTTTTAGTTAGGCTCATGGCCATGGCATAAATGAAAAACAGCCATAGCCAGAAACATGGAGTTTTGTTTCTGCAAAATTATAAAAAAAAACTATATAAAGCCTTCTTAATATGTCACTTATTCATTCAGTTTTGTTACATAATATATAAAAAGTCTGCATTCTCCTGTATTATGACATACGATAACGCACCAAAAAGGTGCGACGGACATTGCCGCCACACCTTCTTGTGCTATAACGTGTGATATGTGTCTTCCTGTGTGTTATAGTCTTTTATCTATTTTTACCGACCCGTCGGACATGGTGATACGGCGTATTGCTATACCTTCCTGGCTCTTGCCGACTTTCCTGCCAGAGAGGTCATAATATGTCTCTGAGACAACAGTAGCGTCATCGCCCGCCACACTGTCAATGCCTGATGTCTTCAGTATCTCCAACATCTTCTCGGCATAACGCTTTCCAAGGGTACGGTAGCTGGCTGCTGTGAAGTGCAGTCCGTCGCCTTTCTGCTCAAGACCTTCTGAAGAGATGATATGCGCAGTAGGTATGACGTCAGGCAGGGTGGCTATGATGGCATTATGACCACCACACGAACCGCCTTTTTCCGTACGAACAACCTCACCGGCAAGGAGAGGAACGGCGTAAGGAGAGAGGTTAAGCTCGCTGAGAAGACGCTCATAGACAGTCTTAACCATTGTGGGCCAGTTGCCGTTGCCGGTATCCGTCTCGCCTTGGTGCATGAGTACACCTTTTATTATACCGAACTGTTGTGCCCTCTTTGCTGTCTCTACGAGACGGCGGAAAGGGTTATTGTCGTAACAAGCCATATACGCCTTGAACCAGTCGGCCTCGCCGGCAACATAGTCTGCGACGTACTCTTCCAAAAATCCCTTGATGCTCGTGCCACCTACAGCCACATGAACCACACCGACCGTTGTGCCAGCAGAAAGGTTTGCTATCATGGTGCGTCCGAAATAGTCGGCAGGGGTCAATCCTGTTCCCTGACGGCAGAGAGGGGGTGTCGCGGTATACCATTCGCCGCGCTTTCTTGCAGGGGTTGTCATGTCTACAGCCGCCATAACCTTGAAAGCTTCAGGTACATTCTCATAGTCCTGCGCCTCAGCTGCTGCGTTTCCCTCCATGTTCGACTGTCCGAAGCAGAGGTAAATCTGGAAATTAGGGTCTGCCGTCTCAGGCACGCCAATCCACTGTGCGAGAGCGGCGATGGCGGCTTTTATTCTTTCTGCCATAAGGAGATAGTCTTCATCGTTTGCAGGATTGTAGTTCTCTGCCTCGGCAAGGAGTTTCTCAAGAGCCTCGCGGGCTTCTTTGGCTTCCTGACGTGTCAGTCCCTCGGCTGATACAAGAGTTTTCTGAGCATCGCTTATGGCTTGGAGCATCTCTCCTTTATGCGACGTCGCCACGACGCTGAAGGACAGTCCGCCATGCCAGGATATTTTTTCCCAGTTCGCTGTCTGCACGCCTTCAAAGTCTCCGTTTACTATGAGGTTTTTATCGGTGCCCTGCTCGGTGAATACCAAGTCGTCGAAATAGAGGTCACCGGCAAAAGTACCGAAGACGAAGTCAAGTTCGTTGAGCGGGAAGCGGGCCGTAATGGTCCAAGAAAAGGACTGCCAGGAGGTGGTGAAGTCATGCTGGGCCTCATACTGAACATCGTTGCTTCCACCCCACTCGTTCTTGTTCTGCGATGCTGTATCAATGGGCCATAACGCCATTATTCCGGCATCAGAGCCTTTTATACGCATCGTGAGCGTATAGGTCTTGCCTACTGTAAGGGCTTTGTCAAGCTTATAGTGTATCTGCCAATCCCAGATATTCGCCTGCTTTTTGTCTGTCGTAATCTTCAACGCATGGTTGACGCCTTCTGTTGCTCTGGTGGAAAGCGGAAGGGCATCATCTGAAAATGCCGTGGCAGAAGGTGTCATGGCATGTGTCATAGTCCCCAAGCTTAATAGAAGGAACGAAAGTGAATATAGTTTTCTTAAAGTCATTGTAATATGTATTGGAAAAACTTACTGTATAAAGAGAAAATGAGGTGTTGGGAGAGATTGTTATTTAAAGAAACCTGTGCAATATCTACTATTGCACAGGTTAAGAATATGGCAGGAAAATGTCCTTAGCCTTTCTTTTTTCTAACTAAACAAGTAACACCTATTTTTTATTCACATATTTCTTTCCTGTTACAGCGTCTATTACAAGCCCTTTGTAGTTCTTGCCTACTGTCTGACCTGCAATGTTATACATCACTGCCTGCTCTCCCTGTTCCATATTTACACCATCAATAGCTGTGACAGTCTTTACAGTACGTGTGATAGACTTAATCTTAACTATCTGTGGATAACCGCCTTCAACCTTGTCGGCTGTAGTGAACACCTGCAGACGCAGGAGAGCGAAAGGAGAGGTGATATTCTCTGGAGTGATTTCTGCAGTATATGTCGTGCCGTTAATACCAAAGACTGTCCAACCGAAACCGTCTTCAGAGCCATCTTCTTTGAGACGTACCGGCATAAGCTGTAGTCCTACTGTTGTAGGCTCTTCAAGTATCATGGTATATGTATAAGTCTTGTTCTCTGAAGGGTCGAATGCCAATGACTTGCCTTGAGCGTCGACTATCTGGCAGTTGTTCCACTGGCCGTTGACCTTTATTGCACCGAAAGCGAATGTATCACCTATGCCGTCACCGCTCGTAGCCCACTTCTTGAACTGAACCTCAGTACCGTCATCTTTTATAAGGTATAATGCCTTGAGGTAAATGTTAGCTGCTCCGGCTTCTCCCTGCTGAATAATGAGTTTCGTGATTTTTGCTGGAACCTGCTCGTCAAAATCAAAACTTACTGAGTTATTGTCTGCTGTAAGAGCCTTATATGTTCCGTCCCAAGAATGTGTGCCGTTGGCTTCGTCGTCAACATGACCGTAGTTCAGGACAAGGTTTACAAGAACTGTTTCTGAAGCGTCGCGGCTGTATTCCAGTTTCATACCTTTATATCCTGCACGTTCTATGCCATTAGCTTCGGTAATGATATTGAAACTCTGCCACTGTCCTTTCAGGGAAAGGCTGATATCACCGTCAACAGGGAGAACTTCGCGTACCAGACCGCTTCCGCCCCATGTTGCGTCTGTCTTAATCTGCAAAGTCTCTTCTTGAGCATAAACACCAGCAACTATCATCGCTGCTGCAATGAGAGCAAAGATTTTTTTCATAAAGCAAGTTTTAGGTAAATGAAATGACAATGCAAAATTACTCCTTTATTTATTTTATCACAAAATAAAATGTATCGGAAAGTTTATGGAATGATACAAAAACATCGTTTTTCTCCAATAAGATAGCGAGAAAAGAAGAAAAGGGAACAAAACAAGCGTTATAGAAAACAAAAGACATACTTAACTTGTATTCGATGACGCTGGATTCTATTAATGTGGGTTCTATTAATTCCCACCGTCTAAATGTTATTAATTGTGGGTTGACGTTTTACATAAATTTGGCTGCACTCGGCATAGCATTTAAGCAAGCTTAATGCTATGCACTCGCTGGCACAAATTTTGTCATCGTTCCGTTTCTCTCTGGCGCATACTGCCAGTAATTGCCTTAAGGCTTCCTCCTCCTCTGGCTTCGCCTTCCTCCTCCTCGCTCGGGATAGCCGGAGCAAGCTCCGCTCTCCTCTCGCTCGTTCGTCGGTTCCCCCGTTTCCCGGGGGACAGAAACCTTCTAAAACTGACACTCTGCTCTCAGAGATAATTCGGAAATCTGACAAATATCGTGCAAACGAGAGGAGAACCAAGCTTGCTTGGGTTATCCCGAGTGCAGCCGATATTATCTAAAGCGAATTAATAGAACTCACCTTAACCCAAGTTTGATGCCCTATTAGCCGTTTCTGTTGCAAATCAGCGTTTT
>CALZUQ010000077.1 GCA_945829425.1 uncultured bacterium | reverse complement strand
TCCGCTTGTCGCCGGCGGCGATAAACTGTCCCTTGTCAAGCAGTTCGCGCCAACGTGTTGCAGCCTCCACCTGCGGACAATATTTCCGCAGTCCCTGTGCCGTGGCCCCTGACGTGAATCGGCCCTCTAATTGCTGGCCGTTCACCGAGCCCGACAGATAAACCCTGTACGTCCGCTCATGCCCCTCAAACCAAGTGTCGTAGTTCTGTTCATACCACACCTCGGCTATCATAACCGACCCGAGTGCCAAGCCCACGGCCAGACACAATATCTTTACGACATTATGCTGTCCCTGTCGTCCAAGATTCAGTATAGCATTAATTATCTCTTTCATTGTTAAATCTTTAATCATAATCTATTTCATGAATGTCATCGCGAATGATATCGCGCAGCCATTCTTCATTCTTCACTCTTCATTTAATTACCAGCACTTCATTATCCTTAAATGCCTCATATCCACTGACAATAACCTTCTCTCCTGGTTCCAAGCCTTCGAGCACCTCGTAGTACTGCGGGTTCTGTCTGCCGATGCGTATGTTTCTGCGATATGCCTTGTTTCCGTCGGAGTCGAGGACAAAGATCCAGTTTCCTCCTGTCACGGAATAGAATGTTCCCTTCGGTATCAATACCGCTTGCTTCGACTCTCCGAGCTGTAGGTCAAGATAATACGTCTGACCTGTGCGTATGTTCTTCGGACGCTCACCGTCGAAAGTGAAGTCAATCTTGAAGCGTCCCTCTTTGACCTCGGGAAAGACCTTTCTCACACGCAGGGCATAGCTCTTTCCGCCCTGTGTGAAAGTGGCGGTAAGCCCTTGGTGGACACGGTCGATATAGTGCTCGTCGACCTGTGCCCTGACCTTAAAGTCAGAGAGGTCGTTTATTACACCTATTTTCTGTCCTGCCCCCACGCTCTGTCCTATCTCAACATCGAGCAATCCCACCTCTCCGTCGGTTTGCGCCTTCACCTCCAAGCGTTCCTTACGCTGTCTCACCATAACGACGTTTCTCTGCATGGCGGCGAGGTTGTCACCCATCTGCTCTACCTGCGACTGCCGCAGTTGAGCGTCCTTCTTCAGTTTCCTCTTCACCAATGCGAGGCGTTTCTCCGCCAGCTCATATTCCTCCTTCGCCTTCAGGAAGTCCTCACGGCTCACGAGTCGCTCTCCGTACAGCTTCTCCTGATGCTGCCATGCCCTTTTCTTCGTTATGACATCCTGTGACAGCTGTGCTTCCTCCATTTCGTTTGACAGTTTGTCCTGTTCCATGGTGATATGCGTGTTACGCAGCATGTTCTGCTTCTCAGCCAGCTCACTCTCCGCCTGGAGTATCTCAAGGTCAAGGTTTGTGTTTGAGAGCCGTACGAGCACATCCCCTTTCTTCACCTTCGCTCCTTCTTCCACGACCCGCTCAAGTACAATGCCGCCCTCCTGTGGCGACACCTGCACCACCTGTATCGGTACCACCTGTCCGTCGAGCGAGACATAATCGTTGAACTCCTTCTTCTCCACATCGCCTATGCTGAGCCCCCTGCGCTCCACCTTCAGCGTTGCAGTGAAATTGCCCATAGCCAACCATAGCATAACCGCCATAAGGACAGCAGCTCCTGCTATCCAACCCCAGTATTTTCTTGGTATGAGGTATTTCTTTTTCTCTATCTTGATATCCATAACGTAAATCTTATATTCGATTGCATAACAGCCTTATAACGCACCTAATGTCATTTCCTCCACATTATCTTTCCACTCTCGTAATAACATACCAACCGCCTCTTTATCATAGCCATGAGTCGCGTCTGCAACAGTCTTACCCTGCTGTCGTGGAGCGTCTGTGCAGAGGTGTGAAGGTCAAAGACAGAGAGCAGCCCCTCCTCATATTTCCTGGTGTTCAGACGATGTGCGAGAGAGTCGCTCGCCACCTTCCTCACCATTAGCGGCACCTCACGTTCATATCCCTCACACTCTGCCAGTGCCTCACGATAGTCATAATCCGTCTTCCTGCGTGTCTCTGCAAGTACCTCCTCAGCTATTCTGACATTGTTGCGTGCCTTTCTCACCGCCTTGTATGAGGAGTAGTTGAACAAAGGTATCTTCAGCGTGGCATAGACATATTCACCCATATTGTCTTTCAGCTGCCGTGAGAAGCGTGGCGATGTCGTGCCACCGGAGAGGTTACGGTAGTATGACGTGTTTACCCCACCTCCAACAGATAACGAAGGCATGATATTGCCCCAGGCAATCTTCAGGTCAAAACGCGATGTCCGGACAGCGTTCTCGGCGGTAAGCAGTGCCGGGAGGAAAGGGCATACTCCTGTTCCTCCGTCACTCGCCATGCCACGCAGCTCCACGACGTTCCCGTCTCCCTCTATGCTGAAAGATTTTCTGTCATCCGCTGTCATGCCCATAGCCTTTTGTAAAGTCAGGAGAGCCTTCTCGCTCTGTGTCATGAGATGCTCCACGCTGTATTCGTCGTCAGCCACCTGAGCCTCTGTCTGCGCCACATCGGGGAAGCTCTTCTCCCCCATCTCCTCCATCCTTTGCGTCTTCCGCAACAGCTGGCGTGAGTCATCAAGCTTATCCTTTGCAAGCCTCACAGATGCTGCCGAGTACAGTGCATCGACATAACACGCCATGACCTCTATGGCTTTCTCGTCTTTTGCCTGCACTACGGCATTGTAGCTTTGCCTTATTGTCGTCACTGCCTTCCTGAACGTGTTATATGTCCTCCCGCCGTCGAAAAGCGTCATGAAGCCACCGATGCCATAACCGTTGCCGAATGTCGTAACGGTATTATATGTATTTGTCTCCGGGTCGACGTTACGTCCCCACGACCATTGCGAGCTGATGTCGGCAGAAAGCTGAGGCATGAAGCCCGCAACAGCCATGCCACGGTCTTCTCGTGCGTTCTGCGCCTCAATCTTCTTTTGCGTAATCTCCGTGGCGTGGGTCATGGCGTATGCTATGCAGCGCTCCATGTCCCACGCCTCTTTGGCGTTGGCGGCTCCCTGCGCTAATGCGAATGCCGAGGAGAGCATGAACACTGCCGTCATTCCTGTTTTAATCATAATATAATGGTTAGAATGAAAACTTATATCACTCTTTCTAAGAGATTATTCTTCTACCCTTACTGTATACCAAAACCGTGCCAAAAACGTAAACTACTAACACACAACGATATACAAAACCAACCTTTTCCCGTACTGTCTAATTATTAGACACACACCGTCTAATTTCTTTACACTTTCGCCCTGTCGCGAACATGCACTTCTGGCTGCCGTACGCCTTTTCCATAAAAAATAACGGGGTTGGAACCGTCTGGAGGAAATATAACGCAGAAACAGGGTTGAAACCAACTGCTGATTTCAACCCTGTTGCCGTAATATAGGAAGGGTGCTTATGTTTTATTCCGTGTCACTGCACCACAACCGACCGTCCTTCTATGATATACACACCTGCCGGAAGTGTCACTACGGTGTTTTCTCCGGCTTTGGCATTAACCCTCTTCACCACCTGTCCGCTGACATTGACAATGTTTATGCTCTTTGAAACGTCAGTGGTTAAAGCGACATAGCCCTTGCCTGCCGTCATGCCCTTGCCTGCCTTTATGTCTTCGACAGCTGTCGAAGTATCTTTCAGGTAGATGTGTATGATATTCGGAGCGAAGGCATAGTATTGTCCCGTCATCTGTCCTTCTTCGTCCAAGATGAATAACTTCGATATTTCCAATGACTCGTCAATATTCAGTTTGTATTCACTGTTTCTCAAGAGAAACTGTATTCCCATAAACTTGGAGTTGACATCTTCCTCGGTAAATGTCTCGGTGAAGGTACACTCCTCGTTGGTGTCGAGAAGAACATCGTCGAAATACGTCACCACCGACTTGACATTTTCTCCCCTGCCTATGGCGTTGATGATGAACGACGCCATAGCCATGCTGCCGGTGTTCTTCACCGTATATGTCACTACCGCCTTTCCCTCGTCTGTTGCCGGCGCCCTTACGATGCGGCCCTGGAAAATGGCATTCTGCGTCTCATAGAGGTCCGGCTTGATGTTTGTCGTCACTGCGGTAAGCACGAAGTGCGGCTCGCCCTCCAAGGCAGTAACGTCGAAAGCCTTTCCGTTGATTAACGACGCTCCGGAGGAATGGTCGACCCATACATATACTTTTCGGCTCTCTTCGGGGTGTACCGTAATGTTTCGTACGCACTCCGCCTTCGGTGCGAGCGTTATGCGCAGTGCGCTGCTTGCTTGCTCTGGCTTCTCATCCGTGTCGGAGACATATATCAGGAAGTCCGATACAAAGTCGAGGTTGTTGTCGTTCTTTACGGTGAGTTTCATTTTGTTGTCCACCCCAGCCAAGACTACCTCGTTCACCGATTCCAACGTTCCCGTCACGCCGTAAAGCACGTCAGCCTTCAATTCCGTCTCTGTAGCCACAAGGGTCAGTCGGTCATTGGTGGAGACATTCGACAGCGGCTCGAAGTTGATGCCGTCGGGAGATGTCTGGAGGATGATATGTGAAATGCCGACAGGGAATGCGAAACTAATGTCTTCCGACAGTGTAAAGTAGTAATATACCTCGCCTTTACGTTTCGGCAGATTGACTTTTGTGGCTTTCGTGACAAACACCTCCTTACCGTCGTTGTCCACAACCTTATAGTTTACATATCCTGAGAACTCCTCAAGAGTCTTGTTTTGGATTTTGGATTTCAAGTTCACGGTGAACGGCTCTGCCGCCGACGCTCTCGTGGCTGACGTTATCTCGTAGTTGGTAACGTATGTCAGGGTGCTCTTCTTTGTCAGAGCCTCGTCGGTCTTTCCGTTGTCAGGAGCCAAACCTACCAATATCTCCACTCTGCGGTTGTAGCCGTCGGGAGCTGTAACTGACTCGGGGTTATTTGAGTTGAGAAGTGTTATGTCGAAATATCCGTTGGCATATCCTCCCCATCCCCAGTTTATGTGGTAGAAGCCGTTGTTGTCTATGCCGTCGCAGACAAAGGCATGACCTCCCGCTGCAATGTCCATACCACCATAGAGCACTGGTCGTCCGGCGTTCAGCTCGTTCTGCAGGAGGGTGTTCCATTCGTTTATGGTGTAGTTGTCCGGCTCGACATAAGCCACAAGGTCTTTGTCATATCCGAAATACTTTACGAAAGCATCGGCTGCTACCGTGATACCGGCTCCCGAGCCAGCGGGATAATAATCCATCTTGACAGCCCTGCCACAGTGTGAAATCAGCGTAGCCACTGCCGCTCCGCTTTCTTCGCTATAGGCAGAACCATAGTATGGCAGCATGAGGTCATAGTCGTATGTCGCGCCCTTTGCCACTGCCGGTATTTCAATTTTCAGCGAAGACGTGGTATATGCGGGGATGTCTTCCTGTAGCATGGCAGGGTATTTGTACATATACATGATCTGCGCCATGGCTGTAGCCACACATCCCGTAGGAGTCGTCTCCGTCTCGTTATATACGGGACACAGGTCGTTGAACGGCTTCCCTTGGTTCCAACACGTAGTGCCGAGGAGCGGCTCCACCGTGGTGAACGTTGCCGCCTCACGAATGGCTTTCTGCTCTCCTACTGCTTTCAGTGCGTACGTCTTACCTGCTGCATAGTCTTTCGCTATTGCTGAGTAAGCATTGAGGAAATCCTTCAGCTGTACGGGGATATTATCCTCTGTCAGAGAGCCTTGCAGCGAATATCCCACGATGTCTGGAAGTTCGTCGTCGCCGGAAACGATGGTAAATCCGTTGTCCTCACCGTTGTTGAAGACGTAATATGGCATGGCGTCCGTCTGCTGCTGTGGAAAAGCACGGCTCGGCGTGATGCCCTGCAGCGGTATAATGACGCCATGGGTTGCAGCATGACGTTCTGCCAACACTTTGGCTTGCCTGAGGCTGCGAGGAGCAGCGGCTGCCTGTATGGCAACCATGGCAAACAATAAGAGTAGATGTAGTTTTCTCATAATCAGTATCGCTTTAGTATATTAATAAAAGTTTTACTTTGTCATACAATTGATCTATATGTCTCCACAAAAGTAATTAAAACAGTTGGAAGAACAATGGTAGAACGCAAAATTTTAAGAAAAGTTAAGATGCAACGTGTGACTCGCATGACAAATGATACTACAGTTGAGAAACAGAGAACTATTATCGCTAAGAAATCTGAATACGCAAAATACTTCGGCGGTAAGACTACTGCCGAAGGTCGCTAACATCATCTTCAATTGTTAAGGTTAACGCAACACATGCGTTTTATACTAATTATTACCGTTGCCGTTGTGTCATCATTCCGCTTCCTTGTTTAATGATGATTTTCTTTCGTTGTTTGTTGTATTCACAATCTATTGCCGTATTGTGAGGGTCTTATATGAGTCCTAAATGAGTCCCTAATGCCTCCTAATCGAATCTTAAGCAAATGAAACGACTGTTTTTGTCGGAAGCACAAGACACGACTTTAGCGAAACGATGTCACTGACGTTGGGTGTTACCTGTTACCCGTTACCTTACAACTTTCATTCCATTCTTTATTACGATACCCTTCTCTTCTCTGATACGGATGCCTCGGAGGTCGTAAGCCGGAGAGTTCTGCTGCTCCTGCTGCTCCGTGGCTTGTATGCCTGTAGAAGGACTCTCAGGTATGGCGAACATCAGCGTGCCGTAGCCGAGCTGGTCGTATCCGCCACTCGAAGTGCCGTAATCTCCTGCACCACCGTCGCCGTATCCGGAGTTCCATGCGTCGTTAGCAGCATTTGTCCTGAAGCATACCTCACGCTGCGGCGATACCGTCGTTACCTCGTCTGCCACTGCCGTCACTCCGCAGAGCAACGACAGCGACAAAAGAAAATGTCATATACTCATATCTTGTGAGTGTTTTGATGGTGGGAATTAATAGAACACACCATAATAGCCATACTCCTCGTCTGCTTCCCACGTTCCGCCAACAAGCCTGTATTACTGTCCTGCCACCTCTATGCCGCATGCCGCAATGCCATAGACAGGTTATTGCATTGCTTGTCGCCAGAACTGTC
>CALZUQ010000076.1 GCA_945829425.1 uncultured bacterium | reverse complement strand
TTTTGCGGAAATAGCTCAGTTGGTAGAGCACAACCTTGCCAAGGTTGGGGTCGCGAGTTCGAGTCTCGTTTTCCGCTCTTTTTTAAGGACGCATCATATTACATGATGCGTCTTTTGCGTATATATTCTCCTTGCGATAGGGTGTTTTTATATATAATAAGGTACGTAAGAATAGTGGACAAGCAAGACTTTGGTGATAAAAATATGTTAAATATCTGACATATTTTTGTCCGACTCGGATTTTATCTATAAATTTGCAATGAAAATAAAATAAAAACAGACAAAATGATAACAACGAGAATACATAAATATTGGTGGCGCTCTTACGGGACAGACATTTCGTAAGAGAACAGCAGCCGTATATTCATGTGTATACATAAAAGCAATTCTAGGTAATAGAATTTCATAGGTAGTGAGAAGGCCTGTCGTACTTACGATGGGTCTTTTTCTCGTTTATGCCGGTTCTGTCAATGCGTTTGCTGCCGCAAACCATGAATGCCACGGTGGCTGACAAACCGGATAAAAAAAAGTTATGAAAACTAAACGAAACCAAGAAGATAATAATAAAAATTGAATATAATATGAAGACATTTCAAGTTGACGAGCAAGGATTTTACGGTGATTTCGGAGGGGCATATATTCCGGAGATACTTCATCGTTGCGTCGAAGAGCTTCGCACGAACTATCTCAAGGTTCTCGACACTACCTCCTTTCAGAGTGAGTATGCACAGCTTCTCCGCGACTATGTCGGCAGACCGTCTCCACTATATCTCGCCCGTCGTCTCAGTGAGCGTTACGGATGTAAGATATATCTGAAACGTGAAGACCTCAACCACACCGGAGCACATAAGATCAACAACGCCATAGGGCAGGTGCTCCTCGCCCGCCGCATGGGCAAGACGCATGTCATAGCCGAGACAGGAGCCGGCCAGCATGGTGTGGCGACAGCTACGGTATGTGCTCTCATGAACATGCCCTGCACGGTGTTCATGGGTAAGACGGATGTCGAGCGCCAGCATGTCAACGTAGAGAAAATGAAGATGCTCGGCGCAGAGGTGAGACCTGTAACGTGCGGCAATATGACGCTCAAAGATGCCACAAACGAGGCGATACGTTACTGGTGCTGCCACCCCGAAGATACATATTATGTCATTGGCTCGACAGTAGGTCCGCATCCATATCCTGACATGGTAGCGCGTCTGCAGTCAGTAATAAGCGAAGAGATTCGCCGGCAGCTGCTTGAACATGAGGGACGTGAATACCCGGACTATCTCATGGCGTGTGTAGGAGGAGGCAGCAATGCGGCAGGCACTATATACCATTACATTGACGACGCAAGAGTGCAGATAGTCCTCGCTGAGGCTGGCGGAAAAGGCGTTGACAGCGGCATGAGTGCTGCTACGATACAACTTGGCAGGCTCGGCATCATACACGGAGCGAAGACCCTCGTCATGCAGGACGACGACGGTCAGATAGAAGAGCCCTACTCTGTCAGCGCAGGCCTCGACTATCCCGGCATAGGCCCTATGCACGCCAACCTCGCACGTCAGAAACGGGCACTCGTGCTTGCCGTTAACGACGACGAGGCTGTCAGGGCCGCTTACGAGCTGACACGCCTTGAAGGCATCATACCCGCCCTTGAGAGTGCTCATGCTCTCGGTGCTTTGGAAAAGATGTCTTTCCGCAGCGACGACGTCGTCGTACTCACCGTATCAGGACGTGGTGACAAAGACATTACTACATATCTGGAGTGGAACAGACAGTGACGTTCTCCAAGGTGGGAGACAGATTTTCTTACCCTGCCTTAATTCTACGACCATCCCATAATTACCATACTTTTCACGGTGGGTGTCAACAGCCCCACCTTTCCCCCCTGACGAAAAAAAATGAAGACATACCATTTTTCTACAGTACATGAAACGATACTCGGCGACCTCCATACGCCGGTGAGTACATACCTAAAGGTTCGCGACCTCTTTCCGCAGAGTGCCCTGATGGAGAGCAGCGACTACCATGGCAATGAGAACAACCGTTCTTTCATAGGTCTTGACCCTATTGCCAGCATAGCAGTAAACCGTGGCGTGGCGACAGCCGTCTTCCCCGACGGCACTACCGAGAGCCGTCCTGTTACGGATGCCACAGACCTGGAGCAAGCCGTCAATGCTTTCCTCCAGTGCTTCAAGGTTGAGGGCGAATATTCCAAATACTGCGGTGTCTATGGCTACACCACGTTCAACACCGTGAGATATACCGAGGGCATCAATATCCGTGAGAGCCGTGACGCCAAGAACGACGCCCCCGACCTCTTGTACATCATGTATCGCTACCTCATCGTCTTCAACGATTTCAGCAACGAGATGATGCTCCTGGAGATGGTTGGCGACGACGGTGAGAGCAATATCCGCACTATCCTGGGAGCTATCAACAACCGTAACTATACCACATACTCCTTCCGTGCGACAGGCGAGACGACAAGTACGCTGACAGACGATGAGCACCGTGAGAACATACGCCGTGGCATAGCCCACTGCCTTCGTGGTGACGTCTTCCAGATTGTTCTCTCCCGCCGTTTCGTCCAGCGTTACCAAGGCGACGATTTCAAACTTTACCGCGCCCTGCGCAGCATCAATCCTTCGCCGTATCTCTTCTATTTCGATTTCGGTGGCTTCCGTATCTTCGGTTCTTCGCCGGAGACACACTGCAAGATTGACGACCGTCATGCCACCATAGACCCTATCGCCGGCACCACACGCCGCACGGGAGAGCGATCCGCCGACGAGCGTCTTGCCTCAGCGTTGCGTGCAGACCCGAAAGAGAATGCCGAGCACGTCATGCTCGTTGACCTTGCCCGCAACGACCTCAGCCGTAATTGCCATGATGTCACGGTAGAGAAATATAAGGACACGCAGTACTACAGCCACGTCATACACCTCGTGAGCCGGGTAGGGGGAGACCTTGACGAAGATGCCAACCCGATAAAGACGTTCTTCGACACGTTCCCGGCAGGAACGCTGAGCGGAGCGCCTAAGGTGAGGGCCATGCAGCTGATCAGCGAGTACGAGCCGCATTGTCGCGGAGCATACGGAGGCTGCATAGGTTTCATAGGGTTCAACGGTTCGCTCAACCAGGCCATTACCATACGCACCTTCGTAAGCCGAAACAACGAGCTGTGGTTTCAGGCCGGGGGAGGCATAGTGGCGAAAAGCAATGTCGAGAACGAGCTGCAGGAGGTGAACAACAAGCTTGGAGCTCTGAAGAAAGCCATCGTCATGGCTGAAAAAATGTAAGGTTGGTTTTATAAATTACCACCGTAACAAAACAGAAAACCGTTATGAAGACAATAATCATTGACAACTACGACTCATTCACATACAACCTCGCACATGCCGTGCGTCAGGCGGGAGCAGAGGTCACGGTAGTACGCAACGATAAGTTCGACATTGACTCTCTTGATGTCTGCGACAACATCATCCTCTCTCCTGGTCCCGGCATACCTGAGGAGGCTGGGAAACTTCTCGACGTCATACGTCGCTACAGCGGGAGGAAGCCTATCCTCGGAGTATGTCTCGGACATCAGGCCATTGCCGAGGCGTTTGGAGGAACTCTGACAAACCTCACCGATGCCTGCCATGGCGTTCAGACCCCCGTGGAGATTACCGTCCCCGACACCATTTTCTCTGGGTTGCCACAGACGATAGACGTAGGCCGCTACCATTCGTGGGTCGTTGACCGCGCTACGCTGCCCTCCTGCTTAGAAGTTACGGCACTGAGTCCTGAGGGATATATCATGGCACTGCGCCACCGCACGCTCAAAGTCCACGGCATACAGTTCCACCCCGAGTCGGTCCTTACACCCCTCGGCATGAAGATAATAGAAAACTTCCTTACAGACGGTGGGAGCCTTTCCTCCGTACCCACAGGACAAAGGGGAGCGAATTGACAGAACCCACCTTAATGTTGATGAGAAATGAAAAAGATACTTTCCCGCCTCTTCTGTCATGAGACGCTGACGACAGACGAGGCTCACGACCTCCTTGCCGGCATCACGCAGGGGAAATATAATGATACTCAGATAGCATCGCTGCTGACAGTCTTCCAGATGCGTAACATCACCACCGACGAGTTTGTAGGCTTCCGTCAGGCACTCCTCGACACTCGTGTCGCCGTCTGTCTCGACGCTTATAGGCCTATCGACATCGTAGGTACCGGCGGCGACGGCAAGAACACGTTCAATATCTCCACATGCGCCTGCTTCGTAGTGGCTGGGGCGGGCTATCATGTCGCCAAGCACGGCAACTACGGAGCCACGTCGGTAAGCGGAGCGAGCAACGTCCTTGAGCTGCACGGCGTGAAATATACCAACAGCCAGGACCGTCTGGAGCGGTCTATAGCCGAGTGTGGCATGGCTTATCTCCACGCCCCTCTCTTCAATCCTGCCCTCAAGAGCGTGGCTCCTGTGAGGAAAGCGCTGCAGATACGCACGGTGTTCAACCTCCTCGGTCCTCTTGTCAATCCCTGCCTTCCGGCATATCAGCTGCTGGGTGTCGCCGACCTTCAGCAGATGCGTCTCTATACTGATGTCTTCCAGCGTCTTGGCATAGACTTTGCCGTAGTCAACAACCTTGACGGATATGACGAAATATCCCTTACCGACCATTTCAAGGTCATGACAAACCGTTACGAGACGATATACACGCCGTCAGATCTCGGCTTCGCCATGGCGCGTCAGGACGAGCTTTACGGTGGGTCAACGGCAGGGGAAGCAGCACAAATCTTCGACGCCGTATTGCAAAACCGTGCCACGGCAGCCCAGCGCGACTGCGTCCTGATCAACGCCGCCTTCGCCATACAGACCATAGAGCAGGCGAAAGGCATTGACGAGTGCATGGACATGGCACGCCAGTCTCTGGAGAGCGGAAAAGCTTACGCCACACTGAAAAAATTCATGGAAATAAACGGCTGAGTACTATGACAGACATCCTTGAAACAATAATAGCCCACAAACGTAAGGAGGTGGAGGAAGCCAAGAAACTTACGGATATCGCGACCCTTGAGCTACGCTGTCTCGATGCTGCTCCCACACGCAGCATGAAAAAAGCTCTGGCGGCTTCCGCAACGGGGATAATAGCAGAGTTCAAACGCCGCTCACCGTCGAAGGGCGACATACATGCCGGGGCTGACGCTGCCCTGATACCTCCGGCTTATGAGAAGGCGGGAGCTTCTGCGCTCTCCATACTCACAGACAGCCGGTTCTTCGGCGGTTCTGCCAACGACATCGTTAAGGCACGCCCTCTCGTAGGCTTGCCCATCCTCCGCAAGGAGTTCGTCATAGACGAATACCAGCTTTACGAGGCGTGTGCCCTGGGTGCCGATGCTGTGCTCCTCATAGCCTCTGCGCTTACCGTGGCAGAGTGTCGTGACCTTACGTCAAAGACGCACTCTCTCGGCATGGAGGTGCTTCTCGAAATACATTCTGAAGAAGAACTGAAATATGTAGACTGCGGAGCGGATATGGTAGGTGTCAACAACCGCCACCTCGGAACGTTCGTCACCGACGTCGCCACATCGTTTGCCCTCGCGGAGTTGCTGCCGGAGGATGTGCTGCGTGTCTCAGAGAGCGGACTGTCGTCGCCACAGACGGTGAGAGAGCTGCGCACGGCGGGCTACCGTGGCTTCCTCATGGGTGAGCATTTCATGCGTAGCGCGAGTCCTGCCGATGCCTTGCAATGTTTCATCTCACAGCTTCTCACGCCATGATTGTCAAGGTTTGTGGCATGCGCGACGGTGGGAACATCCGTGACGTCGAGAGCCTTGGAGCGGACTGGATGGGGTTTATCTTCTTCCCCCGTTCGCCGCGTTATGTCTCCGAGCCGCCTGCCTGTCTCCCGACAGCCATGAAGCGCATAGGGGTGTTTGTAAATGCCTCCGACGAAGACATCATGAGAAGGGTGGGAGAGTACTCTCTTTATGGCGTGCAGCTTCACGGCTCTGAGCCCCCGGAGCAGTGCCTCAGGTTGCGCCGTTCCGGCGTCATGGTTATGAAAGCCTTCGCCATAGGCTCGCCTTCCGACCTCTCTGCCACGGTGCCCTACGACGGTGCTGCCGATTTCTTCCTTTTCGACACTCCCTGCCCGGGGTTCGGCGGCAGTGGAAGATGTTTCGACTGGTCGCTGCTCGCACGTTATCAGGGCGACACGCCCTTTCTGCTCAGTGGCGGCATAAGCTTAGCGACGGCAGAGGCACTGCGCACGTTCTCACACCCAGCCTTTGCCGGCATCGATGTCAACAGCGGCTTTGAGACGGCTCCGGCAATGAAAGATGTCCGCAGCCTTGCAGAGTTCCTCAGAAAGATAGGAAAGGGAGGATTCCGGCAGCCTTATAACAACTTATAAATCACTTATAACTCACTTCGAACATTATGAACAGAATAAATACACTCTTCACGAAGAAACGTGAGAATATCTTCTCGCTGTATTTCTGTGCAGGAGCTTCGGGAGCCGATGCTACAGCCGACATCATACGTACTCTTGAACGCCGTGGCGTAGACATGATAGAGGTCGGCATACCGTTCAGCGACCCCATGGCTGACGGCCCCGTGATACAGGAGGCTGCCACCAAAGCCCTTCGCAACGGCATGACTCTGCGCCGATTGTTCTCACAGCTTGAGGACATACGTCCCGCTGTCTCCATACCTCTTGTCCTCATGGGCTATCTTAACCCCATCATGCAGTATGGCTTTGAGGCTTTCTGCCGGAAGTGTCAGGAGGTGGGCGTTGACGGCGTCATAATTCCAGACCTTCCCTTTGCCGACTATCTTGCGGAGTATAAGGCCATTGCCTCTCGCTACGATGTCAAAGTCATAATGCTCATAACTCCCGAGACGAGTGAGGAACGCATACGTCTCATAGACGAGAACACCGAGGGCTTCATATATATGGTCTCTTCTGCCGCCACCACGGGAGCTCAGAGCAGTTTCGACAGCCGTAAGGAGTATTTCCGCCGCATTGCAGACATGCGTCTCCGCAATCCTCGCATGATAGGCTTCGGCATCAGCAACCGTGATACCCTGCAGACGGCACGCGCCCATGCTGCCGGAACAATAATCGGTTCAAAGTTCGTCACGCTGCTCGATGAGGCTGAGGGCGATGCGGAAAAAGCTATGGACAGACTCCTGGAGACTCTGGAGGTGGAGACGTTGTGAAGGGGTGATTATATGTGTTTTTGGGCTTTGCCCTCCGGGCTTCCTCCTCCTCTGGCTTCGCCTTCCTCCTCCTCTGGCTTCGCCTTCCTCCTCCTCTGGCTTCGCCTTCCTCCTCCTTGCAAGGCATAGCTCAAACAAGTTTGGCTCTGCT
>CALZUQ010000075.1 GCA_945829425.1 uncultured bacterium | reverse complement strand
TATGATTGGTTAGTCATGGTAAGTTATGGTTAGTTATAAGGCTCTAAATACAATATGCGAAAGCACGATCTCCAATACTTGTCACAGAATTCGGAATGGTGACTGAAGTCAAGCCGCTGCATTCTATGAAAGCTTCACTCCCAATACTTGTCACAGAATTCGGGATGGTTGCTGATACTAAAACTTTGCATTCACGGAAAGCACCATCTCCAATACTTGTCACAGAATTCGGGATGGTTACTGAAGTCAAGCCGGAGCACCAACAGAAAACTTCACTCCCTATACTTGTCACAGAATTCGGGATGGTTACTGATGTCAAGCCTCTGCAACCTCTGAAGGCTCCACTTCCAATACCTGTCACAGAATTCGGGATGGTGACTGATGTCAAGCCGGAGCACCAACAGAAAACTTCACTCCCTATACTTGTCACAGAATTCGGGATGGTTACTGATGTCAAGCCGCTGCAATAAGAGAAAGCAGAACTCCCAATAATTGATACTGGATATTCCGCATCATTTACATTTATTGAAGATGGAATAGTAATGTCTCCGGAATACTTCTTATCCCCTTTTGTTACTTCAGCAATATTGCCTTTTGAAATCAAATTATAATATATTCCCTCCACTTCAACATCATACGCTAATGCAGAGGTTGAGAATACTACACTTAGAATAAATGAAAACAAAAACAAAGTAAATCTTTTCATAGTCTCTCTTCCAGACACATATTTCAGCCACAGGGTCTGGTGTTGGCATATTGTTAGTATTAATAATTATTTCCCTTTACCTACCAGTACAACCTTGCAACCCTCATTCTCAAGAATAAGGGAAGTATCGTTGTTAAATGCGCTTACAGTAAATATCTGATTGTCAATGGTGATGGTGCCTTCCTTCACCGCATACACATACTCTCCAACAGGTACGGTTTTTATTCCTTCTGGAGTACCACTTAGGGTGTACGAAATTTCTTCGCGAGAAAATTTGGCTGTGTTGTACGAAAAGTGACAGTAGGTTCTGCCACTGAGTATATCAAATGCTATTAACCCGGAGCGTACCGATGCCTCCGTAACCTCCCAGTCACAGGTAAGATTCTTACAGAAACGCTGTGCCATGCTGCCAATAACGGATGTGTAGTTATATTTTTTCATAGAATCTATACTTTATTCTGCAAAATTAAGAAAAAAAACATGAAACTCCGAAAAGAATCACTTGATTTTTATTAGCAAGGTAAAAAAGGCAAATTATTAGCGAAAACGAAGCTGTCAGTTCTCTTTTTTTTCAAAAAATGTCAGGGTGAAGAAACTCTTTGGGTTTCTTTGCCTTAATCATCTCAATATAGGTGAGGAATAACTGACCATGCGCATCCTCAAGCCCTCTTTGTTTGCCTGCCACGCTCCATGATTGGCAAGGAGGTCCTCCTATAAACCCTTCACAATCAGGAACATCCTCAGTCTTCACCTTATTGATATCACCCAGAACAGAGTTTGCAAGAGTATTATCATTTTCGTGAAAAATGTGAAAATGAAAAATGATTTTTTAAATACGAATACTGACATTTTTTGGAAAAAGGAGAAAACCAAGGTCAAGACCTCCGCACCCCGCAAAGAATGATACCACATTCATGTCTCTATTACTTCAATATATAGTGTTAGGGGACCTTCTGTCCCCTCTCCTCATTACAGTTTTGCTATCTCTTCTTCCTTCAATCCAGTAGCTTTGATTATATCGGCAACACTAAGGCCCATCATCTTTAAGTTCTTGGCTGTTAACATAATACCTTTGGAAAGTCCTTCGTTAATTCCCTCAGCACGTCCCTCGGCACGACCCTCGGCACGACCCTGAGCAAGTCCTATATCAATTCCCTGAGCACGACCCTCGACAAGACCTTCAGCACGACCCTGAGCACGACCTTTCTCCTCCGCCGTGTCAAGACTGTTCTTCAGGTCACGGTAATGCTTAAGGCTATCCTCGTATTCTCTAAGTTCAGTAGGAGTGAATTTCGCAATCTCAGCCACTTGAAACAGACGATCGAAAATCTTATCGCGAAGGGCAGTAGGACGAGCAGTAAGGTTAGCAAGATTCTTCAAGGCATAGAGCCACTTGTCGTAGAGGGTGACAAGCTCATCTTCTGTCTTATTGAACTTAATCACCTCGACATATATAAACTCCAGCTTGTCGTAGAAAACACGTTTTGTGGTGGTGTCACACAACTGCACTTGATGACTGATTTCCTGTTCATCAAACGATTCTTCCTTCATGTCGTGATTAACCAAAGCAACGGTATATACCGGACTTAACCGATAATCCCAAGCATCACCCTTTGGAGCCTGCTCTCGTATGGGGTATGTAGAATAGAAGATTGTTCTATCCTTCAAATACTTCTGCGAGGCATTCTGCATCTCGACAATGAATTTCTCGCCATCAATACTCTCACAATAGACATCGAAGATGGCTTTACGCTCGGTGTAGATGTCGCCAACATGTTCGGAGTTATTGTATTTCAAGTCCTTGATAACCTTTCTTCCGTCAAACAGGCTATTAAGGAAATTTATCAGCAGGTCCTTGTTTGGAGCAGTGCCGAAAATGCGCTTGAAACCGAAGTCGGTAAGCAAACTGATGTATCTTTCTTCTGTTGCTGCCATACCAATATATTTTTATTTGTTGTCTTTGTCGGCAAAATTACAAAGAAAATCTTAAACCGCCAAATTTTTTCTGCATTTTCAATATCTGCTGTCTGATACGGATATGTAGTTTTTTATGCCTATGAAAATATTTTTTTATGCCTATAAAAAAAGAGAACAGGGGACAGGCTCTGTTATAGACTGACTGACAGCGGTGTGAGAAGTTGATATTATTGTGAGGTTATAGTGTTGACGTTAAGTGATAAGGTCAACGTTGAGGTAAAGGTTATGGTTACTTTATATGTGTGCGAACATAACCTGTCACCTGTTCACCATGCTCCATTTCTCCACGCTTCCACAACGCACGTCAGCAGTCACATGCTACGGCAAGAAGAAGGACACCGTCAACCCAACATGGCAGGAATGGCTTGCAAGGAGATTGGAATGAAGAACAAGCAGTATTTGTAAGGCACTTGGTTTGGGGATGGCTTTTAAGAGGTAGCTTTTTTATGCGAGAAAAGCTGCAAACAAAAATTAGAGCGCCTCATCTTCAGGGCGCTCTAATTGCGTGATATTTTTCTTTGGCTTCGGCAGGTGTTTCTTCCTTCTCAGCCATTGTGCTTTTCGTTTTTCGTATTCCTCGTAATGTTTTTCCAAGAAATTGTCTGCCATAACGATATCAGTTATTGAACTTACTGTATATTATCGACACTTCAATGTCTTCATACGGATTATCCTCTCCTCCGATGAGCCTTACGCAGGAGAGCGACATGTCGTGTGTTACGCTTGTCACGAGTGATGATGTACCGTAAGTGGTGTACTGTACGTTGACAGGTACGAGGACCACCTTGTTCCATTCGGGATTGTCTTTTTTCCATGCCTCACGCTGTGCGTCGTCTTGTGGCATACGGTTGTAAATATCTCTTATGAGATACGAAATGTTAGAGAACGTATATGACGATGACGCTGACGAATATGTGGCAATAAAGCTCATGCGGTAGTCTGCCGTCTTCTCCTCCTTGAAGAAATTGTCGAGCTGGGACTTCTCGACCAAGAGTATCGTTGAGGGCGGACTGAAAGAGTATGGCGAGCTGACGTTGTTATTAAGACATCTCAGCACCATGTTCGCCGCATTGATGGAGTCGTTCTCATGACCACGGCATATCTCCTCTACGGGCAGTGTCAGTTCTGTAAACAGTCCTGCCGGCGATTTGAGGTATGTACATGTGGTCTCTTTTGCCAGGGTCTCGAGTTTCTCTGTGTCTGTAGTGATTTTGGTCACCTGTCTTACCTCTTCTGTTCCGGCGAATGAGCTGTAACGGGAATGTTCTATGGTATCTACCGTAGTGTAATAGAAATTGAGCTGTGAAGAGGATATGTACGCCATAGCTCCGAGTCCGTTGTCGAACTTGACGTAAAACCCCGGACAGACGTTGTGAGAGAAGGTGTATGAGTTCTTGAAGTCGTCCTTGTTGGCGTAATAGCGCTTCATGAGGTACGTTCCGTAGTTGTTGTAACGTACTCCCTGCCGGTCAATATACTCGTCGTTGAGCCTGAAGAGGATATTATTTGTGTACGAGCCGGAGTAGCGGAGAGAGTCGGAATAGTTTTTGTTGACGAGGGAGAAGACGCTGGAACTCTCCACACGTCCTTCTCCAATCCTTATCATGCCCCTTTTCTCCGGGTCGAATGAAGAGTAATAGGCTACGTTTTCTTCAATAGGAGTGTCAAGCTCATAGACTGTCGCTTTCATCGTTGTCAGTGAGTCGCCGTAGTAAGAACTGAAGAAAAGTCTCAAATCACATGAGTCGGCCATAACGCCTCGTGCGTAGACGGTGTCCTCCGGGAGTTCGAAATTCTCGGGCATGTGAAACTGTGTCAGGAAGTCGCTCTTTATGTATGATCCTGTCTCGGGATCCTTGACGTTTCCGAGATAGCCCGTAGTGTTTCTCGCCAGAACGGAGTCGACCTTTATGCTTCTGGAAACAATTTTATACACTCCGTCAGAAACCGTTATGAGGTCTTCACTGTTTGTCAACGATGAGCCGAGGGTGTCTGTAGTGTCGTCACACGCCGTTGTTATATACAACAAGGCGAGTGAGAGGAAGAACAGTTTTTTCATTATCAGAAATGCTTTGTTCCGCTAAATTCGTCGGATTGATTTTTTTTGTCTTGTCAATTCATGAAGACTTGTTGTCAGAGACTGTCGTAGAAAGCCTTGTAGGCATCAACGAACGGAATGCCCTGATAGCTGAGATAATTTTTTCCTGCATTCGCTGCATACTGCTTTATCTCTTCTCTTAGACCTTCAGTCAGTTCTATTATGCCGTCAGAGAAGTCTATGGCGAGCTTTTCAAGATCCCGTACTCCTACAACGTCTTTATACTGTCCGAGCGACTCAACTGTGATGTCACGGAACGCAATGCAAGCCTTGGCATTCTTTCCCATGACTCCGTCGAGGTCTGTCTTCGAAAGGCTTGTCACAACCTTCACGTCGCGGAAGCACGGCTCTTCATGATATGCCTTTTTTATGTAAAGAGGTATCATGGAAGACATCCAGCCCTGACATTGTATCACATCAGGCATCCAACGCAGCTTTTTCACAGTCTCAAGCACGCCTCTCGCATAGAACACAGCACGTTCTACGTTGTCTTCAAATAACACGCCGTCAGCGTTTCGCTCCATGCCACGGTGGGTGAAATAGTCATCGTTGTCTATGAAATAAACCTGCACTCGTGAAATAGGAATAGAGGCGACCTTGATTATGAGAGGGTGGTCCGTGCCGTCTATGATGATGTTCATTCCCGAAAGGCGTATCACTTCATGGAGCTGTCCCTTACGTTCGTTGATATTTCCCCATTTGGGCATGAACGTACGTATCTCGTAACCATTGCTCTGTATTGTTTCGGGTACTAAACGTCCTAACTTAGACAATTCTGTGCTTGGCACATAGGGGTCTGTCTCTGTGTTTATAAAAAGAATCTTTTTGACTGACATAGTTTTATAAGAAATTACGTTGCAAAGTTACAAAAAAAATCTCAATAGAACGTCCGAGGACATTTACGTTTTATAGAAAATTATCTTTTTTGCTACGCTAATTCAAGTAATTTATTAATTATGAACTATTGCCGACGCTATGAGCATGTTAGTAGGAAATAATACGTTTTTATCGGTAAAAAAGCAATAATTATCTACTGACACACATTTCGTAAATTATATAATGAGTGTTCTGAGCACATACTCTTTACAAACAAAAAACAAGAAGAAAAGATGTTAAATCTTCACTTCGGAATATGGTATATAATAAGATAATGTGTAATTTTGCAGCACAAAAACCAAATTGAAAGATTGAGTTTTTGTCAGTTCGTTTCAACGATAACAATCATAACATTCTTTAAAACAGGTATGAAAACAATCAAATTTTTAATGATTGCTGCCATTGGGGCAGTACTGGCATCGTGTGGAGGAAAGTCGGGAGGAAAACCGAACTTTGCCGACAACGAATACGCCGTAAGACAAGCAGAAACACAAGGAACGGAGTTGCAGACGACATATCCTGCAACAATCAAAGGTATTCAGGACGTACAGATACGTCCGAAGGTTTCAGGATTCATCACAAAGGTTTGCGTACATGAAGGTCAGGAGGTCAAAGCCGGACAACTTCTCTTCGTCATCGACAACGAGACATATCAGGCGCAAGTGCGTCAGGCAAAGGCTTCCGTAAACACAGCGAAGGCACAGCTGGCAACGTCAAAACTGAAATACGAGAACTCCAAGGTTCTATTCTCAAACAACGTCATCGGCGACTACGAGCTTTCTACAGCCGAGAACAACTACACCACGTCACAGGCACAGCTCGCACAGGCACAGGCGCTTCTCGCATCTGCCGAGGAGAGTCTCAGCTACTGTTACGTGAAGAGTCCTGCGTCAGGTGTGGTAGGCTCTCTGCCGTATAAGGTCGGTGCACTCGTCAGTGCGTCAAACGTCGACCCTCTCACAACAGTGTCTGACATATCAACCATGGAGGTTTACTTCTCCGTAACAGAGAAAGACATGCTCTCAATGACAAAGGGCGACAACGGCATAAACGGAACAATAGCGGCATATCCGGAAGTGAAGCTTCAGCTCGCCGACGGTTCGTTATACCGCCATGCGGGAAAGGTGGTGAAAGCCAGTGGCGTGATAGACGCTGCCACAGGCTCGGTATCGCTCATAGCCCATTTCACCAATCCTGACGGCGAGCTGCGCTCGGGCGGTTCAGGACAAATCATCGTGCCGACAATGGCAAGCAACACCATCGTGATACCTCAAGAGGCGACGTCAGAGATACAGAACAAGAAATTTGTATATGTCGTAGGCAAGGACAACAAGGTAAAATTCACCGAAATACAGGTAAATCCGCAGAACGACGGCAAGACATATATCGTTACCGGAGGACTGAAAGCCGGCGACCGCTACGTCTCGAAAGGCATTACCTCACTTACTGACGGCATGGAGATAAAGCCAATTACAGAAGCCCAATACCAGAAAAAGATTGACGACGCAGCAAAACTCGGCGAGAGCCAGTCGTCAGCAAAAGGCTTCGCAAACATCATGAGCGGAAAGAAATAATCCTACGGCAGGAGAAATAAACAAACAACAAAAACCATGACATTTACAAACTTCATAAAACGCCCAGTGCTCTCGACGGTGGTCTCCATCTTCTTCGTGCTGCTGGGTATCATCGGAATCATTTCGCTGCCTATCGAGCAGTATCCCGATGTGGCGCCGCCTACAATCTCCGTCGAGACCACCTATACTGGTGCCGACGCACAGACGGTGCTTAACTCCGTTGTAACGCCTCTCGAGGAGAGCATCAACGGTGTGGAGAACATGACATACATCACCTCGCAGGCTACCAACGACGGAGGTTGCGACATCACGGTGTATTTCAAGCAGGGTTCCGACCCTGACATGGCTGCCGTGAACGTGCAGAACCGTGTGAGCCAGGCACAGGCCTTGCTGCCTGCCGAGGTTACGA
>CALZUQ010000074.1 GCA_945829425.1 uncultured bacterium | reverse complement strand
TAATATAATATTAAAAATTTTTTAAAGCATCATTTCATCATTCGAAACGCCTATAAAATTCACATCTGTTTGCAATTACTTGGCTTTGTTTAATATTTATTAAGTGTATTTTTGCACCTTTTCTGCAATAAAACAGAGCAAAAATGGTCAAAAAACGGTAAATATATGACATGAACCCACCTTCCGAGGGCTAACAGCCGAACAATGATTTTGCTATAACAACAACTTTTTCAACCCATTCAGCCAACGGACAAATACAAACACGGGAGGTAACTCAGGTAACCAAGGTAACCGAGGTAACACAGTATCTTTACAGGTAATTGTAACTATATGATATACAACAACTTAGCGTTATACAACCTTTGGTTACCACGGTTACCGCGGTTACCCCATGTCTTCATGTTTCTGCTTTTGGTGCCATTTTTACCCCTGTCCGTCGTTCATGCTGCTCACACTCTTCGCTGCCAGAATCACCTCTTTTGCTATGTCGTTGGGGAAAAGGTCATGGTTTTGCGACTGCAGCATGTCTTCGGGGAGTGCCACAGTCACGTTTCCTGTCTGTATGTTTCCGAATTTTGTCCGCGAGCCGTCAGAGTATGCCACGGAGAGCGAGTTGCCTTTGTTGCAGCTGTAACTCACCAAGTCGTCGACATCCTTGTCGCGTTCTCCCGCTTTGGTGTTCAGCTTCATCGGCTGTCCGTGCTGGCCTTTCAGTATGAATTCGCCCTGAGCGTTAATTTCCTGTATCACCCTGTTGATACGTTCGCCGAGCAGCCTGTCCGGCCACGGCATGTTGGGATAGTCGAGTTTGAAGTGCAACGATTTCACCGCCACTCCCCTCTGCTGCTTCTCGTTGACCACTCCCCAGAACTCTTCTTTCCTGCGTACCGGCCTCACCTGCAGCATGACGTTATATTCCACCATGAGAAGCCTGTTCAGCGTGCTTTCTATGATGTATGACATTGTTGCCGGTGCGAATGCCCTGCGTGGTGACTCTATGAGTACATACTGCAGGTTGTCTCTCGCTACGATTACCGCCATCTGGCTGGCGTAGTTCTCGGAATATACCACCTTCCTGAAGTCCTTGTTCTCACCTTTCAGTTCGCGTCTCTTCTGCACTTTCAGCACCGTCACGCCGTCGTGGTGATATAGCAGTCTTCCTGCATATATAGAGTCCTGTGCCGATTTTGGCAGTTTCCTGACCGCTTCTTCCTGTACGGCATCATTCTTTCCCTCCTCCGTCTTGCAGACGGTGCTTCCGCCGTCCTCGTCGACGCTGAGTCCCAGTCTCTGCCTTTCCTCCTTCTCCTCCTCTTCGTCCTCTGCTGGTATAGCCTTTGTCCTGTACCGTCTCAGGATGAGTTCGTTGCCTTGTTTGAACAGAGGCTTCGAGCCGTCGCCCAAGGTGTATGTGCGGTCTTCGTCGCCGAAAAAAGCATTAATAATCTCTGTCCTTTTCTTAAAATTCGCTCTCCCATCGATTTTCTCCAGCTCCATGTCCAGTTCCGGAGCCTCAAACTCGATAGGCCAGCAGTCAAAACGATATGCCGTGAAATCCATAGATAAATATGTATATTGATGTTAGTGTTTTTTGCGATGTGTGTCGTTATGTTCCGGTTGGAGAAGGCATCTTATTCCAGCAGTTTCTTGACATAATCCATTTCGTCCGGCTTCAATCCCAAGAACTGTTCTTCGATATTGTATTTTTCGGGTTTGAAATAGTCAGTTCTTGCTGACACGTCCTTGCGTGTCTCCTTGTCTTCATGTTTTGTTGCAGCCTTTGCAAACGGTGCCACTCCTTTAAAGCCGCTGAAGAACCCTTTTTCGAGCATCAAGCCGAGAATGTTGAAGACAGCCTTGGCGTTATACCTCACTCCCAGCTCCCTCTGTTCGTCGCCCTGCACGTGCGTCTCACGTTTCATTATAGCCGCCACGCGCTCGTCGCGCTCCAGGGTGTCCCAGACCCTGTCGTAGTCGTCTCTTCTCCCTGCCGCCACTTTTTCTTCAAGTCTCTGGGCATAATGGCGTGCCACTTTCTCCCATTGCTTCTGCCATTCCTCTTCCTCCTTGAGAGGGTCCAGCTCCTCCATCACTCGTCCGCTCTTCAGCTCCTGGCGGTCGCCCTCGTCATTTATGGCTTTCTGGAGCAGCAGCAACACGGGGTGGCCAATTATTGCTATTGTCTTAACGACAGCGTCAAGGATGTCGTTGTGAGGATTTTTCTCAGGATCTTTGCTCGCACGCTCCAACCACAGGCAGAGGCAGTAGAGTATGCATGTCAGCGAACGGTTCACCTCCTCCTCAGTGCGCTCACAGAGCACTCCCTCGCGTTCCAGCTGCTGCAGCCGCCGTTTCGCCCACAGAGTCACATACTCCATAAACGTATCCCGGTTTTTCGCCTCTACGGTCTTCATTTTATTGATTATGGCACCAACCTCGTTCCATACTTCTGTCGGGGTGAGCCCTTGGGCTTCCGTCTCGTAGAGATTCAGAGCCCTGCAGGCAGCCTTGAACTGCTCTGGGTGCTCTGAATTCATAAACTCGCGGAACTTTCTTTCGTCCTCCTCCATAGTGTGACATTTGAATGACGTTGTGTGTGACATTTTCTGTGACATTGTGCTGACATTTAGGTTACATGATTTGACATTGTATTTCTTCTCTCTCCGTACACGCTGATTTCCAACGACTTGCAAAAAGACATAATGTTTTTCTCTTTTTTCTTGGAGGTGCTGACATGGCGTTCATACCTTTGCATCAGTTCTGAGAGAAAACTGTTTTCCGATACAAAGGTAAAAACAAAAAATCAGATAAAACAATATTTTCCTATTAAATTTAAAAATAATGAAACAAAAAAAAGTTCCACGTCACGACGACAACAGTCAGCACTCTTTGCAGGCCATGCTCTTCGCCCGTCTGAAACCGGAGCAGCAAGAGTTTGTAAGAACGGTACTTAGAGTACTGAAAAAAACAGCACAGGCAAAGCTCTGCAGCATGCTCCTCGACTATCTTGAGGGCAACGGCAACCAACCTGCCTGCAACCCCGTGCTCGACGCACTCTGCCTGTCCGTCATCGAAGTCTGCGAGCTACGTCAGCTACGTTCTCCAGAGTATGTTTAACCTAAAAAAAAGAGAATATCTCATGAAGACCCTTTTCAAAGTTATCCGTCAGACCGAACCGGTAACCATCACCACCCAAAACGGGCAAACCCAGAAGTCGACCATAGTACTCCAAGAGGCGGGCGGCAAGTACGAGAATGCGTATGTGGCAAGCCTGCTGGGCAATCAGGTCACGTTACGTCCCGGCAACCTCGTGTGGGCTTCGCTCCGCTTCTCCGTACGCGAATACAACGGCTCCACATATCAGGACATCACCGTTCAGGACATCATACATTTCACAAACCAATAAACAATCTTCTTTTACTCTACACAGCTATGAAAAAGAAATCCATCAACAATGCCAGACTCATGATCCTCACACAGAACGGCAGTGAGCTGACAGAACACAACTGCCTCACAGGCATCATGACAAAGAACGCCAGCGGCTTCCGCTTTGAGGAGGCCATACGCAAGGGACGCGCACCGCTCAACCCCAAGCTTTACGAGGGACAGTTCGTCTCTATGGTGAAGAGAAAAAACGGTCGCTACCAGTGTTACCTCAAAGCCTTCAACCCTCAGGGGCTGGACAGATCATCCACCGCGTTCGCTATTTACAGCGAGGTGATAGAGGCTTTAAGCATCATAGAATGACACACATGAGAGAAACAATTCATTTTTATTTCTACATCATTCAGAAAAAGGAGCATATATGACATTCGATTATTGTGAAAACTGTACAAAACATCCAGTACCCCTCACGCGTGAGACCTTCGAGCAGCTCATACGCCAACCGTTGCTGAAAGACGTCTGCGACGAGATAGCCGCAGGCAATCTGAACCGTAAGCGCGAACTGCCGGCAGCATGCTGGCAGGCAACTTTCGGAGGAGAGAAACGCAGCAACCTCACGGCACGTCCCTCAGGACTCTTCGCTCTCGATGTCGACCATGTCGAACAGCCGGAGGCTCTCTTCCGCTCGTTCGAGAAGCGTATCGACGACCTCGGCATATACGTCGTACACAAGACGCCTTCCACACACGGGCTTCGCGTCGTGGCACGGTGCCGTCAGGAGCTTGAGACGATAGCCGACAACCAGGCTTGGCTCGCAAGAGAAATAAACGTCGAGCACGATGCGTGTACACGAGACTTCGCACGACTCTCGTTCCTCGTGCCGGAGGCATATTTCTACTACTATAACCCTGACATCTTCACCGACGACGGCTCGCCATTCGCCCTGAAAAACATCACGTCGCCCGTCGCTTCACCAAATGCGGCACCTCTCACACCAGCATCTGCCGCACACGACACGGAGGCAGCCACAACGCATGCTGAGGAAGACAAACAAGACGGCACCATGACGTTCAGAGGCATTCCATATAAGGTTATTGCAGACGAACTCATAGAGAGGACAGGAGGAATGCCGTACGAAGGCGAGCGTAACAACAGGCTATACCTCATCTGCCGCCTGCTGGCAAACATCACAGACCGTCAGGTGGAGAAACTCTACAAGGTTTGCCCACGCTTCGGACTCAGCGAACATGAGGTGCGTACATGCTGTGAGTCGGCATGCAAGTCGGCACGCTCGGAAAGACTGCCATACGTACTGTACAACACGCTGAGAGACCTCGGCATAGACAGTAACGGGAGACACAACGCAACAGGCAGCGACGACACGGAGGGAGAAGCGAAACATTACGTGCCGCAGCCGCCAAGAGACACTCATCTGCCACCACTGATACGTGAGTTTGTCATGACGGCTCCCGAGGACTTCAAGACGGCTACGGCAATGGCATGCCTGCCTGTATGCGGATTCCTCGGAAGCAGGTTGAGAGCACGATATATCGACGGGGAGATGCAGGCACCGTCGTTCATCGTAAACATCATAGCTCCGGCGGCAAGCGGAAAGGGATCGCTCCTCAGAGTGCCCGACATCTGCCTCGAAAAGGTCAGGGAGAAAGACGACGAGGGGCGAGAAATGGAGCAGGAATACCTGAGGCTCACAAAACTAAACAAAAACCAGAAAAAACAGGTTGAAGAGCCACACCCCATAGTGCGCGACATTCCGGCAAAGGTCTCCGTGGCACAGCTGCTGAAACGAATGGTACAGGCAAGGGGACTGCACCTCATAAGCGTATCGCCGGAGGCTGACACCATGACAAACTCCAACAGGGCGGGAGTATGGGCGCAGAAGTCAGACATTTACCGTGTGGCACAGGACGGAGACGGCGGGCGATACGGACAGGACTACAAAAGCGACGTGTCTTTCTCTGCAACATGCCGCATGAGGTATAACCTCCTGACGCTCGGAACGCCGGGAGCTATGGCAAGGGCTTATCCTGACGTTGAGGACGGACTGATAACGCGCTGCATAATGGTAGAACTGCCTTCGCAATTCGGAAAACCCATGCCTCTACGCAGCAAGCTCACCGAACACCAGATGAAGACTATAAGTCAGTCCATTGACGCTCTCATGGCAATATCGCAGGACAAGGATGGAAACGTCATGCCGGAGTACCACATGAACCTCAGCTGGCTCAACAAAGGCATAAGCGAATGGATAAGCAAACAGCAGTTCATCGCAGTACGTGACGAAGACAGGGCACGAGACCAGTTCATGAGAAGGGCTGCACAGATAGGGTTCAGGGCCGGAATGGTAGCTGCATTCCTCTGGGGCGCAAAACTCAAGAGGGAACAGAAGGACTATACCATAGAGTTCGCACTATGGGTAGCAGAGGTCATTCTCAATACGCTACACGCACGCTATTCGGGAAAGGTCAACGAACAGGCGCAACTCTATGAAGCGCCAGCTGCCGAGCGATATCCTTCGCTCTTCGACGCCATGAGCGACGTCTTTACCGTAACAGACCTGAAAAGGGCTGCAAGGGCTCAGGGGATATTGTCGCCGATAAAGAGCATAATATGTCGCTGGAACACTAAAAATCTCATTGAGAAACAAGGGGACGCTTATGTAAAACTGATGAAATGAACTACTACAACATAACTATAAACATATATATTATGACAATCGATATAAAGAGAAAATACGTGACACGAGAAGTGACTGAAGGCTCACTCATCATCGACGGAGTAACCGTCTGCGATACTCTCGAAAACTCTTACGCACGCCTTCCAGAAGGGACGTATGACGTACATATACACAAGTGTCACCAGTACAAACGGAAGATGTTGCTGCTGACATGCCCAGAACGGAAAGGCAAGGAAAAAACAGACAACGGATCGCCGTCGGAGGCAATACAGAAAACGACACTACGGTGCAGACAATGCAAACAGATAGAGGAAGTAAACAACAACACCTCAATACCTGTCTTCTGTCCCATGATAAAACCTGGCAACGGGATTTATAAACGAAGCGACGGAAGCATAAGGGTAGGCCAAAGGGCTTGTTTCGGATGCCTGATAAAGACACGCGACGTCTGTGACGCTCTTTACGACCGCATCAGAATGAATTTCTTAAGGGGACATAGCGTAAAGGTGGTCATCGAGGAATAGGCGCAACGGAAACATCAGTTTCCGAATCGCCCCTGCTTTTGAACATCTGTTTCCGAATCGCTCCTGTTTCAGAAACATAACTTTCTGAAAAACCTGTTTTTTCAAGCAAAAACTTATCATTATCAACCATCATAGGTGGGTTTTATTAAGGTTAGCACTGATATTTCCCACCTATACTTATCTTATTTCATGACTTATGAAACTGACACAACATTTCACCCTTGAGGAGTTCACACGCTCACAAACGGCGGCACGCCTCGGCATAGACAACACGTTGAACCCGGCGTTCTTCGCCGACAGCGTTGTCATAGCCAACCTGAAGAACCTCTGCACGCAGGTCCTCGAACCTCTCCGCAGGCATATCGACAAGCCGATAGTCATATCCTCCGGCTACCGATGCCCAGTCCTGAACAGGGCGGTGGGAGGAGTGGCGAACAGCCAGCATCTCACAGGACAGGCGGCAGACATCACCATACCTTCCGTTGCGGAGGCACGCGAATGGATGAGGTGGATCATGGACAACACCTCCTTCGACCAGCTTATCCTTGAGCGCAACAGCAGGGGGACGCACTGGCTTCACGTCTCCTGCCGGACGGACATAACGCAAAACCGACACCACGTCATAAGCGCCATGCTGAAAAAGACATGACCGGGGAGGCGGTTACCTCGGTTACCTCGGTTACCCCTTACGTTTGTATATGAATGAACAGGGGACGAATGAACAGGGTCGAGTAGAGCGAGGGAGTTTCACCCTCACCCTCTCACAGAACCGTGCGTGAAAGTCTCCCCTCACACGGCTCTTTACACTCTGGCTCCTTGTGCATAGACATAATCTTGGTGTCTGACCTCTCTGCCAATGATAGAATAGGGTAAGCTTTTTCAGAGAAGATATACTTACTTTGCCCGAGAAGTAGTACTTACTTTGCCGATGAAGTATATCTTCTCTGAAAAGTAAGTAGTATTGCATATAGACCTTAATTCGATATTACATACACAGTATTCGCAAAAGAAAACGATATTCCTTGTCTGGAATTCCTTCTTACAGACAAAAAAGAGTTGATGAGCGATAATCAACTATTGGGCATAGCAAAAATCGTTGAAAAGGAAGGTATTCAATTTATGTTCCATTTTTTAATGTTGCGAATGCATTAGCATATTGCTCTGCCTTACGCTCGGGTTTCATGGGATAGGCCCGCGAACTGCTTGGCATGCGGTAGATGCGGATCTTGCGCCCTTTGTATTCCACTTCGGCGTAGTCGCCCACCTTTGGCTCCTTCACGTTGAAGCGGCGGCAGAGCGTGGTGGTGGCGAGTTGTCCCGCTGTGATGATGGTATCACATTCGGGCATGCGGTCGAGCATCGCCTCTACGTCGGTTTCCTCTATGATGTCGAGGTCTTTGTCCGAGGCGGTGTTCTTGGTGCGCACTATCCTTGTGGCAGTATCATACATGGCAATGCCTTTCTCTCTGAGGAACGCCTCAATCCTCGGTTGGTCAAAGCGCTTTTCTCCCTTTACGATAAAGTGCTCCTTGTCGTCGAAGAAGATGATGCCCATAATGCGCCACATGTCATTCTGGAAGTTGGGGTAATAGAAAGGCATGCACCAGCGGTGTGGTGCGGGTGGGAACGTGCCTAACATAAGTACCTTGGCTCCCTCGGGAAGAAACGGTACAAATGGGTGAGTCTCTATATTGTTGTTCATAATGGCTGCAAAAATAAGAAAAAATATTCTACTGTCCAAACCAAACGAAGAAAAACATTCTTTTTGGGGGGAATCCGACGTTTCCCGGTTATGACATTATGTGGGTATATACGCTTGTATATTCACACGCTTAATCCCCAATATTGGATATACAGATTTATTACTCATATTTATTCGCATCGTTGCAACAAAAGTGTGTTTAAGCATGTACAAAGACGTTAAAAAGAAAAGGGTTACGACAAATACCAAATGTCTTTCATTGTAGAAACATAGAGATGTTTACAGTATTTAACTCAAAAGCTCTTCAAAATCACGAGGCAAAATCACGGTTTCCCCAAAATTTTCAGGAGAAAAATCACTGAGGTGTATTCAGTGTGTTTAGCGAAGATATACTTCATCGGCAAAGTAAGTATATCTTCTCTAAGAATTGAGGTTATAAGTAGTTGAGCAAAAAAACTGCTGTACGCCTTATTGCCCAATGAGGAACAGGATGCAGACAGCTGTTTGTGTACTCCAAGAACTTCGAAGAAGTCAATCCGCTTTACGTCCCAAACAAGTCAGAAAAATGTATGATGCTTCTCTTATAAAAAATGGGACTTACTTGGGACTTACTTGGGACTTACTTGGGACTCACTTGGGACTAACATCGGCAAATGAACAGATTATAATAATCGTATGAATAATAAAAAAACAAAAATCATTCTCGGAAATTTACGGTTAATTTTCGAAAATTCACGTTCATAATAAACACCTTAGCGTTAGCTGACAATCCACAGAATACACTGAAAACACATTATAAATTGTACATTAAACATTGTACAATATAAATTATACATCAAACATTCCTCCGTGGAAAATTTATTGAACGCAAATTACCGTAAATTAACCGTAAATTAAAATAAATATTTTTGTTGTCAACGTGACAATTTCTTAAGGAATACAACAATAAGTGCCATAGAGGCTCTGTGTCCCCTATGATACTTCTAAATATTCTTGATGTCTTCCTCGCACAATCCTGTAGCCTGTATAATGTCAGCGACACTCAATCCCATGGATTTCAAACTGCGAGCTATAGATAATGCTTTTGCCTGTTCTCCTTCCATTCGTCCTTCCATTCGCACGCCTTCAAAAACACTGATTGTGTCACGGTATTTCTTCAGTGCCTCATCATATTGCAGGCGTTCGTCACGGCTCATGCCGCTAACATCGGCTATGCTCTCCAGTTTACGGAAAACGGCACTCTGAGCCGCCCAAGGCAATCGGTTAAGTGTTTCCATATTCTTTAACAAATACAACCAACGTCGGTGAAAGGGTTGATGTATTTTGCCATATCTGATTATTTTGAAACAAAGA
>CALZUQ010000073.1 GCA_945829425.1 uncultured bacterium | reverse complement strand
GGAGTTTGGCAAGAGCCTTCTCACGACCCTCAACGGTGTCGGAGAGAATCATCTCACGCATTGCGATAATCTTCTTATCCTCGAAGAACATGTGCTCTGTACGTGTAAGACCGATACCCTTAGCTCCGAAGTCACGTGCCACCTGTGCGTCGTGTGGAGTGTCGGCATTGGTACGAACCTGTAGCTTGGTATACTTATCGCAGAGATCCATCAACTCCTTGAAGTCGCCGCTGAGCTCAGCAGCCTTTGTTGGAACCTCGCCTGCATATACCTGACCGGTTGTACCGTTCAGAGAAATGTAGTCACCTTCCTTATATACTACGCCGTCGATTTCAACGGTCTTGGTCTTGTAGTCAACATTGATGCCGCCAGCACCAGATACGCAGCACTTACCCATACCACGTGCTACAACGGCAGCGTGAGATGTCATACCGCCGCGGGCTGTCAAGATACCCTCGGCAGAAGCCATACCGGCAAGGTCCTCTGGAGATGTCTCGATGCGGACCATGATAACCTTGTGTCCATCAGCATGCCAAGACTGAGCATCGTCAGCATGGAATACAATCTGACCACAGGCAGCACCTGGAGAAGCAGGAAGACCCTGTGTGATAACCTTGGCGTTCATGAGAGCCTTCTTGTCAAATACTGGGTGAAGCAGCTCGTCGAGCTTCTGTGGCTCGCATCGCATGATGGCTGTCTTCTCGTCGATCATGCCCTCGTGGAGCAGGTCGATTGCAATCTTTACCATAGCTGTACCAGTACGTTTGCCGTTACGTGTCTGGAGGAACCAGAGTTTGCCTTCCTGTACGGTGAACTCCATGTCCTGCATGTCATGGTAGTGTTTCTCAAGCTTGTCCTGGAGGTCGTTGAGCTGTGCATAGATCTCTGGCATGGCCTCTTCCATTGAAGGATAGTTTGCCACACGCTCTTCCTCGCTGATGCCAGCACGCTCAGCCCAACGCTGTGAGCCGATTTTTGTAATCTGCTGAGGAGTGCGTATACCTGCAACTACGTCCTCGCCCTGTGCGTTGACAAGGTACTCTCCGTTGAAGAGGTTCTCGCCGTTACCAGCATCGCGGCTGAAGCAAACGCCTGTAGCTGATGTCTCGCCCATGTTGCCGAATACCATTGCCATTACGCTGACAGCCGTACCCCACTCGTCAGGAATGCCCTCCATTTTACGATACAGGATAGCACGCTCGTTCATCCAGCTGCGGAACACGGCACAGATGGCACCCCAGAGTTGCTCGATAGGGTCGTCAGGGAAGTCTTTTCCTGTGCGCTCCTTGATAGCTGTCTTGAAGAGACAAACGAGTTTCTTCAGTTCGTCCACGGAGAGGTCTTTGTCGAGCTTCACGCCACGCTCAGCCTTTACGCTCTCGATGATTTCCTCGAACGGGTCGATGTCTTCCTTGTTGACAGGTTTCATTTCGAGCACAACGTCACCATACATCTGTACGAAACGACGATATGAGTCGTATACGAAGTGAGGATTGTTTGTTTTTGCTACAAGTCCCTCGGCAACCTCGTCGTTCAATCCAAGGTTAAGTATGGTGTCCATCATGCCAGGCATAGAGGCGCGGGCTCCTGAACGTACGCTGACGAGTAGAGGGTTCTTCACGTCACCGAACTTGGAGTTCATCAGCTCCTCGGTATGCTTCACCGCTGCATTGACCTCGTCCTGAAGTATCTCCTTGATTTTTTCCTGTCCTACCTCATAATACTCGTTGCAGCAACTTGTAGTAATGGTAAAACCTGGAGGTACAGGAACTCCGATCAAATTCATCTCTGCAAGGTTTGCACCCTTGCCACCAAGTTCTTCACGCATCTTAGCGTTTCCTTCGGCTTTTCCGTTACCGAAGGTGTAAACTCTTTTTTCTGACATAATATATGTTTTGGTTTAAAAAAGTGTATATAGTCTTTCGTTGTTGAACCTATCTTTGCGTCTTTGGCATAACCTACCGAAAAAAATTGCGGACGTTTTGATTGCCGTGCTGACGTTTTCTCCATGTTGACAAAGTGTCATGAGCCTCTTTGTCAACGAGCGCAAATAAGCTTGCCGTCCTAACAGAATGCAAAAATACTAAATTTTCTGCATTCTGCCAAAGAATTACGCCTTTAATTTCTGAAATATCTTTTGTTAATGTATTTTTAATGATTTTTTTTGCTTATCTCAGGGTATTTTGTTAACTTTGCCACGTAATAGTGCCTTAACGTAAAAGTGTAGGGTGAGAGTATATAACGTACCTTATTATATACTGTTTATATACTGTCATAGGATTTAGAAAAATGATATTATGTTTGGCTGATATACACGAGCCGACGAAAAGAGAGAAATAAATGAGTAGAAAAAAGAAGCCGCTCCCTGTAATAGAAAACGTCACAATAGAAAAAGTGGCAGCAGAAGGGAAGAGTATAGTGCGTTGGAATGACATGGTGGTTTTTGTTCCGTTCTGTGTTCCTGGTGATGTCGTAGACCTTCAGGTGAGGAAGAAGAAACACTCTTATTGCGAAGCAGAGGTATTACGCTTCCGTAAATACAGTGACATACGCACTGAGCCCCGTTGTGAGCATTTCGGTCTCTGTGGAGGATGTAAATGGCAGCAACTGCCTTATGATGAGCAACTGAAGGCGAAACAAGAGCAGGTCATGCAGCAGCTGCGACGCATCGGACATGTGGAACTTCCAGAGTGTTCGCCTATTATGGGCAGCCAGAAGGTTTTTGAATACCGTAACAAGATAGAGTTCGGCTGTTCGGATAAACGTTGGCTGACTCGAGAGGACATAGCCAAAGGAACGACGTATGAGGACATGAACGCCATAGGCTTCCATATCACCGGAGCATTTGACAAGATCCTTCCTATCCGTCGTTGCCACCTTATGGACGACCTGTGTAACGAAATACGTAACAGCATTGCCGACTATGCCCGTGAGCATTCTTTGTCACACTATGACCTTCGTGAGCAGCATGGACTTCTCCGTGACATGATGATACGCAATTCGAATACAGGTGAGTGGATGTTTCTCATGCAGTTTGGTCCTGAGACATATGTAGCTCCTTCCGAGGGTTATGATGAAGCTGTCGCTATGAGACATTTCAACCGTGAGTCCGCGATGTCTCTTCTGGAATATCTTGCAGACCGTTTTCCTCAGATAACATCCCTTTTATGGGTGTATAACCCCAAATGCAATGACACGTTTGGTGATCTGTCTGTTCATGTCTTCAAAGGCAATGACCATATCTTTGAGGTCATGGAGGAGCTTCGTTTCAAGGTCGGTCCAAAATCATTCTATCAGACAAATACCGAACAGGCGTATCATCTCTACTGTGTTGCGCGTAATTTTGCCAAGCTACATGGTACGGAGACCGTCTATGACCTATATACCGGAACCGGAACGATAGCGAACTTTGTAGCACGACAGGCAAAGAAAGTCATTGGCATAGAGTATGTTCCAGAAGCTATAGAAGACGCGAAGGTCAACTCTCGCATTAACGGCATAGACAATACCGAGTTCTTTGCAGGTGATATGAAAGACATACTTACCGCCGATTTCATTTCAGCCCACGGTAAGCCGGACACGATCATCACAGACCCTCCCCGTGCCGGAATGCATCAGGATGTCGTCAACGTGATACTCGGAGCCAAGCCGTCACGCATCGTGTATGTCAGCTGTAATCCCGCTACCCAAGCCCGTGACCTTCAGCTTCTTGACAAAGACTATAAGGTTGTGGCGATACAGCCTGTTGACATGTTTCCGCATACTCCCCATGTAGAAAACGTTGTGCTATTAGAAAGGCGATAAGAGAGTAAGAACCCTTCCAGTTACATTTGTTCCAACCCCTAAAAATAATTCAGTCATGACAGCAGAAGAAATCCTCACGCTTGTAAACAACTATATTGACAACCTTCCTTACGAGCGTGAACCAAAGTCGCTTTATGAACCGGTACGCTATACCCTTGCCCTTGGCGGAAAGCGTATACGTCCAGTGCTCATGCTCCTCAGTTACGGACTTTTCAAGAACGATGTGGCAAGCATCCTGCCGTGTGCGTGTGGTTTGGAAACGTATCATAACTACACACTCCTTCACGACGACCTCATGGACAATGCCGACATGCGACGTGGCGCTGCCACGGTACATAAGAAATGGGACGCCAATACAGCTATCCTTTCAGGCGATTCCATGCTTGTCCTCTCATATCAGCGCATTGCGCAATGTCCCGACGATAAGCTTCCTGCTGTTCTCTCTCTCTTTACGGAGACAGCCCTTGAGATTGGTGAAGGCCAGCAGTATGATATGGAGTTTGAGACACGTAACGATGTACGTGAAGACGAGTATATAGAGATGATCAGGCTCAAAACCAGCGTTCTCCTCGCTTGTGCCATGAAAATAGGTGCTATACTTGCCGGTGCCGACGAGGCGACACAACATAACCTTTATAAGTTTGGAGAGCAGATAGGTCTTGCCTTCCAGCTTCAGGATGACTATCTTGATGTTTACGGTGACCCGAAGGTTTTTGGTAAGGTAATAGGCGGCGACATAACGTCCAACAAGAAAACGTTTATGCTCATCAACGCCATGCAGAAAGCCACCGGCAAGGACAAGGAAGAACTTATGCACTGGATAGAGAGTGAGACGTTTGACAGAGACGAGAAGGTTGCTGCCGTGACGGCTCTCTATACCAAGCTGGGCATTGACACCCTTGCCAAGGAGAAGATAGATTATTTCTTCTCATGCGGACGTGAGTATCTCAATGCCGTTTCTGTGCCTGAAGAACGTAAGGCAGCCTTGACGGCATATACGAACAAGATGATGAAACGCGACAAATAAGAGAAGATAAGAGATGATAGATACCCATACACATATTGACGCTGAGGAATTTGACATCGACAGAGAAGACACTATACTTCGTGCTGTTCAACGAGGTGTTGACCGCCTTTTCCTTCCGGCTATAGACCTTGCCTCGTCACGACGCATCCTTTCTATCTGTCAGAGCAACCCGGGTATCTGCTTCCCTATGCTCGGACTTCATCCCGAAGAGGTCAGGGAAAGCTGGTCAAAGGATATTGACGATATCATGGCGTTAGAGAAAGAGACGGATGAAAGGGTAATAGCCGTAGGCGAGGTGGGACTTGACTACTATTGGAGCCGTGAATACGAGAAAGAGCAGATTGAGGCGTTGGAAAAACAAGTGGAGTGGGCTATAGAGAGAAAGCTCCCTCTGATGATACACTGCCGCAAGGCTCAAAACGAGCTTGTCCGTCTGCTCCGCCATTATGAGCGTCACCTCGTCGGCGGAGTATTCCACTGTTTTACGGGTAATGAGCATGAGGCTTTAGAACTTCTTCAGTTTGACCGCTTCGTCCTTGGCGTCGGCGGTGTCCTGACGTTCAAGAAATCCCTTCTCCCGACGACCCTCCCTTCCGTCGTCCCTTTGGAACGTATCGTTCTGGAGACCGACTCTCCTTATATGGCTCCTGTGCCACACCGCGGCCAGCGTAATGAGCCGATGTATGTCCATGACGTTGCTGTAAGACTTGCAGAGGCATACGGTATGTCGGTCAGTGACGTTGACAGAATTACGACAGACACCGCGACGCGACTCTTCCTAAACGCTCTTTCCTGACAGATTGAAATTGCAGACCCCCCCACCATAATATAATAAAGCCCATCGCAAGTGCTAGTGCATAGCGGTGGGCTTTTATTGTTATTGACGCTGTTTGCTAAACAGATAGAGTCTATTGATGCTGTTCGCGCAACAAGTCATTGACGGTCTTGACAGGGTTGAATGTACCGAGAGGCACCTCTACGAATACTGTATTCCAGTTTGACATTGCTCCGTTCCACAATCCCGGCAATTCAAGAGCGAGGAGTTCTTTGCCGTTCTTTGACTTAGAAGATATGAAGCCTGTCTTACGGTCAACGAAGTTCGGAAGGTTAAACGGCTGTCCCTTATAGTCTTTCACAGCACATACGAGGTCAACAGGATTGAAGTGTGTTCCTTCTGTAAAATACTTCATATATGTCTCGTTCTTCTTGTCTATCTGTGACGACTCGAGGATTTGGAGAGAGTATGTCCCGTCGTCGTTATATGCGAGGAACGGACCACCGCCAGGCTCTCCGACATTCTTCACGACGCCGGCGACACGCATAGGACGGTTAAGCTTGTTGCGGAGGTATATGACGAGGTCTGCGTCCTCCAGGTCTTTTATGTCCGCCTTACGGCAGCAGAGGTCTTCCTGTACGAAGCGTATTATTTCGAGAAGGTCGTCGTGAGAATATTTTCCAGAGTCGAGGAGTTCGAGATATGCGAATGCTTTTTTCTGTAATGTCACGAGAACTCCAGCAATTACCTGTTTCCATTCCACTGTCTCTTCCTTGAGACGGTCAGGCACGACGTTGTCAATGTTCTTGACGAAGATGATGTCGGCATCAATCTCGTTAAGGTTCTCTATGAGAGCACCGTGACCACCGGGACGGAAGAGCAGTGAGCCGTCGTTATTTCTGAACGGCGTGCCGTCAGGATTAGCCGCTATGGTGTCAGTAGATGGCTTTTGCTCAGAGAATGAGATATTGAAATTGATGTCGTATTTCTTTGCATAAGTCTCGTATTTCTCTGCCACCTTATTTTTAAAGAAGTCGAGATGTTCGTGAGACACCGTGAAATGCACGTTTGCCTCGCCGTTAGAAGCAGCGTACAGCGCACCCTCTACGAGATGTTCCTCCATAGGTGTGCGAGCCCCCTCTTCATAGTTGTGGAAGAGGAGCATGCCCTTTGGCAGTTGTCCGTAGTTCAGGCCTTCCTTGTCAAGCATGGCTTTAGCAACCTTTTTGTATTCTCCCTCGGCAATCAGTTCCTTCACGCCTTTTCCCTCTTTCTTGAAGAGTATGGCGTTGAGAGCATCATAGAATGCGAAACGCTCGATGTTGTCGAAATATTTCTTTTCGAAGTCTGTCGTAGGAACGTCATATTCAGCGTCGGCAAATGCAAAGATATCCTTAAACATTCGTGATGCTGCTCCAGAAGCCGGTACGAACTTCACTATTTTCCTTCCTTCTGCCTTGTATTCGTTCCATACTCCCACATATTCCTTCACCTCGTCAGGCTTTGGTGCCACGATGCCTTTTCCTATTGCCGCAGGACCCTCAAGTTTCAGGAAAGGGAAGCCGGTCTTGAATTCTCCTAACTGCTGTTCGAGTTTTTCTACGGTAATGCCTTTAGCTGCGATTTGCTGCAAGTCTTTTTCTGATAGTGTCATGTTCTGAAAGTTTATAGTTATGTTTTATGGGTTTTGTTTCAAGATTATTGGTATTAATCTTATAATGTAAGAAAAGAAAACGGTTTGTAGTTATTTGTCCACAAAATTAGTTATTTTATTTTAAAGAGCGAAGAAAATCCTCTTTATTTTTCTCTCAATATAACATATTTTTATATTTTTGCAACAAGATTGGGGATGAATAGGCAAAACGATGCCTTCACTTCAGGCATAAATATTAGGAAGACTTATGACACACGACACAGAAATAACGACATTGGAGACCCTCCTCGACAGCGTGCGCACACTGTTCCACGACGGCGACGAAGCACACCTCCGAGAGTTTCTCGGCAGATATGACGATGATGACAGTACACCGGATATTTTCGGCTTGGACACCTTGAAGCGAAGCGTCCGTACGGCTGCAATAGCCTACGACGAGATAGGGCTGAAACGTGACGGCATCATAGCTATCATGCTCTATCGCGGCGTGCTCCTCGGCATCTTCAGCAACGAGGAGGTCCGCGATCATTTCGGTTCCGGTGTTGCAGATATTGTCGGAGGCATAGCGAAGGTGCAGTCATTGTACGAGAAGACTCCGACGATAAGCAGCGAGAACTTCAAGAACCTCCTCCTCTCCTTTGCTGAGGACATGCGTGTGATACTCATTATGATTGCCGACAGGGTGAACCTGATGCGCGAGATAAAAGACTGTGACAACGTCGTGGCAGTCCGCAAGGCTTCAGAAGAAGCGAGCTATCTCTACGCCCCTCTTGCCCATAAGCTCGGACTTTACAAGCTGAAGTCAGAGCTTGAGGACCTTTCTTTGAAATATCTTGAACACGACGCCTATTACCATATCAAGGAGAAGCTGAACGCTACGAAGGAATCCCGCGATAATTATATCACACAGTTCATTGTGCCAATACAGCAGAAACTGGAGCAGCAAGGGCTGAAATTCCATATCAAGGGTCGCACTAAGTCCATACACAGCATATGGCAGAAGATGAAGAAGCAGAAATGTCCTTTTGAAGGTGTCTATGACCTTTTTGCCATTCGCATCATCCTTGACTCTGCACCCGAGAAGGAGAAGATGGACTGCTGGCAGGTCTATTCCATAGTGACAGACATGTACCAGCCTAACCCCAAACGTCTCCGCGACTGGCTCAGCGTGCCAAAGTCTAACGGCTACGAGTCCTTGCATATCACAGTCCTCGGTCCGGAGCAGAAATGGGTGGAGGTACAGATACGTACGGAGAGAATGGACGACATCGCCGAGCATGGTCTTGCCGCCCACTGGCGTTATAAAGGCGTGAAAGCTACAGAGGGCGGTATGGACGAATGGCTTGCCTCCATCCGTGCCGCCATGGAGGCTGGCGACGACCTTGAGATTATGGACCAGTTCAAGACGTCCATGTATGAGAAGGAGATTTATGTCTTCACTCCCAAGGGCGACATTCAGAAGCTCTCCGCCGGAGCCACCGTTCTGGATTTTGCTTTCCATATCCATTCCAAGGTGGGATGTCAGTGTACGGGAGCTAAGGTCAACGGCAAGGTGGTGAACATGCGCCATGAGCTCCATTCCGGCGACCAGGTTCAGATCGTAACGTCAGCACAGCAGAAGCCAAAACGCGAATGGCTGCAGATAGTACGTACGTCAAGGGCTAAGGCGAAGATACGCCTTGCGCTGAAAGAGACTTTCGTCAAGGAAATCTCCATCACCAAGGAAATGATTGAACGGCGGCTCAAGAACCGTAAGATGGATTTTGACGAGGCTGTCATCCAGCAGCTTGTGAAGAAAATGGGCATCAAGGAGGTGTCAGACTTCTACAGGCAAGTGGCCGACGGCACCTTGGACATACAGAATGTCATAGACAAATACCAGGAGATACGCAACGCCAAGACAGCACAGGCGCAAGGCACTGCCATGCCGCAGCCGGCAGGAGAGCAGGAGCACCGCTCCGCCTCGGAATTTGTCTTGCGCGATGATGTTTCGCGCAGCTCCTCAGGAGGTCATTCAGACGTCCTCGTCATCGACCAGCGTCAGAAAGGCATCGACTATACCCTCGCCAACTGCTGCCATCCTATCTATGGCGACGAGATCTTCGGCTTCGTCACCGTTTCCGGCGGTATAAAGATTCACCGTTGCGACTGTCCTAACGCTCCGGAGCTTCACAAACGCTTCGGCTACCGTATTGTCGATGCGGCATGGAGCGGAAAAGGGCAGAGCCAGTACTCCATAACGTTGCGTGTAGTAGGCAACGACGATATCGGTATAGTGTCAAACATCACCTCACTGATATCAAAGGACGAGAGAATCATGATGCGCTCTATAAACATCGACTCCCACGACGGACTCTTCTCAGGCAACCTCGTCGTGAACATTGACGACACCAACCGCCTGGAGCAGCTAATAAGAAAGCTTAAGACGATAAAAGGTGTTAAACAGGTGACGAGAATATAAGGCGAATACTAACAAATCTTAATTTATCAGTCAAAAGAACTGTTGGGATATAGATTTCTCGAAAAATATTCGTACCTTTGCAACCGCTTTTGAGAAAGCAGCTGTGAAAATCGTTTGTAAAAGATAAGTATGCTTGCCGCATCAGGCTGTTTTTAACCGCAGGAAATATAGCGGCAACACCACTTTATACGAGCGAGTCTTACACGACCAGCTCCCTCGGAACTCCCCCAGGACAGGAATGTAGCAAGGGTACTTGGTTGTAGCGGTGCGATGT
>CALZUQ010000072.1 GCA_945829425.1 uncultured bacterium | reverse complement strand
TTTACATCTATTATCGAAGACTCCTCCTACATGTCTCGGGTCTTTATCTGGTCCCAGCCAAGTGATTGTCTATGTACCTAATGATCCGGATGCAGAGTCTGTCAGCAAACCGACGTTCCACAAATACCGTACTGCTGACATTTGGAGTAATTATGTGCTTGTAGCAGAAGACCCGTTGGCATTGGAGATAGATGTTACAGACCCTGGCACATTAGGCAAGCTCGTCATTGAAAATGCCGGATATCTTCAGGAAGTGAACAAACTGACCGTACGAGGAGAGCTGAATGCTGACGACTGGAATAAGATGAAGGAGATGTCTAACCTTATTGAGGTTGACCTCAGCGGATTGGTAAACAATGCTATTCCAAGCAGTCAGTTTTATAAAAAGTGGGCTATCACAAAGGTTACACTGCCCAAGAATTTAGTTAGAATAGAAGAAGGTGCTTTTCAAAGTAGTGGAATAACGGAGATAACATTCCCTGAAACTGTAGAATATATTGGACAGTCTTCGTTTGCTTCCTGCAAGAGCTTAAATACTGTTACGCTTCCAAATTCTGTGACTAATATTAATAACTATTGTTTTGAATTCTGTAGTAATCTCCGTGAAGTGAAATTGTCGGAAAGCCTTACAAATATACCCTCTCGTTCATTTTCGTATTGCGATATAAGAGAGTTAACCTTACCTTCGAGTATTACATCGGTAAGTTATGATTCATTCTGCGGTAATACTAATTTGGAAAAGATTAATTTTTCTGAAAATCTAATAGAGATTGGGAGAAATGCTTTTGGAGGTTGCACATCATTGACTTCTGTCGTGACACCACAAAGCTTAAAAATAATTAGATATGAGGCATTTGCTGGATGTACTAAAGTGGAAAGTCTTGTATTGAACGAGGGTCTTGAAAGTCTTGAAGGCCGTTCTTTTAACGATTGTGACTTATTGACGGATGTGGTTATTCCAAGCTCTGTGACACATTGCTCAAGTGCATTTTCATATTGTGACGGTTTGAAGCACCTGAGGGTACTTGCTGTCATTCCACCTACTACAGACGGCTCTTGTCCGATGTCTAATGTTAACCTTAACGACGTTACTCTCCATGTGCCATATTGGAGCACTACGGAATATCTTGATGCCAGTGGCTGGTCGCAGTTCAAGACTGTAGAGCCTTCCTACGACATGCCGCAGAACATCATCATCAACAAGGACTTTGATTTTGCCTTGACTCAGGACATCCCCGAAGACTATCGTCCAAACATTAACCTCGTGAGGACGGGTACAGATTATACTGACAAGTGGGGATATTCAAACTACTTCCATGGCAATCTGACAATAGGCAGCCGTAGCAAATTGCCTGTGAACGATTTCAAGATGACATACTCCCCATACGCAAAACGGGTGATGGACCAACATTATTACGAACTGGATCGGGGAAATGACAGTTGGAACAGAACACCATACAATGCTACGTCCCTCATTGTAAAAGGCGAGATGAGAGCCGAGAACGTCTATCTTGAAATGCTGGTGCAGAAGAGTGAGTGGCAGTTTGTGTGCTTCCCGTTTGATGTCAACATGAGTGACATAACGCCTCTTGACCCTACGACACAATGGGTAATCCGTGAGTATTCCGGAGAGAAACGTGCCGCCCAGGCAATGGATGAGACATGGGTAAACGTACCTTCTGACGGTGTCCTGAAGGCCGGCAAAGGATATGTCATGCACTGCTATAACAAGAACAGTTTTGAAAATTCTGATGACATCGCAGCATTTAGCGTGATACCAGTCAAAGAGAGTGTCAACCGTCAGGCAATATTCCTCTCCACCGACCGCACCGTAGCCCTTGAGGAGAACCTCTCGGAGTTTGAGCACGACCGTTCATGGAATTTCATTGGCAATCCTTATCCTTCATACTACGACACCCGCTTCCTCGACTTCACCGCTCCTATAACGGTATGGAACAGGCGTATAGGAAAATATATGGCATACAGTCCTGTTGACGACAAGTATATCCTCTGTCCTGGCGAGTCGTTCTTCGTACAGCGTCCTGTTGACAAGGAGAGCATAACGTTCCTCAACGGCGGCAGGCAGACATACCGTTATGCCAGGACATTGGAGGTTGAAGAATCCCTCAGCCGTCCGACAATGGTATTGGCTCCGCGCAAGGTATATAACATTTTGCTAAACGGTGAAGAGAGTCTCGACCGCACGCGTATCGTCATCAACGAGTCCGCCACGTTCGAGTATGAGCTTTCACGAGATGCCGGGAAGTTCATGGGAGGCAATCCTGAGGGCTCTCTTCTCTACTCTCTGAACGGTGATGTCCGCTATGCTATCAACGAGCGTCCTCTTGGCGGTGGCATCGTGGATCTTGGCATGAGCATAGGACTCTCCGGCACATATACACTTTCCCTTGCCGAGGCATCAGAGGATGAGGTGTACCTACTCGACCGTGAGACAGGCAAGACCGTCCTCCTCACCGCAGAGGGCTATACCTTCACAGCTGCGGCAGGCGAAGTGACCTCACGCTTTGCTATCCTCTTCTCAAACAACGTCACAGGCATTGAGGCTGTTGAAACCAATGATGAGGAAACGCTGGGAGTTACTCCTGAAGGCATCGCTGCCGATGAAAACTATAAAGGCATCGTGATAAAGAAAGCACGCAAGACGATCAAGAAATAAAATCTTTCCAACAAGCAAAATATTTCGTCAAGCGAGACCTAACCTAAAACATTGTAGTCCGTAACACGGTGGGCGGCATGCATATTCCCACTCCCATGAGCGGTAAAACGCCTGCCCCCACCACAAACTATAGGAACAATGAAAAAAGCACTATATATATTAATAATGTGGCTCTGCCATCTGTCTCTCATGGCACAGACAGAAGGCTATGACCCACAGAATCCGCCCAACCCCACTGTACCTGACGTTGATACAAATGTCTACTACAACCTTACGGTGAAGAGCAGCCCTGAAGGTATAGGAAATTTCAACACTGTGGGTGGCAAATACGTAGAGGGTGCCCAAGTTTACCTCTACGCCTACAGCCATGACGGCTGTACGTTCCAGAAATGGATTGACGAGGAAGGCAACACCCTTTCTACGAATTACCGGATGTATTACACCATGCCGGCAAAAGACGTCACCGTCACAGCCGTCTATACGTATAACCCTTCCAACCCTTCCAATCCGGAGGTGATAAAACCGGTAAAATTGTATAACCTCGTACTGAAGTCAATACCCGAGGCAGGAGGTTCGTTCAGTCCTAACGGCTTCGCCACACTGACGGAAGGACAGGAAATGCGCTTATACGCTTATACCTCTCCCGGCTTCAAATTCCTGAGATGGCAGAACGAGGCAGGCGAGACGATAGGTACAGAACAGTCGTATTACATTACCATGCCCGCCAAGGACGTAACCCTTTACGGTGTTTACGAATACGTTCCTGGCAACCCTTCCAATCCTGGCAAGAACTCATGGGATGACTATCTCAGGGAGGTTATCGTGGATGACTTCACGACGGGCAATGTCACAGGAGCCATATATGATGTCATTGGCGGTAAGGGCAACAGAGACCAGGTGGAGCAGATTATCGTTGCCGGAGTCATCAACAACAACGACATGCAGTTGGCAAACACATTCAAAAACTGCACATATCTTGACCTCAGCCGCACTACCGGCGTCAACTCTGTCAACAACTACTGCTTCAGCGGCAGAGAGAAGCTCGCAGAGGTAATCCTCCCTGCTTCAATCACCGAGATACGGTATTACGCTTTCAACAACTGCAGCTCGCTTCAGAGTCTCGTATGTCATGCGGCAGTGCCCCCGACATTAGGCAGCAACGTCTTTGCCGGAACACCCGAGACAATGGTAGTTTACGTCCCTGAAGCATCTGTCGACCTCTACAAGAATGCCGACGGCTGGAAGAACATGAAGATAGAGAAGATACAGAGCAACGTACACAGCGTGCAGCTCTCACTGCCCGCCAACTGTATCGACGGACGTTACAAGAACATGTCCATAGAGCTTGTCAACGTGAAGAGCGGACAGAAATACAAGTATGTAGTAACAGACCGTCTGAACTATATCTTCAACAATCTCGTAAGGCGTTCTACATTCAACGCCTACCTGAAGAACAATGCCGGCATCGTGCTTGCAGAGATAAACGACATCTATGTCAATGAAAGCGACGTAATCCTGACGTTCGAGAATCCAAAGACCATACAGTCAGTGAAGCTGAGGGTTAACGCCGGAGGCAAAGACGCCACGAAAGACTGTAAGGTGAAATGGTATGACGCTAACGGCAATTACCTCAGCGAAGGCAATATCCTTGCCGGACAAGTGGAGGGGTATGCTGTCAAGGCGAGCGTGACACTGCCACAGTCACTCGCCATGCAGTACTATCTTCCCGAGGATAAGGTCTATGAGGTGAAGGCTTCTGACAATGAGCTTCTCGTCATGCTTGAGGCTTTGCCTATGCTCACCCTGAAAGGAAAGATCAGCGACAGCAAGACAAACGAGTCGCTCAACGGTGTGCTCGTCACCGTGACGCAGACAGTCAACGGCATTTACACCAAGTCAACGACGGCAACGACAGACAATAGCGGAAAATATGAGATGACGGTATATAATGCTCCGGCATCAATAACATGCTCTGTCTCTGACTATGTCAGCTCAAACTTGGAACTTACAGAGGAGATGCTTGCTGCACCTGATGCCGGTACGCTCAATGTTATGATGAAGTCGGTAACGGGAGTGACGATAAATACCGCCTTTACATTTACGAAGAGCGCACATGAGGGTGTGACACCGGAGGTGCAGAAGCACTATGCTGACTACAACAACATCACTTACACCATTTTCGACAAGACGCAGCAGCGTGACATCACGAAGTTCAGCGTACAGTACCCGAACATCGTGCTGCTTGAAGAAGTGCCTGTAGGAGACGTGCTGACAATCACCGCCAAGAGCAAAACGTCAAGTTTCAATGCGGTCAGCGTAGAGGGTACTGTCGATGACAACAACAATGTCAGCGTGACATTCCCTCTTGTTGAGCTTGGACAGCTGCATTCCAGCTTCATGACCACGGAAAACAGCGAGGTCGTGGGATTGCTCTACGACAGCCGTGGCATCCTTGTAAGAAAGAGTGACTACCAGCTTGTCAACATGACGATGACCGACATTCCAGATGGTACTTACACCTATATCATGATGGGTAAGAGCGAGTTCTTCAACAACATATCTGAACTGTCCGGCTTTGCCGCAGCGGGTCTTCGTCCTCTTTACGACTATATCCAACGTGAGGTTACGATACAGTCAGGTTTGGTGACACGTCTGAAACTCGGCGCAGTACCGTTCTTTGACGAGAGCAAGCTGTATTACACAGGCGACAACACCTCGTTTGCCGTGAATAAGACAAGCATCGTTGCAGGCAATGTCCTGACGTTTACGGCGAAGCTTTATTTCAAGGCTGCATTTGCCGACAAGGTGACAGACAAGAAACTGATCTTCAACCTCCCGGAAGGCACTACATTTGTAGAGAACTCACTTCTCGTAGGTAAGGTTCAGGCACCATACGAACTTGATGGCAACAAGCTGACTGTTGACGTCAGCGCATTTGACACCGACCGCGTTCGTTTCTGTGCTGTCCCGTCAATAGGCGGCACCTATGCTCCTACTGCCTACGTACAGTTCAAGCTCGACGGCACAAGCATCACACAGCCTATGGGAAGTGCAAACTATCGGGTAAAGAACATGTCGATAAACGTTCCGGAGTCAGTAAAAGACCCGACCTTTGTCATCAGCGGAACAGCGACACCGTTGTCTGACGTCGAGATTTTCGACGGCTCAAAGATGATAGGTAAGACAAAATCTATAGCCAACGGATACTGGAGCTTGGAGTGTACTCTTGACAATGCTTTCAACCTCTCTGAGCATGAGGTATATGCCAAGGTGCTCACCAAGGACGGCATGGAGCTGCAAACCGAGACGGTAAGCTGCCTGTATGACGTCAACATGACAGAGGTGAAGACAATCACGATGAGCTATCTCAATGGTTGGAACCATACAAACATCAGCGTCGTTTTTGACTTCGAGACGGGAAAGACCAGCAGCAACTCTTATTCGTTCTATCAGAATACGGACTTCACTTTCGTTGCGGACCTTACCGACAACGATCCGGCAAAGGTCAAGAAAGTGATAATATTCGTATATACCGAGAACGACGAGGTGAGGACATTGAATGCCACCTACGACAAGAAACTTCAGAAATGGGTAGCTACGGACTTCTTCTCCTCCGGAGCATTGCCAGTCAATGTGGCAGCAACCGTGAAGATAGACAAGCAGTTCATTCTTGACAAAGCGGAACTGACGTTTATGAGGAACGACATCGGGGCTATCATTGACGGTCACGAAGCAGCAGTCAATGCGTTGAACGGAATATCTGACGAGGAAGGCATAGGATATACCGACGAGGAGTTCAACAACATTCTCTCCGACAACGGGCTTGAGAACTATACTCTAAATACCGATGACATTCAGGCGAGTGTTGACGGTATGACAGAGGCAGACTTCAAAAAGACGCTTGAGGCAGAATATGCTGAGTTCCAGAAGTATCACCAGGAGCTTACTCCTCTGATTGCCTCTCTGGAGACTTTGCTCGCTTTCTCTAACGGCGAGTGCAGCTATACCCTTCCAAACGGTTATACCTACCACCAGACAACCGCAGAGGGTCTTTCTTCCGAACAGCTCCTTGCCGACGGTTATCAGGCATACGACTACAATGACGCGAGCAAGGTCTATGTGCTCGTCAATGAGACGACAGTGGGTTATGTCGATTTCGCACGCAACGTCTCTCTGAAGATTACCCGACCTATGCCGGCAGGCGTGAAGAGCGCTTCATCAGCAGAGAAGTCCTTTGCAGAATTGTGTAAGGATGCCATAACAAAGATAAACGACGTTATTGGCTATATCAACGACGCTACAAATGACCTGCTCACTTCCGCCGCTCAGGCAGAGAAGAACATACGTGCCGCTATAGAAGGTATAGAGTTCCGACTCGCAAAGGCAGATGTATATATACGTAACGCCGAGAAACTCGGCATGGCCGACCAGGTGAAGAAATGGAAGATAGAACGCTGGTTCCTTCGTAAAAACCTCTTCCTCGCCAAAGATGCTTTGAAAACCTCCAAAGGTATCTTCAAACGTCTCATGAAGGCCGTTCCTGTCGTGGGTTACATCGCTACCGCAGCAGATCTCATTGATGATGTCAACAAACTCACTGACATGTATGCCGCAATACCTGACCCATGCTATAATGACGAGGAGAACGCACTGCTCTGCAAGGCAGGCTGCGGTTCGCTCCTTACAAGTGTCACGTCACTTGCCATTGTGGACATCCTCGGCTCGTTTACCAGCGATGCAGAGATTGTTTCGGGCATCATAGGTTCTGTCGCTACGGCAGGCACGTCACTTACGGCAACGGTATGGGGACTTATACAGAAGGCTCTCGTAAAGATTGGCAAATATTCTCTCGACTATGTCATAGATCGTCAGATGGACAAGTTGCAGGAGCAAATCCTGGCACTTGACTGCGGAAAGCATGACCCGAACATATTTATATGGACAAAGCCATTGCCTCCGTTCCGTCCTGTACAGCCTATCATAGACCCTTCGGGCTTCGTATATGAAGGCGTGGAAAGCAACAGACTTGAGGGTGTCATGGCATCTGTATACTATAAAGAGACTGTAGAAGATGAATTTGGTGACCTTCACGAGAACATTGCTCTGTGGAACGCTGAGGAATATGCCCAGAAGAACCCATTGTTCACTGATGCAGAGGGCATGTATGCCTGGGATGTCCCGGCAGGACTCTGGCAGGTTAAGTTCGAGAAAGAAGGTTATCAGACAGCATATTCCGAATGGCTTCCTGTTCCTCCTCCACAGTTAGAGGTAAATGTCGGAATGACTCAGGTGGCAGTGCCTGAAGTTGTTTCAGCAAAAGCTTACGAGGAAGGTGTGGAGATAGAATTCTCCAAATTCATGAAACCGGAGACGCTTACCAAAGAGAACATCTACCTGAAACTTGTCACAGGCTCAACAGAGACGCTTGATACAGAGGCTGTAATCAGTATGCTCAACGAGGAAGCTGTTTCTGAGGACAATGCCGTGACATACGCTTCCAAGGTACGTGTACACCCTTCTGTTGACCTTGCCAAGACAGACAAGGCTTACATCATCGTTGGCTCTGCTGTGGAAAGCTATGCCGGCGTGAAGATGGCAGAGTCTTACAGTCAGGAACTTGAGGTCGAAAAGAAAATCACGTCGATATCTGTTGACGAAACCGTCAACGTAGGATATGACGGAGAAACAGAAGTCTTGATTGGCGCATTACCTGGAGACGCCTCAAAAGGTAAGACACTCAAGATAAAGGTAGCTTCTGAAATGATTGCCACAGTAAAGGCCGAGGGTGCTACGACAAATGAGGACGGAAGCATATCTGTAACACTCGACGCATACGGTCAGGCGACGATAACAGTCAACGGAATGTTGAAGGGTTCTACGGCTTTAGCATTCTCTGTCGCTGATGCCGACGTGACAGCAATATCTACTGTTAACGTTGTAGATCCAGCTATGCTGGCTCCTGTCGAGAATGTTGTCGCTTCGCGTGTCAACGGCTCTACAGTTTATAAAGGCCAAACCGTTTCCTTGTTGTGTGAGACAGAAGGAGCAAGCATCTATTACACCCTTGACGGCTCATGTCCATGCGAGGAAACAACACGCATAAAATATGACGGCAAGCCTATCGTCATAAACGGTGACATGACGCTCAAGGCTATGGCGGTAGGTGTAAACGGCTCGGAGAGTGAAGTCAAGGAATTCACTTACTCCATAAAGAAGGTGAGAAGCAGCATAGCTCTTGTTGACGGCTGGAACTGGGCTTCACACAATCAGTCGATCGCCCTGACACCTGAGGCATTCAAGAAAGACGGCATAAACCGCGTCATGACGCTGACGGGCGAGATAACACACGACGACATTCTGGGCTTCGTAGGACATATCGAGGACATTACAGCCACAGACGCCGTGAAAGTACAGACGGCAGGTGCTGTAAACATATCTCTCACAGGAGAGCCTTTCAATCCTAATGTCAACGAGAATATCGTCTCTTTGAAGAAGGGCTGGAACTGGCTGGGATATCCTCTTGACCAGACGATGACCGTCAGCGAGGCATTGGCACACCTTGAAGCTGAGGAGGGTGACTACATAACTTATCTCGGAGGCGGCTTCGCACAATACTCCGGAGGTCAATGGCAGGGCGACCTTGGTATCATGGTGCCTGGTCAGGGCTTCTTATATAAGTCTATGTCAGGTAACTCGTTCCTCTATAACGACGCTGTGGTGTCGAAGGCACAGGCTCTCAATGCGAAACGTCTTGTCACAGACGTAGCACCATGGAGCGCTGACGCTCACAGATATCCAGACATGATGTGTGTTACGGCAGAGCTTTATGACGGTGACACCAAGTTAGACGGTGATGACTACTACCTCGGAGCCTTCGTAGGCGATGAGTGCCGCGGTGTAGCGAAATTTATCAACGGCAAGTATTTCCTCTCCGTCTATGGAGACAAGAACGTTGCCGTGTCATTCGTGGCAGTAGAGAAAGAGACAGGTGTAGCTTACAGCATATCCGAAGCGGTAGGCTTCAAGCCTGATGCCCTTGGCTCAGTAAGCTCTCCGTATGTCATGAACCTCTCTTCAACGACGGCAATAGACAATATTACCGTTGATGACACGACGGCTCACGAGGGTATATACAACACTCTCGGTCAGCGCGTCAACAGGGTGAGCCGCAACGGCATCTTCATACATAACGGAAAGAAGGTGCTGATTAACAACAAGACGAACACCTACGACATAAGGTAATTATGGGTAGGTTCAATAAAAAAGTGTCCAAAGCTCGAACGGCTTTGGACACTTTTTATTTTGAGTAAAAACGTTTAAGGTGGGTTCTATTAATTCCCACCTTAAAGAAATCAACAATTCAACATTTCTATTTTGCATGTATGTTGTTTTGAGTCCTTGTCATAGTTGATGCCTACGAGAAGGATGTCGCCTGTATAATCTGCCAGCT
>CALZUQ010000071.1 GCA_945829425.1 uncultured bacterium | reverse complement strand
CATATTTAACACATTTATAGTTACTAAATGTGTCTACCTATATCAGTATAAGACACGCCAAACGTGGGAACGTTCAGAAGGAGAAAAGAAGCAACTACTCAGCACCCCACGGCGATGAATAGAAAAGAACGCCGAGTGTTAAATGTTGTTTATGTCGTGATGTTTTCCGCAGAGTTATGAATGGCTATTGAAAGAAAATGTATAACTTTGCACTCGCAAGATGGTTCCCAGCCGTCAGAAACGTTTCTTTGGTTTAGATGACGGCAAGGGCTAAGAAGGGAATGCAGTGAGAGTCTGCAACACTACCCGGTGCTGTAAATCCTTTTTCTGTTGCAACCGAGAGAGTCACTGGAACACGTGCCACAGTCAATGTCGGCGAAAGCACGTTTTTCGGGAAGACCGAGTTGCAAAGGGATAAAGTCAGAAGACCTGCCTCTTGTGAGAAACAATCCAAAAGAGCCGCCACGGGATTATGGCAGCTTATCCACCACTAACCACTTTACTATAAAACGTGCGATGGAAGACACCGTATGTCACGCCATCGGAGATAATTTTCAGTATGATAGAGATACGCCGGGTTCTGTTATCAGCGTTTGTGCTCGCCATGGCAACAACGTCGGCATTGCATCCGCACCGGATGCTGGCGGCAGAGGTGCATGCCGACGGCAGCACCGTATCTTACGCCGAAGAGAAACCGCTTCACCCCTACGACCTCTCCGACACGCTCATGAGCGTTGAGGTTTACGGAAAACGTCCCCTTGCCACTCGCCAGTCGTTGAAAGGCGTGGAGCTTCAGTCGCTCTCTACGACGAGTGTCGCCGACGCCCTGAAGTATTTCGCCGGAGTACAGATCAAGGACTATGGCGGCTTGGGAGGTCTCAAGACCGTCAACGTGCGCTCCCTCGGAGCGCAGCATGTAGGCATATATATCGACGGCATTCGCGTCACCAACGCCCAGAACGGCACCGTAGATCTCGGGAAGTTCTCGCTGACGACTATGGAGACCGTAGAACTGTATAACGCCAACAAGCTCGACAACTGCCAGTCAGCGTCGGAATATTCGTCTGGAGCCACGGTATATCTGCGTACTCGACGTCCCGCGAGCGACTCCCTCTCGCTGCAGCTCAGGACAGCCTCCTTCGGGACATATATGGCGAAGGGCAACCTGCAGTTCAAGAAAAACGGCTGGAGCGGCTTCGCCGATGCCGAATGGCTTACGACGCGTGGCGACTATCCGTTCAGGTACATCTCAGAGTATGAAGACACCGTAGGCAGAAGGGCGAACTCAGACATCGACTACTACCGTCTGGAGGGAGCCCTCTTCCGTGAAGGTTTCGCCTCGCATATTTACTACTACAACTCCGAGCGCGGATGTCCCGGAGGCATCGTGCGCCGTCTGTCCGACAAATACGTCAATGTCGGCAGGGAGTGGGACAGCGACTTCTTCATACAGTCGTCCTACGAATGGCACATCGGAAGCCACCGCTTCAAGCTCAACGGCAAGTACGCCAACGAATACCTGCGCTACTGCACGGACTATCCTGAGAACCAGAACACCGCACGCGTAAACAACCACTACCGCCAGCAGGACCTCTATGGAGCAGCCTGCTACTCCTGGATGCCCTGGCATTGGCTCTCGCTGAACGCCAGCTACGACATGCGCTGGTCCAAACTTCAGGCAGACCTGAAATACTTTGAGACGGTACACCGCACGGACCAGAAAGCCGTGGCTGCGCTGCAGATGAACTGGCGCGGAGTTCAGGCGGCAGCGTCGCTGCTCTACCAGCACTATCACGACTACACCAACGTCAAGGTCGGTGCTGCTGAACCCCTCGACCGTTTTACGCCAGCCCTCTCCTTGGGATATACGCTGGGCGGAGTGACCTTGCGGGCATGGTATAAGAAGATTTTCCGCGTGCCGACGCTCAACGACCTGTACTACACCCAGGTGGGCAACCGCAACCTCAAGCCCGAATATACCAAGCAATGGAACCTCGGAGCGGAATATCATTACGACACCAAGCAATGGAGCCTCGCACTGCAGGCCGACGGATATGTCAACAAGATAGAAAACCGCATAGTGTGCCTGCCGATGAAGGGCACCTACACCTGGACGATGATGAACTACGGATATACGCTGTGCCGTGGACTGAACGCCACGGGCAACGTGCGCTACACCCCGGGCGTATGGTCGTTCTCGCTCCTCACGTCGCTGACATGGCAGCGTGACCTCGACCGCACCGACCCTGACGCATCGACCTACGACAAGCCGATATGCTATTCTCCTACGCTCTCTTACGGCATCACGGGAATAGCGTCATGGAAACGCCTCTCGCTGACCCTCTCCAACCTATATGTCGGAGAACGCATGTGGTCGTATGCCGACCCAGAGGACATCCTTGAGCCATACCGCAACATCGACCTGAAGGTGACATATTATTATAAGGTACGCGCGAGGACAGACGTAGGCCTCTCACTCGAAATAAACGACCTCCTCGACGAGCAGTACGAGCACATACCGCGATACCCCATGCCGGGACGCAACTACAGGCTGACGCTCTCCCTCGCATTCTGACACCCCATCTGAACCTGAACCTGAAACTTGAAACCTGAAACTTGAAACCTGAAACTTGAAACCTGAACCCTGAACCCTGAAACTTGAAATTTGAAACCCACATATACAACAACCGTGATGAAAAAGACAAAGAGAATATTACCCTTGATGCTCCTCATGCTGGCAACGGCAGCAGCCTTTGCGCAGGAGAAGATTATCCTTCTCAACGAAGGCAACTGGCAGGCTGACAACGGCAGGATGACATATTTCGAGGACGGCAGGATTGTCAGCAACCAATGGTTCCGCGACAACAACGGCATGAAACTCGGAGACACGCCAAACGACATCATCCAGATAAACGACAACCTCCTCGCCGTGGCGGTCAACTGGTCGAACATAATACAGTTCCTCACGCCGCAGGGCAAGGCAGTGGCGGCAACGGAAGACGTGCCCAACAACCGTCAGCTCGTCTCTGACGGCGAATATGTCTATGTCACGTCCTACGGTCATGAGTGTGCCACGACATCGGGCATGAAGACGTTCACACGAGGCTTCGTGGCGAAGATAGACATACGCACGTTCAAGGTCACAGACGCCGTGGAGGTGGGCTATGAGCCTGACGGCATAGCCCTGTACGGCGGACATCTCTTCGTGGCAAACTCCGGAGGCTACGCATTTCAGGAGAACCACGACTACGAGACCACCGTCTCCGTCGTCGATGCAAAGACCATGAAGGTGGTGAAGACTATTGACACGGGTCATATCAACCTCTACGGGAAGATGACGCAGAGCGGCAGATACCTGTGTTTCTCTTCTGCCGGAGACTACTACTATGTTCCGGCATGTACGGTGATTATGGACTGTGAGAAGGCTCTCAGCGGAGCCTCGCCATGTTTCGTCACCTTAGACTATGCCTCGACATACAGCACTACAGACCTCCAAGGCAATATCCTCGCCATAGGGTCGCGGTTCTCTTACGTCACGTCGGAGTATGTCTTCAACTTCCTGACCCTAAACCCCCAACGCATCATGGAGACCGACGGGGCGGAAGGCGTTGAGGAGACACTGCCAGGAACGATTATGAGCGACATCCGGAAGATACAGTCGCCCTACGCCCTGTATGTCAACCCCTATACCGGCTATATGTATGCCACCGACTCTTCCTCCTTCGCTTCGGCAGGCACGCTATACCAATGGTCGCCGGAGGGCCTGCTGCTGGGGAAATACTCCGTATATGTCAACCCCTCGCATATCCTCGCACTGCCGCCAGACGGCCACTTCACAGGCATAGACAACGTAGTGGCGGAGAAGCCGTCTACCGACAGCAGGATGTATGACGTTCTCGGACGAAGGATAACGGCTCCTCAGGCAGGCACACTGTATATCAGCGGCGGAAAGAAATATGTCAAATAATTTTTAATGTATAATTTATAATTTATAATGTATAATTTGGAAGTTAACCCCTGAAACCTGAAACCCCTGAAACTTGAAACCCCTTGAAACCTGAAACCCCTTGAAACTTGAAACCCCTGAAACCTGAAACCCCTGAAACCTGAAACCCCTTGAAACCTGGAACCCTGACAATTATACATTGGAATAACTCATGTATTTAAACAAATAATAATCTATGAAACGTATCTACTCTCTGGCATTGCTGCTGCTTCTTTCTCTCGGCAGTGCCTTTGCGGTCAACGTCAGTGTTCAGATGAACACCGTATCGAAGACCATGACATTAGAAAAGAAAGACACGGGAGCGAAGGTCGATACCGGCGACCCTTCGGGTACGACATACACCTTCACGGCAGACCCCGGAAAGTATGTGCTCACCGCAATAGCCTCTGACGGCACTACCGTCAACGGCTCCATAGAGCTTGACATCACCGGCGAGGAGCAGACGTTCTCAATACTGACATGCACCGTATACGCCTCAAACAGCGGCTGGGTGGCAGGCGAGGACTACACCATCGACGTAGAGGTGAAGAGCAAGACGGCGGTGAGGACCATCACGCTGGGTCAAAGCACCACGGCGGGCAGGAAGACGTTCCTCGCCCTCAACGGCGACAGCTATACTGCACGCCTGATACCTTCCGCACAGCATACGGAATATATGACGCTTCTGAAAGCCGCCACAGTGACTTTCAACGCCAATGTTTACGGCGAGATACCCGTCGGAGCGGAATATTCCGTAACCCTGCCTAAGGACGCAGAGATTTTCCTCGGCACGAAGATGGTTCATTTCACCGACTTCATACCTGCCGAAGTGCTCTCTACGGAAAGCGTAGGCTCTGAGAAGACGGTGACGTTCCGCCTGGCAGACAAGCAGGTGTACAACTACCGCACATGGAAAGAAGGCGGACTGACGCAGGGCGGATATTTCACCATGTCCACCGACGCGGCGCAACGCCCGCAGCTGGCGTTTACGTCTGACGACTATCAGGCGTTCGGCCAGAAGACGGTGAAGCACGACGTGGCATGGAACCAGGGCTATGAGACGGGCGACATCTTCCTCAACATCAACGAGAGGGGACATCTCAGAATGAACGTTGGAGAGACATTCGACGCTCACGCCATGCGCACGTGGGAGCTGACAGACAACTCCACGAACAACTATTTCCTTGAGCCGGACTTCCACTATACCGTCGTGGGCCTCGACGGAAAGCCAAGCACGGGAGTCATAGAGATAGACAACGCCGACACGTCGGCAAGCCCGTGGTCGAGGATAAAAGCCGTCGGCGAGGGTACGGCGATAGTCCTCGTGACCTACGACGCCATAGGACTGAACTACTACTCCGGCACTACGAAGAAGGCATTCCTCGGCGGAGAATACTGGAGTGCGATATGGCCTGAGAACACTGGCGTCTTCGTCGTGACGGTAGGCGGCACGGAGTCTTCCGTCCAGCCCAATATGTTCATCAACGAAGAGTATAACGCCGAGACGATGAAACTGGCAGGGAAGAACATCGACGCCGAGCACGACGTGTTCTACTATCTCGACAGCGAGGTGGGCATGGAGTACACCTTCACCCCTGTGGGCGCAGCGAAGGTCGAGGTGGCTCATCCCGTCATTGGCGAGGAGACAGTGACCTACGGCGCATTCTCCGACCAGTATGTGTCGAAGCGTGCCGACGGCTCATACTCCATACTCCTAAAGGAAGGCAGACAAATAGTGCGCCTGACCGACGAGGCAGGAAACGCCGTCTATCAGGTCATTACGGCAAAGCCGTGCCACAGGGACATCGTGAACGCCTCACGTGAGGGCAGCAAAATCTTCCAGCCGGGCGACAAGGTGAAGGTGCAGTACAGCGGACTGCGTCATCCTGCCAACAAGCTCGCGGGAATATATAACATGTCTGCCTTCGTGACATACAACGGCATTCCTAACGGCTCGTCGCTCGTCCTCGGCTCTAACCAGTACACCTTCGGCTCTGCTCCATCGGCTCAGGCAGTGACGATAGACATCCCTGAGGACTATGACATAGCGCAGGACGGCGACATAGTGATGAGCGAGGGCGTGATACAGGTCAGCGGCTTCGGCGACCCTATCGGCAACCACCGTTTCATAGACCGCAACATGGGACGCTCGGCAAACTTCACGGCAATAGCCCACAAGACATATTTCGGACAGCTGCCTGACGTGAGGATAGCCCTCTCTGAGGTTAAGAACTTCCCGATCAGAACCGTAGCCAACGTCGAGGACGCAGAGGTCTCTGTCTCTTACAACGGCAAGATACTGGAGGCTGATGCAGAAGGGACATACACCGGAACGTATGGCGACTATGCCGTGACAGCGCAGAAAGAAGGCTTCCGCTTCTACAGCAACACCTTCTCGATAGGCGACGATGCAGAAGGCGAGCAGGTCTTCAACATAGAGCTTGTGGCTGCTGCAGAGGGTGCCTGGGACGGCAAGAGCGTTGCCGAGCCGCAGGCTGTCGACGGAGTGTACCAGATAGCTTCGGGAGCCGAGCTGGCATGGCTGGCAAAGACTGTCAACGAGGGAGCCACGAAGTCTGATGCTGTCCTCGTGGCAGACATCGACCTGGCAGACTATCCTTGGACACCGATAGGAGGCACGACGTCGGCGAAAGCATACGCCGGAACGTTCCTCGGCAACGGACATTGCGTGAAGGGACTGGCGATAAACAGCACGGCGACATATCAGGGACTCTTCGCATATATCATGAACGCCAAGGTGTCAGACCTCACCGTGGAGGGCAGCGTGACATCTTCTGCAAACTATGCGGCAGGCATCGTGGCTTATGCCAACGCTTCGGAAATATCGCGGTGTGTCAACCGCGCCGACGTGTCAGGAAAGCAGTACACGGGTGGCGTCGTGGCTTATGTCAACGGCGCATCGTCGATAGACCGCTGTGCCAACTATGGCAACGTCTCCGGCTCAGGAACGTATGCCGGTGGCGTGACGTCATATCTCTTCATGGCGACAGGCTCGCTGACGAACTGCTTCAATGCAGGTGAGGTGTCGGCGACGGGCTATGCCGCAACGATCGTGGCGAACACCAACGCCAACGCCGTGGTGAAGAACAACCTCAACATAGGTGTCGTGAAGTGTTCTGCTGCCACTACAGGCAATGTCCATGCCGCTACGACTCCTGCTTCGGCAAAGACAAACAACTACGTCATAGAACATTACGCCAACGGACAGGAGTATGAGACCGTCGTGACGGCAGAACAGCTTGCTTCGGGCGAGGTGGCATACCTCCTCGGAGAGGCTTGGGGACAGTGCCTCGGCTCTGACGACGTGCCTGTGATAGGAGGCCTGAAGGTCTTTGAGACAGAAGGCGGATATACCAACAACAACCCGGAATATGACGGAGTGATAAACTTCGAGGACGTTGACCTCAAAGGCGAGCAGTATTATAAAGGTGCCGACAGCGCAGGGCTCTTCGTGGCTTCTGACGTATTCAGCTTCCTTACGACCTACGATGCGGACTATGACTATTGGGAGGGCTTCGCCGTCTCTGCCACGACAGGGTCTGACTTCAACGGCTACGGAACGCCGTCGGAGTTCAACTCCTGCATCGGTGGAGGCATGGAGTCACGCCAGTTTGCCGTAGGATATTTCTCACAGTACAACCACATGATGTCCGGAGAGTGTCCGCAGATATACGCTACGAAGCCTTACAAGCCGGAGTATCTCTATGTCAACAATGCGGCTTACGCTTACCAGTCGATGCTCCATGGCGACGCTTACGCCAAGAAGTTTACCGAGGACGACTACTTCGTGCTTACCATCACGGGAAGGACGCTTGAGGGCGACGAGACGGGACATGTCGACGTCTATCTCGCAAAAGACGGAAAGATAATGAACGAATGGACAAAGGTTGACCTCTCTGAGCTCGGTGCCGTAGATCACCTCGACTTCTCCATGGACTCTTCTGACCAGTCGTATGGCTTCATAAATACTCCGACGTATTTCTGTATGGACAATATGAAGGCGGAACTGACCGACGACGTTCCTACAGCTGTCGAGACGGTAAGAGACAATACGGCAAAGAACGCTCCGCAGGCTGTCTTCACCGCTGACGGCGTGAGGGTAGAGAAGCTGCTGAAGGGCTTGAACATCATCAGGATGTCTGACGGCTCGACAAAGCGCATTATAGTAAGATGAGAATAGTTTTTCGTTGGGACAACGGGTGTCTCTCTTGGTGCCCGTTGTTTCTAAACGGTATCTGAAGGACTCTGTAGTCGTACAGAGACTCTTCAATACTTTTTGAGTGGTTAATTATTAAGGGAGATTGGCTGTGAAGTTAGTCTCCCCCCTTTTTTTATAATGTATAATGGTTTCAGGTTTCAAGGGGTTTCAGGTTTCAAGGGGTTTCTGGTTTCAAGGGGTTTCAGGTTTCAGGGTTTCAGGTTTCAGGTTTCAAGGGGTTTCAAGTTTCAAGGAGTTAACTTCCAAATTATACATTATACATTATAAATTATAAATTATAAATTAAATAGTTAATGTCAAATATTTGCTGCTGTAGAAGAAAAAAAAGGACAATTCTTTGCCGTCATGAAAAAAATGTTATAACTTTGCAGACGTTTTTTTCAGCATGTCATACAGACTCATATAAAAATAATTCAATACAATCTCAATTATGTTTAAAAGTTTCCATGGCTATCATCTTGTGGAGAAATATCACAACCGCAAGAAGAGTATGCCGAAAAATGACATCTTGTCAAAGGCTTTCAAGATAACTGTCGTAACGTTGATAAGCCTAGTGTTGTGGTGCCTGCCTTCTGAGGCGTATGGCATTGCCGACCTGACACTCACCGAGCAGCGTACTATTGCCGTCTTCGTCTTCGCCTCACTGATGTGGCTTACCGAAGGCATTCCCTCCTGGGCTACCTCTACGCTCGTCATCGTAGTACTGCTGTTTACATGCTCCGACTCCAGTCTTCTGCTCTTTACGCAGCACGCTCCGGAGACCTTGGGGACAGTGATAAAGTATCAGAAGCTCATGGCGTGTTTCGCCGATCCTATCATCATGCTCTTCATAGGAGGCTTCATACTCGCCATTGCTGCAACGAAGGTAGGTCTTGACGTCAAGCTGGCGCACATGCTCCTGACACCCTTCGGCAAACGCTCGGAGAACGTTCTCCTCGGCTTCCTCCTCGTGACGGGAGTATTCTCTATGTTCCTCTCGAACACCGCCACGGCGGCTATGATGCTCACCTTCCTCACCCCCGTGCTGAAACAGCTGCCCGCAAGCGGAAAGGGTAGGATAGGACTGGCTCTCGCCATACCTATCGGAGCAAACATAGGAGGCATAGGAACGCCGATAGGCACGCCGCCGAACGCCATAGCCCTCAAGGCTCTCAACAACCCCGAGGGTCTTGACCTTGCCATAGGCTTCGGAGAGTGGATGATGTTCATGTTCCCCCTCGCCATCTTCCTACTCTTTGTCGGCTGGGTGGTGCTCCGCACTCTCTTCCCCTTCACTCAGAAGACCATAGAGCTGCAGATTGACGGACATAAGGAGACGGGGTGGCAGACGGTAGTTGTTTACGTCACGTTCATCGTAACCATACTGCTCTGGATGTTCGACAAATATACCGGCGTCAACTCCAACGTCGTGGCAATGCTGCCCGTTGGCGTGTTCTGCGCTTGCGGCATCATCACGCGTAAGGACCTGGAGGAGATAAACTGGTCGGTATTGTGGATGGTGGCAGGAGGCTTCGCCCTCGGCCTGGCACTTCAGGAGACAGGGCTTGCGGCACACCTCATAGAGACGATACCGTTCAACGAATGGCCTGCCATAGCCATGATCATCGGTTCAGGACTGATATGCTACCTCCTCTCGAACTTCATCTCGAACACTGCCACGGCGGCACTCCTCGTGCCTATACTCACCGTGATAGGTACTGCTGCGGCAGAGTCGCTGGCGCCCTTCGGCGGTGTGTCGCCGCTCCTCATAGGCATAGCCCTCTCCGCCTCTCTTGCCATGGTGCTTCCTATCTCTACGCCTCCCAACGCCCTCGCACATGCCACGGGCATGATAGAGCAGAAGCAGATGATGAAGGTGGGACTGCTCATGGGCTTCATAGGTCTCGTAACGGGCTACCTCATGCTCATAGGACTGGGAAAAATGGGCGTAATATGATACAATTTATAATGTATGATTAAAATGTATTCAACTACCGCAATATATAAAATTGTGGACAACTGTTTTATTTGAACGCGAATGACCGTAAATTACCGTGAATGACCGAAAAAAAATTATTCCAATTCACGGTAATTTACGGTCATTCGCGTTCTTTATTCTTAAGGCTGGCGCACCAAATCTTAGCCCAAGTTTGATATCTTATTAGTGCACCAGCTTTCTCATCTCAAATCTCTAAGCTCTAAGCTCAAATCTCATTTCTCTAAGCTCTAAGCTCAAATCTCTAAGCTCTAAGCTCAAATCTCATTTCTCTAAGCTCATTTGCATTTTCCAGACATCTTGTCTGAGGTCGGTATGAACCATAGTATATACTATCGACACTATGCTTCCGGCAAGCAGCAGCGAGAGAGCCGTTATTGTTATTATGCGGCTGTTCTGCTCAAGGAATAGGAAAGGCGCGGACTGTATGCCGAAGCAGAAGAGATGTTCTGACGGAGGGGCGTTGAGGACGAAGGCAAGCAATATCACTCCTACTACGACGCCTGCGCCGAAGGCCGTCAGTACGGTGGCCTTGTAGCGTCTCACCTGTGCGCGCTGCATATCCTTAAGATATTCTACAGCGTCGAGCCTGCTGTCTAACCTTTCCATGAAAGTCTCGGAGTCTCTCATCGGAGGTGTAAAACGGGCGAAGAGCTGCGACAGCTCGTCCTCTCTGATCGTGTTCTCGTTTTTATTCATCGTATTTACATTTTGACCTTAACCTTGACCTTAACCTTGACCTTAACCTTGACCTTAACCTTAACCTTGACCTTAACCTTGATCTTGAAACTTGAAACCCCTTGAAACTTGAAACCCCTTGAAACTTGAAACCCCTTGAAACCATAACCATTATAAATTATTATTCACAAAGCATCTTTCTCAGCAGTTCGCGTCCTCGTGACATCTGTTTCTTCACAGCCTCCTCGCTGCACTCCACTATCTTGCTTATCTCCCGGACGTTATATCCCTTTATGTAATAGAGCAGGAGGGCGGAACGCTCCTTCGGCGGAAGGCTGTCAAGAGCCTCGTACAACGCCTGATAGCGGAAGGCGGAGTCGGCATCGAAGGAGCTGTCTGTCACGGCAGCACCCCTCTCAAGAGGGTATAGGCTTCTGCCGTTACGTCTGTAGTCGAGGAAGGTGTTGTGGGCTATGCGGTATAGCCATGCCGTGAACCTCCCCGTGTCGTGGTAGCTCTCCAAGGAGAGGTAAGCCTTCACGAGGGCTTCCTGCGCTATGTCGTCAGCCTCGTGTCTGTTGCCCAC
>CALZUQ010000070.1 GCA_945829425.1 uncultured bacterium | reverse complement strand
AAGTTGCATGTTGATGCCAAATTAACGTTAACAAGTTAACACTTTTTGCTGTAAATGCAATCATTCCAATCATTCCATTGCAGAAAAGGTCGAGTATAAAGCACAACCTGTCTAATGTTTTTTTTGAAAATATACTTTACGAAATATTTTTCATAAAAATTTTTGCAGTTTCAGATATTATTGTTACCTTTGCATCCAGTCTTAGCCTTGCTGAAACCGAAGGCAACAGCCTATTGGGCAGAAGTGGGCAGACACATATATAATGACAAAGGCGTATCTTGCGCTTTGGTTTTGACGTGTTAGAACTTCGCACACTCTATGGTAAGTCAAAAACAAAGCAACGGAAACGCCTCATGGAGTGTATTATATCCATTCCTTCCATTTTTCCTCTTGACATTTGTGTGTCAAGAGAATAATGGTATAGAATTATATATACACATACGTGGGGCTTTCAGCGTTGCTCGTTTCGACTTACAGGGCAATGCGAGAGCCTACGAATTGTGGAACGAGTGACAGGACTGGCTCCACGTTTTTTGTGTTTGTATGCATACAATCTTTCTTATTAACCGTCAAGAGGGAGCTATTGGCAAAAAAAACATCTAAAGATGAAAAAATCATTTACTATGAGATGCATGCTCATCGCTCTGTTTACGGTAATGAGTATGGCTGCGAATGCAGAAGTCATTGAGTATAGCACCGATGACGGATTCAAGTACAATTTGGACACTGAGGCGAAGACTGCAGAGCTTGCAGAGTTTAGCGGTTCTCAAACGGAAGTAGTCATTCCCGAAAACGTTACGTACAACGATGTTACATATAGCGTGACGAGTTTGGGAGAAAGCTGCTTCCAGGGTTGTTTTTCCCTCACGTCAATTGACATTCCGTCTTCTGTGACGAGTTTGGGAGATGACTGCTTCTCTCGCTGTTCTTCCCTCACGTCCATAACCATTCCGTCTTCTGTGACGAGTTTGGGAGATGACTGCTTCTCTCGCTGTTCTTCCCTCACGTCCATTGACATTCCGTCTTCTGTGACGAGTTTGGGAGATGACTGCTTCTCTTGGTGTACTTCCCTCACGTCCATTGACATTCCGTCTTCTGTGACGAGTTTGGGAGATGACTGCTTCTCTTGGTGTACTTCCCTCACGTCCATTGACATTCCGTCTTCTGTGACGAGTTTGGGAGAGTACTGCTTCTATTACTGTACTTCCCTCACGTCCATTGACATTCCGTCTTCTGTGACGAGTTTGGGAAATTCCTGCTTCTGGGAATGTTCTTCCCTCACGTCCATTGACATTCCGTCTTCTGTGACGAGTTTGGGAGATGAATGCTTCTATAAATGTACTTCCCTTACGTCCATCGACATTCCGTCTTCTGTGACGAGTTTGGGATCTTCCTGCTTCTCTGACTGTTCTTCCCTCACGTCCATTGACATTCCGTCTTCTGTGACGAGTTTGGGAGTTGCCTGCTTCGCTGGCTGTTATTCTCTTGAATCGATTACAGTAGATAAGAACAACAAGGTATATGACTCTCGAGAGAACTGTAATGCAATAATAGAGACATCAACTAAGACAATGATTCAAGGATGTAAAACGACTGTCATTCCGTCTTCTGTGACGAGTTTGGAAGATGGGTGCTTCTATGGCTGTTCTTCCCTCACGTCTGTCACCATTCCGTCTTCTGTGACGAGTTTGGGAGATTACTGCTTCTATTACTGTACTTCCCTTACGTCCATCGACATTCCGTCTTCTGTGACGAGTTTGGGAAAAAACTGCTTCTATGGCTGTTCTTCTCTTGAATCAATTACAGTAGATAAGAACAATAAAGTATATGACTCTCGAGACAACTGCAATGCGATAATAGAGACATCAACTAACACTATGATTCAAGGATGTAAAACGACTGTCATTCCGTCTTCTGTGACGAGTTTGGGATATGCATGCTTCTATAACTGTTCTTCCCTCACGTCTGTCACCATTCCGTCTTCCGTGACGAGTTTGGGAAAGTTCTGCTTCTATGGCTGTTCTTCCCTCACGTCTGTCACCATTCCGTCTTCTGTGACGAGTTTGGGAGACTGGTGCTTCACAGACTGTTCTTCCCTTACTTCCATTGACATTCCGTCTTCTGTGACGAGTTTGGGAGAGTACTGCTTCTGGAAATGTTCTTCCCTCACGTCCATTGACATTCCGTCTTCTGTGACGAGTTTGGGAGACTGGTGCTTCACAGACTGTTCTTCCCTTACTTCCATTGACATTCCGTCTTCTGTGACGGGGTTGGGAGGAAACTCCTTCTCTGGCTGTTCTTCCCTCACGTCCATTGACATTCCGTCTTCTGTGACGAGTTTGGGAGAGTACTGCTTCTATAAATGTTCTTCCCTCACGTCCATAACCATTCCGTCTTCTGTGACGAGTTTGGGAGAGTACTGCTTCGAACGCTGTCAATCCCTTAAAACCGTGACATGCGAAATAGAAACACCAATTGAAGGCTATTTCTTTGGATGGGGTACTTACAACCAAGCAACTCTCTATGTTCCCGAGGCTTCGTTAGAAGCATACAAAACTACATCTGACTGGAACAGGTTCGGTACAATCCTGCCAATCACCTCTACCGACATAAACTACAATACCGCCAACAAGGAAGTAATGATTGACGCTGTCTATGACCTCGACGGAAAGAGGAGCAACGGCACAAGCCGTGGTCTGAACATCATCCGCATGAGTGACGGCACGACAAGGAAAGTAATGAAATAATGCTGCGAGACAGTATCTCTACGGCGAAAAACTGTACTTGAAAGTAATCTCAGCTACTCTCCTAAGTTATGAGAGTAGCTGAGATTACTTTTTTTGATAGGGCAAAACAACAAATAATAGGCGTATTGCTCAAATATTCAATGGTAAATTCAGAGATTCCTCTGTGGCTCCCTCCCACATTCCCCAATCTGGTTTGTATCTTCCCCACTTTGGTTTGTAAACGCCGCATTTTGTACGTCCAAACACCCAACAACTGTCAAAAACGTCCGTCAAATCATCACTTTTGCATAAAATTGGCTGCGGCTCGGAAAAACAATTAAACAAGTTTATTGATTTGTCTCTCGCCTTGCACAATTTTTCTCCCCAAACACTTGCACAACTCAAATAAAAGTCGTACCTTTGCACCACCAGAACCCGCCAAGCCTCTCAACGATGCTCAAATGAGCGGGTCGTTTTTTTATATGCACATGACAGAAAGAATACCATTTGGCAAACATTATACAGAAGAACAGAGTCTCATCACTCTTCTCCAATCAAGGGGATTGTCGATAACCGATGTGAACAAGGCTAATCACTACCTTACTCATATCGGCTATTATCGTTTGTCCGCATATATGTACCCTTTGCTTCGAGTGCCCAAAGAACAACACTTATACAAGCCTGGAGTAACATTCAGTAAGGTAATGATGCTTTATCGTTTCGACAAGAAGCTCCGTTTGCTGTTGTTCAACGAGATTGAGAAGATAGAGGTGGCAGTGCGCAGTGCTATTGTCAAACATGGTTGTGAGGTAACTGGTGACCCTTTCTGGATGACTAATCCAAACAACTTCTCCAACCCCGTCAAGTTCAACAAGACTATTCGTCTGATTGAGGACGAGTTGAACCACTCAAAGGAAGAATTCATCACCCATTTCAAGGAAACCTACTCTGACCCCTTTCCTCCTGCCTGGATGTTGTCAGAGATACTGCCGTTAGGAGTAATGACGAATATATACTCCAACATCAAAAATAAGAAGATTAAGAAAAGGGTGTCCCAGTCCTTTCATCTGCAAATAGCCCCATTCGAGTCGTGGATGACCATTGTCACACTGACCCGAAATCTTTGTTGTCACCATGCCCGCGTTTGGAACAAACAGAACACGCTGCGCCCCATGATACCTAATATCATGGTGAAACCATGGATAAACCTGCCAACAGATACGCTCAGGATTTATTTTGATATGTGCATCATCAAGTACTTCCTCAATATCATATCTCCGGGAAATGACATGCTGGACAAGATGCAGGCTCTCTTCGCAGAATATCCCGAAGTTGACCTCGGCGCACTGGGCTTCCCATCAGGCAACTGGCAGGACGAACCATTGTGGAGCACCCGATGACGAAGACAGGGACTGTCATCCAAACCGCACATTTGCACGTAAAAGCAAGTTAAAATCGTTAAATCTTTACTTTCCTTGACATAAAACCTTTACGTAAAAGGCAACCAAGACAACTAAGACAAACAGGAAGACCGTGAAATAAAGAAAAAATAATTCATGGCCATTCACCGATACCTTCGTTCATAAACTCAAGGTCATGGATATGGTCAAAAGAAGTGTTAGTGATGAAGTGTTAGTGATGAAGTGTTAGTGATGAAGTGTTAGTGATTAGGTGTTAGTGATGAAGTTAAGGTGTTAAGGTGTTAAGGTTTCAAGGATGTGCTCAAGGTCAAGATTAAGAATTATCCGATTTTCGGGACAACCGTAACCGAACTTCGGGACAAGCCTTGCAGCGTATGTGAGAAAGCAGTACCTTTGCAACGGGATTGAGAAATTCGCGATTTTCGCCTGCACGCACCGATGCTTAAGTCCCAAGTAAGTCCCAAGTAAGTCCCAAGTAAGTCCCATTCTGATGCGGACAAGAATGAGAGCTGGAAGGCGGCTTGCAGTCGTTGGTCGCCCTTAGGTCGCTGCAGCCTGTGGAGCTGAGAGTAGTGATGCCGTTGTCCTTGTTCAGAATGCGGAAAAGTCACACTGCGCCTCAATCTTCTCTTCCACAGTGTCGTCCAGTTCATGGAAGAAGTCCAGGCCGGTCAGTTGCTCTACCTCATCGACACTGCGCGCATAGTGCTCCATGTCATGATGCCCGGAGACATTGTCGTATATGAAGCCGATAGCCTGAGGGTTCTTGCCCTTGTAAACCATTACGACCTTGAAGAATGCGTCGGGCACGGCGACCTTGTTCTCGCCCACCGTACGGTAAGGCTTTGACCTGAATATCGGTCCTGCCACGATATATGCCGTCTTGTACGTGTTTGCCCATTCACGACACGCCTGCTCAAGATATTTCCAGTCGTTCTGGTTCAGATGTCCGTCCTGCGGACAGATATTCGTCATGAGAAATGCCTCCTCCTGCGCCTTCTTCGACCATTTGTTGTCGCCTGCGGGACAGATATGCCCTCTCTGGTAACCACACTCCCCCTCCCTTATGTCCGAATATACAGCCCTTGGCTCCGGCACGTCGGTGTCTTCCCTGAAGTAATGGTTCTTTCTCGCATGTTCTCCGTCGGTATGTTCTGCCGTCAACGCCCATCCCACCCAGTTCGGCGTGCGTGTCGCAGTGTTGTAGGACGTGGTGTACGCCATGCGGTATAGTATGAGCCCCTTGTCTCTCCGTCCTATGACGCGTGGCACGGTAAACCTCCTGTCTCTCCCACGGCTCTCTTCCGGCTCGTCGCCTTTGTTGTCTGAGGTTCCGTCGCCCCCAATGGCTTGCCTTTCCTCCTTTTCCGCCTGTTTCGTTTCCTCGCTGCCGTATAATGACCATCCGTGTTCTGCAACGAGAGCTGCCAAGACTATTATTATGACATACAGCCTTCTTCTGAAAAATCTCTTTGCCATGACATTTTTTCTTTTAAAGCAACGCAGGCGACTGCAAGAAGTGTGTGTCGTGCAATCGCCTGTGTGTTATGTTTTTTTTTATGACAGTGATGAAGGTCCTGCAGCGTGAGCTATTCGTCACATTCCTCCTTCATGTCGATGAACTGTTTGTTCTTGTCGTAGAACTCATACTGCAGGAACGCCAGTTTCTGTGACGCGATGACCTTCACTCCGAAGCCGTACTTTATCTGCCAGCGGCGTTTCATGCTTATGAATCCTTTGTTGATGTATGCCGCCACATATGGGTGGACATGCAGAGTGAAGCTATGCACTCCTACTTTGTTGACCAGATAATCTATCTTTCTCTCTAATTTGTCTGTAAAGAGCAAGCTTGACTTTATCTTCCCTTTTCCGAAACATGTCGGGCAGACCTCCTCGACGTTGATATCCATGGCAGGTCTCACCCTTTGGCGCGTTATCTGCATCAGTCCGAACTTTGACAGCGGCAGGATGTTATGGCGGGCACGGTCTTGCTGCATGTTCTTGCACATCCGTTCGTAGAGCAGCTGGCGGTCTTCTGCAAGGTGCATGTCAATGAAGTCTACGATGATTATTCCTCCCATATCCCGTAGCCTCAGCTGTCGTGCCAGCTCGTCGGCAGCTCCGAGGTTTACCTCAAGAGCGTTTTTCTCCTGTCCGTTTTCTGCTTTTGTCCTGTTTCCGCTGTTTACGTCGACCACGTGCATTGCCTCCGTATGCTCTATTATGAGGTATGCGCCGTGCTTGTAGTTCACCGTTTTTCCGAAGCCGGACTTCAGTTGTTTCGTTATGCTGAAATTGTCAAAGATAGGTACACGCCCTTCATACAGTTTCACGATGCCTGTCTTCTCGGGTGCTATCAGCGAGATATATTCTTTTATCTCTTTGAACACCGTGTCGTCGTTGACATATATGGCAGAGTAGGTCGGGTTGAAAAGGTCTCGGAGCAGTGCCACCGCCCTGCTTGTCTCCTCATAGACCAGCTGCGGGCGTTTCTGCGACTTCTGAACCTTTTCTATTACCGCTTGCCATCTCTTGTGCAGTATCTCCATCTCTGAAAGCAGTTCCTCGCCGTTGCATCCTTCTGCTACGGTGCGTACGATCACCCCGACGTTGCGGGGCTTGGCACTCTGTATTATCTGCTTCAGCCTGGAGCGTTCCTCGCTGCTTTTTATCTTCGACGACACCGAGACCTTCTCGTGGAACGGCATCAGTACGAGGTATCTTCCTGCAAACGACAGTTCTCCCGTCAGTCGCGGGCCTTTTGTCGAGATAGGTTCTTTGACTATCTGCACGAGGACCTCCTCGTCTTTTGTCAGTACCGATGCTATCGAGCCGTCTTTGTTTATCTCAGGCAGTCTTGTTGCTTTTTCGAAGGGGTAGAGCGTTTTTCTGTCGCTCTGCACCTGTCTCAGGTATTTCTGGAAGCTTGTAATGTTATTACCGAGGTCAAGGTAGTGGAGGAAAGCGTCGCGTTCGTGACCGACATCCACGAATGAAGCGTTGAGTCCCGGCATGAGTTTCCTCACCTTGGCAATGTAAACGTTGCCTACGGAGAAGGACGCCGACCGCGGCTCTGTCTGGTATTCAACCAGGTTCTTGTCTTCAAGAAGTGCTATGGATATCTCGCTGTCTTTTACGTCTATAACTAATTCGCTTGTCATATCCTGATATACCTTGTTTGAAAAAAATGGCGGAAGCCAGAGGGCTGCAACGCACTCTGCCGCCAGAAAATCTATCTTTCTCAGGAAACCGTTCCTTGATAAGGTGGGTTCTATTAATTCGCTTTGACAGATTTCCGATTTATCTCTGAGAGCAGAGTGTCAGTTTTTGAAGGAGCGATGCGGGCATCGTGACTGAAAAAACTGGCAGTATGCGCCAGAGAGAAACGGAAAGATGACAAAACGTCAACCCATAATTATTAACATTTTAACGGTGGGAATTAATAGAACCCACCATAAGATAAAGGGTATGTCGCCAAGCTTCTCGTAGAAAATCTATCTGGCTTGTTGACATACCCCTCAGCCGTATCAGACTGAATGAGCTTTACTTGCTCTTATGTCTGTTCTTACGGAGTCTCTTCTTACGCTTGTGTGTAGCCATCTTGTGGCCCTTCTTTTTCTTACCGTTTGGCATAATTGTTTGATGTTTTAAAAAATGGTTAGTATTTCTTTTGTTATCTGTTGTCTCTTGTCAGCACTTCTGCCTGGGCGTATTAATCTTCTGCTGTCACAGCCTCGCCCTTCATCATCTGCAAGAAGCTCTTTGAAGGCTTGAATGCCGGAATGTTGTGCTCCGGTATAGTTATTGTCGTGTTCTTAGAGATGTTGCGCGCTGTTTTCTCTGCACGTTTCTTAACATTGAAGCTGCCGAAGCCGCGAAGATAGATGTTCTCGTGCTCGTTGACCATCTTGTCCTTTATGATTTCCATAAGTGCCTCTACAGCTACCGAAGCGTCACGACGTGCTATGCCTGTCTTTTCGACGATTTCGTTGATTATGTCTGCTTTTGTCATTTTTGAATGTAAATCTTGATTATTATGTTTCGTTTTTTTATTTCGTCCTGCAAAGTTACACGTTTTTTGCGGGATAACGAAATTTTTACAGTTTTTTTTTTCTATAGTGTTGATTTTTATTGACTTTTATTGGTGTTATCGGGAATTTTTATTAATTTTGCAAGTATTATAAGTGGAAATAGTACACATATACATTATTATATTATGAAGCAAACGAAGATTGTTGCCTCTGTCAGCGACCGTCGCTGTTCGGTAGAGTTTATCCGCTCATTATATGAAGCAGGGGTAAATGTAATACGTATGAACACTGCACATGCCACTCCTGACGGGCTACGTGAGATTATCAGGAACACACGAGCCGTGTCGAAAGACCTGGCGCTCCTTATTGACACGAAAGGGCCTGAGGTGCGTTCTACGAAAGTTGAGGAACCTATAACCTACAAAACCGGCGAGAGAGTAACCATAATAGGTGCGCCGGAGTCACCTACCACTCATGATGTCATTGCATTGTCATATCCCGGAATAGCCCACGACGTGAAATGCGGCGACGAGATACTCTTCGACGACGGCATTCTCGACATGAAAGTCGTCGGAATACAAGGCGAAAAGATACAGGTCGAGGTCATGAACGACGGAAAGCTCGGAGCAAACAAAAGCGTCAACGTGCCGGGAGAGCACATCGACCTCCCCGCACTGACAGAGAAAGACCGCCGCAACATACTTCTCGCAATAGAAGAAGGCATAGACTTCATAGCGCATTCTTTCGTAAGAAGCGTACAGGACGTACGGGCGGTGCAGCAGATACTCGACGAGCATGGCTCGGACATAAAGATCATTGCAAAGATAGAGAACCAGGAGGGCGTTGATAATATCGACGAGATCATTGAGGCAAGCTACGGCATCATGGTAGCTCGCGGAGACCTTGGCATTGAGGTGCCACTGGAGCAGATACCTGCCATACAGAGGCAGATTATACGCAAGTGCATTCTGGCAAAGAAACCGGTAATAGTGGCGACACAAATGCTGCATTCCATGATAGAGAACCCTCGACCTACACGTGCTGAGGTGTCGGACATCGCCACGGCGATATATACACGTACCGACGCCGTCATGCTCTCTGGAGAGACGGCAAGTGGAAAATATCCTGTCGAGGCGGTACGCACCATGGCGACGATTGCCGAGCAGGTGGAGCATGACATACACCATTCTGACGTGGGGAAGGTGGCTATGCAGGAGATGATTGACACTGCCGACTACCTCTCCAACTGTGCCATAGACGCTGTCGAGAAACTCGGAGTGCGTGCCATCATTACTGACAGCAAGACGGGAGGAACGGCACGAAAACTATCCAGCTACCGTGGAGCAATACCAGTCATTGCCGTATGTTTCAACAGCCGCGTACACAGGCAGCTGGCGTTGAGCTATGGCATTTCGGCTGTATCTGTGCCGGGAGACTATAACCCGCACCAGCACTTCATTGAGGCGGTGCGAGGACTACTGGAGTGCAACAACCTGAGTGTGGAAGACAGAGTGGCGTATCTCAGTGGACCGTTTGTCGAGGGGGCATACTCATCCATACTCCAGATCATGCGCGTGAAGGATATTCTGAAAGGAAACTCGGTGGTCCCTCCGAAGTCGGTATAGGTGGGAATTGACAGTACACGTAAGTGGCTTAAAACAAAATAATTTGTTTACCCGAAATAATTAGCTTAAACCAAAGTAATTAGTTCACCCGAAATAATTTTCACCCTAAATAGACGAGACCAGCAACAGCCATGACAGGCCGCTGCTGGTCTCTTTTTTTATGTGGGTTTTGTGTTAAGGTGGGGGTAATTACTTTCCTCTGGCCAGTGGGTCCTGAGGACAAGTCTCCCACCTTAGTTCGCTTGGCTATTGCCTCTTCTCTGCCAGAGATTTCGCCTTTTCCAACGCTATGTCTATATGTGAGCAGATATGGTCTTCACCTATGAGCTGGTAGAAATGTGCCTTCGCCAAAACGGCATGAACCTTCGGGTTGACACCTGAGAGCACCACGTCTATTCCCTGTTGTTTCGACGTTATGCAGATGTTCGAAAGGTTGTGGATGCCCGTAGAGTCTATGAACGGGACGTGACGCATGCGGATGATACGTACGGCAGGCTTCTCGCGGAAGCGGCTCATAAGTTCCTCGGCTTTGTTGCCGGCTCCGAAGAAGAACGGGCCGTTTATCTCGTACACCTCGATATTCTCCGGCACCTCAATGTGCTCGTCGTGCTGCGACTGAAGGTCAGACTCCTCTTCTACGTCAATCTCTTTCATAACCTGGACGTCGCTGGTCTCTGCCATACGGCGCATGAAGAGCAGGCAGGCTATTACCACACCAACCTCAATGGCTATCGTGAGGTCGAAGATAATTGTCAGGAAGAATGTCACGAGAAGAACCGTGACGTCTGACTTCGGGTTGCGTAGTATGCCGAGGAACGACGGTATGCCGCACATGTTGTAGCTTACGACCACAAGTACTCCGGCAAGGCAAGCCATAGGGATGTACTGGGCTAAAGGCATGAGAAACAGGAATATGAGCAGCAGCACTACGGCGTGGATTATGCCGGCGACAGGTGTCTTGCCACCGTTGTTGATGTTCGTCATGGTACGTGCTATGGCTCCTGTGGCGGGAATGCCTCCGAAAAGCGGAGTAACGAGGTTGGCTATGCCTTGGCCTATCAGCTCGTTGTTGGAGTTGTGGCGGTCGCCTATCACACCGTCAGCCACTGCGGCGGAGAGCAGAGACTCTATAGCTCCAAGCATGGCAATGGTAAGAGCCGGCTGGACCAAGCCTTTCAGCGTCACCCATGACAATGCCGGAACCTCGGCTCCTGGCATCTGCGATGTTATGGAGAACCTGTCGCCTATTGTCTCTATGCTCTCTACTCCGGCGTATTCTTTTAGCAGAAGGGCAACAATGGTGGTTACTATGATGGCTATCAGCGAGCCGGGTATCTTCTTGCTCAACTTTGGCAGAAGGAGGATGATGAGGAGGCTCAGCGCACCAATAGCCACTGTCCATGGATCGAGGGTGGTGAAATGCTCGGCGTAGCATATCCATTTCTCTATGAAGTCGCTTGGAACTTTGTCTATCTGAAGACCGAAGAAATCCTTCATCTGAGTGCTGAATATCGTTACCGCTATACCCGACGTAAAGCCTACCACAATGGGGTAGGGGATGTACTGGATAATCGTGCCCAACCTCATGACGCCGAACATTATGAGGAAGACACCTGCCATTAAAGTCGCTATAGAGAGGCCGGAGAGACCGTACTGCTCTATGATACCGTAGATGATGATGATAAAGGCTCCTGTAGGACCGCCAATCTGAACCTTAGAACCGCCGAAGACGGATATCAGCAGGCCGGCGACAATGGCTGTTATGATACCTTTCTCAGGAGACACTCCAGAAGCTATGCCGAAGGCTATGGCTAACGGAAGTGCTACGATACCTACAATTACGCCTGCCATAAGGTCGGCAGTGAACGTCTTCTTGTCATAATGTTTCAGACAAGAGACAAGTTTTGGTTTATACATATATCCTGAAATGATAATAAATTATAGGTGGGTTCTATTAATTCCCACCGTCTAAATGTTATTAATTATGGGTTGAC
>CALZUQ010000069.1 GCA_945829425.1 uncultured bacterium | reverse complement strand
TTGACACTACCCCCTCAAAGTAGCGCGTCTACCAATTCCGCCACCTCTCCAACATGTATTGCAAGAAGGACTCTCTTGTCCTCATTTCTTTTTTGCGGGTGCAAAGGTACACATTTTTTCGGTACCGTGCAAATTTTTCATGTATTTTTTTCTTTTTACATGCGTTTTTTTCATTAAAAGCATGTTTTAAGCTGTTTTTTTTGCAATGACAAGCACCTCCACAGTTATGTTTCATCTGTATTTACGCCCATGAAACGACGTTGGCTTATGCCTTGCCGTTGCCTTCTGCCTTGCTATATGGCAGGAGGAAGAGGAAACGGGCGCCTCCGGTATATTTCGTGTCGAGCATCACCATGCCTTTCAGCTGTTGGGAGATAAGGCGGCAAAGGTTAAGGCCTATGCCGTTGCCTTGCTTGAACTGGTCAAGTTTCTTGAAACGTTCGAAGATTTCATCGGCATGTTCCGGCGGAACGCCTCGTCCGGTATCTGTAACAGACATGGTGACATATCCGGGGTGCTCACGGTCGGTGCAATGGAGACGTATCTCGCCATGCTCCGTGAACTTCGTGGCGTTGGTGAGGAAATTCACGAGAACCTGCTTCATGCGCACCACGTCACTTTGGACAGTGACAGCGTCAGAGAGGTCTGTGGTGAAATACATGCGGACGGAAGGGGGACAGCGGTGCTGAACCATGGAGAGTGCCTTACGACAGGTATCATTGCACGCCACCTCAGCGATGTTCATGATGTATGTTCCCGCCTCAAGCTCGGCGACATTGAGAATATCGTTGAGGAGAGTCGTGAGCATCTCGCTCTGCTCAAGGATCTGTCTGCCCATTTCCCGTTTCTCTTCGTCCTCCATAGGTATCTCTGGCTCAGAGAGGAGTTGCGAGAAGCCTACTATGACATTCAGCGGGGTACGTATCTCGTGGCTCATGTTCTGTATGAAGAGCGTCTTTATCTTGTCCGCCTCTTCAGCCTTTTTCCTTGCAGCGTCGAGTTCGGCGTTGATTGAAGAAAGGAACGCCACCTGTTTCCTGTTGCGGTACATGCCATACACCAGAAGGACTACTACGACGAGGAGCAGGACAACCCACGCCATCATGCGCTGGTTGCGAAGCTGTTCTTCTTTTTTCTGTTGTTTCAGAAGTTCCGTCTGACGCTTATGGAGCAGGAGCCGGCGTTCGTTAGCCATTTTCTCCACCTTGGCGTCAGACTGCAGACGGCGTGCCTCAAGCTCCAGACGTTCCGCCTCAGACTTATGCACTTCGGCTTCGAGGAGTCTGTTGCTGGCGTTCATCTGCTCCATGGCGAGCTGTTGCTTCAGATGCTGTGCCAGCAGCGTAGAGTTCTGCAGGTCGAGCCGCATATTCTGATGCTTCAGGTGGTCAAGGCGGTATTGTGCCTCAAACTCTGCAATGTCTGAAGAGTGCAGGCTTGCCACGATGGAGTCGTTGTAACGGGAAATCTTACGGTAGATTTTCAGTGCCTCGTCGTGACGCGCTATACGTTCGTAGATATACATCTTACGATGATAGCCGTCGAGCAATGGCAGAGAGTCGCTGTAGGCTATGGCCTGCGGTATGTCTCCATGTACGAACGAGCGCATGGACATAAGGTTATGGTACATTGAGCCGACACCTATCTGTGAATAATATTTTTTCAGATCTGGCATTACCTCGTCAGCCTCTTTCACCCTGTCTGCCACATAAAGTATGAACGCCTTGGTCTCCAAGGCATTGCGTGAAGTGGAAGGTTCTTGTGAGGTTTGCAGGGCTTTATCCAGATATCCAAGGGCGGTTTCGGGCGCACCGCCGAGTTTCATGAAGTAACATTTCGCCAAAGTGGTATAAAGCATTGAGGGCGACTGGTCGGGAACGTTAGCCTCAACGAACTCCGCAGCTTCCAAATAGTGTTTTATGGAGAGCTGGTAAGAATGGCGGGAGGCATAGATATGGGCAAGGCCACGAAGACTGAGGGAGATGCCGTAGTTGTTGTTTTCGGCGTAAGCTTCCTTTTTCATCTGCCCTATAATATGCCATGCTTTCAGCGACATGTTATGGTTGATGAGCCACGTCGACTCTATATGGTATGAATAGTAATAATACTGCCGGTAGCCTGTCTCCTGAGCACTGCGTCGCACCTCAGAGGCGGCATTGTGAAGGTCTGCCCACGACGACCGTGTGGAGTAGTGACGCATCACAACCACGCGTGAGATGCACAGCCCTTTCTTGTCGCCAAGGCGCAGGGCATCGCTGTACATGCTGTCAGCATATACCAGGCTCTTCTTGTCTCTGATGACCTTCAGTGCCTTCTGATAAGAACGGTACACCTGGTCATTCATCTTAAACGGATTGTTCTGCGCGTGAAGCGAAAGGGAAAGTGATACGAGTAGTATGATTGCAGTATAGCGCAGTGTGCGTAGTGCTGGCATCTTTGTATTCCTATTTTTTATGCAAAAGTAATGAAAATCCGCCACCCGTACAAGAGAATGGCGGATTTTTACATGTAAAAGGGTGTATTCGTGTTGTTCAAGCAACAAAAGATGATTCTCGTCAAGACGAAATTGCAAAGAAGGGGGGATGTCAAGATGCAAGTGTCAAGACGAGGGTGTCAAGACGAGCTCGTCGGGGACAAGGAGTTGCCTACTCAACGTAGTCGAGTTTCACGACGATGACACGTATCGTCTGTTCCGTCCCCTCGTTTTCTATCTTGGCTATATGCCAGTCGTCGGGGAAGAAGATAAAGAAACTGTCTGGCGTGGAGTCATAGAAACGCGCCAGAGTGGCATCGTAGTCGTAGTGCATCACGTCAGGACGGTATTCTGTGTTGGGACGGCTCGTAACGTGGTCAATAATGCCGAAACGTTCGGTGCCTTTTACTACATACTGAAAGTCAATATGCTTATAGTGGCTCTCGCTCTTGCGCTTCTCCAAAGGTTGGTTCTTACTGTCCTCCACGCTGACAACCAACGACGTGCCCTCTATCGGGTGCTTGCCTTTCTCAATGGTGAGGAGGTCGTGAGCGGCAAGCCATTGGAACATGGCATCCCACTGGCTTTGGTTCTTGCGGTACTGGCTGTAGAACTCGGCGATATTTACAGAAGAATGGGGTGATGCCTGCATGAAGCCGTTGCGCCATGCGCCTTTCCGCAACCATTTGTTTGAAGTCTTGAGGAGTTTGGAGTCTGTAATCTCCTTGGTATAGACGCCCTGCGCTCCGGCAGCGACGAAACCGAGAAGCAGGACCATGAGGGTGATGATTTTTTTCATTGCATACATATTTTTTGTGGGGTGGATAAAGTCAAGGTGTGGGGCATGATACTGAGCGTGTTCTGTCAAGATATTCTGCAAAGACGCGTGCCGCACTTTCTACCTTCCATGCGCATGGTCTTTTCCTGTAATACTCTGCATTGCGCTCGTCGGGGACGGGCGAATGTGAAGGGCGGCATCCGCCCATGGCAAGTAGTTCGGCACATATTACAGAGCCGTTGCGTTCCTTAAAAGCTTTTACAAGGTTCTGTACAATGTCGTAACACTCTGCCTTGCCGTTGCGGTCGCTGCCTTCTGTCTGGCCTTTGTCAAGGCCGGCGAGCATCACAATACCTGAGACAGCGCCACACATCATACGCATGCGCCCCACTCCACCGCCGAAGCCGGAAGCTATACGCTTTGCTGTGTCGTGGTCAAGACCGTAAAGGTCGGCAAAGGCGAGGAGGACACTCTGGGAGCATCCGAAGCCTTGCATGAAATAATCTACAGCGCGTTGTATGCGCTCTTCATAGTTTTTTTCCATAGTGTTATGAGATAAGGGGGGATTATTGTCCGCCGAACCCGTCATGAGGCAAATGACACGACTACCGTGGACATCATCTGTCGGTGATATGCAGGAAGCGCGTCGCCATGGACAGTATGGAGCGGGCTTTGTTGTCTATGTAAGCGTCAAGCAAGCGCGTCGTCTCGTTGACGGGTATGACATCGTAGTCGGCGATGCTGGCAGGGATAAAGCAGGAATAGCCCTCACGGAGGACGACGCCCTGCCGCGTGGAGCGTATCTTGATAAGGCAGTCGCCTTTGAGACACATGGTGATGACAAACGAGTCATACTTCAGGAGGTTGCGGTGGAAAGGTGCGTCAAGCTCCACCACACGGACATTGAAGAACGGGGAGTCTATGCAATGATTGGCACGTCGTTCGTCGTCATCATATATTGTGCGGTACTCGTCCTGAACCTCAAAGTCAAGGGCTTCGGAAGCCAAGGCGGTATGCAGCTCGCGGGGCTTGCCGTCCATGCCCATACGGTTATAGTCAAAGATGCGGTATGTCACGTCGCTCGACTGCTGAACTTCTGCAAGCAGGATGCCGCCACAGATAGCATGGACACGACCGGCAGGGAGATAGAAGACATCGCCCTTGCGGACCTCATGGCGTGCGAGGGCGTCGCATATCGTGCCGTCAGCCACCATGCGTACATATTCCTCTCTCGTGAGTTTGCGTTTGAAACCGGCATAAAGGAAGGCGCCTGGCTTGGCGTCTATGATATACCACATCTCCGTCTTGCCGTTCTTGCCGTGATGACGACGTGCCATGGCATCGTCGGGGTGGACCTGAATGGAGAGGTCGCTGTCAGCGTCTATGAACTTCACCAGCAGTGGCAGGGCATTGCCATAACGTTGCGCAACACCGGCACCAAGCGTTTTATCCGGAAACTTCTCTATGATTTCGGCAAGGGTCTTGCCTTGCCACCGTCCGTTGGCTATGACAGAAAGTGATGAGGGGACAGTACTGACCTCCCACGACTCCCCTATAGGAACATCGGGGGCGAAGGATGTCTCATGAGCGGAAAGCCCTTTCCATGCCGCAAGGCGTTTGCCACCCCATACCGTGGGATGAAGATTGGGTTTGAACAGTAACGGATACATGGTTTTTATTTTCTGACGGGTTCTGTTAAGGTGGGTTCTGTTATAGATGAGTTCTGTTTATTCCCTCACCAGGGGGGGGGGACGCTGGTAAATCGTGAGAAGGCGCTATCCCTTGCCGAAGGTCAGCTGCTCGAGGCGTTGGCGCAGCAACGGTGCGAGCGACTGCTTGATAGCAAGGGTTATGGTGCAGGTGTTGTCGAAGTTCTGGCTCACGATGCGTGGCTGCATGTCCTTGACAATCTTCATGACGTCGTTCATGACGGGATAAGCGAAAGAAAACTCTATCTTCTCTTCTATCGTACGTTCTTCTATGACGCTGTTGGCAAGGCAGTCTGCCGTAGCCTCACGGTATGCGACGATGAGCCCCGAGGTGCCAAGGTTCACTCCGCCATAGTATCTCACCACAATGACGAGCGTGTCGGTCAACTCTGCCTTGACAAGCTGACCGTGGATAGGTTTTCCTGCTGTCGACGAGGGTTCGCCGTCGTCGTTCATGCGGTATGCCACACCGTCGCCCACTCCTTCTACTCCAAGGATATAGGCATAGCACACATGACGGGCATCGTAGTATTTCTTGCGGTATCGCGCTACGATGTCCTTCACCTCTTGTTCTGTCTCTACATGATGAGAGAAGGCGAGGAACTTACTCCTTTTCTCCGAGTAGAACCCCTCGCCTTCCATACCTATTGTCTTGTAACTGTCTTGCATCTGTTGTCGTTAAGGTGGGGATATAGCCCCCGTAATCTTTTTTACCGCCTCGATGGGGTCTTGTCTAACTTAATTTGTGTATCACAAGACCGGAACGCAGCTTCGGCTCAAACCATGTGGCTTTTGGCGGCATGATGTTTCCTGAGTCGGCGATGTCCATAATCTGCTGCATGGAGACAGGATAAAGGGCAAGAGCCATACGCATCTCGCCAGAGTCCACACGGCGCTTCAACTCTCCGAGGCCACGCAGTCCGCCGACAAAGTCTATGCGCTGGCTTGAGCGGAGGTCGCCGATGTTCAGTATGTCCTGAAGGATGAGACGCGACGAGATGTCTACGTCAAGTACTCCGATAGGGTCGCTGTCGTCGAATGTGCCGGGCTTGGCATTGAGGGCATACCACTCTCCGTCGAGATAAAGCGAGAACTCATGGGCTTTGGCAGGACGGTATTCTGCCGTGCCTTTCTTCTCGACAGTGAAATTGACAGCGAGTTTTTCAAGAAACTGCTCACTGGTGTTTCCGTTGAGGTCTTTCACCACGCGGTTGTAGTCAAGCACCGTAAGCTCTGAAGCCTGGAAAGCAACAGCCATGAAGTAGTTGTACTCCTCGTCGCCACGGTGTGAAGGGTTCTGGCTTGCTTTCTCTGATCCGACAAGGGCTGCTGCAGCACTGCGATGATGACCGTCGGCGATATATAGTGCCGGCATCTTGCCAAACTCCTCGGTGATAGCCTTTATGTCGGCATCGTCAGAGATAACCCACAGCTTATGTCCGAAGCCGTCGACAGGTGCCACGAAGTCATACTCCGGAGTTGTTGCGGCATAGCGTCGGATGATGCTGTCGAGAACAGCATTGTCAGGATATGCGAAGAACACCGGCTCTACGTTGGCATCATTGACACGGACGTGTTTCATACGGTCTTCTTCCTTGTCGCGGCGTGTCAGCTCGTGTTTCTTTATTATTCCGTTTTTATAGTCTTCCTGATGTGCGCAGATCACAAGCCCGTATTGCGTCTTCTCCTTATTGCCGTTGGCTGGGAGACATGAGGTCTGTGCATAGAGGTAATACTGTTCTTTGGCATCCTGGACGAGCCAGCCCTTGTCTTGGAACATACGGAACTGGCGAGCTGCCTCTTCATACACACGCGGGGCGTACTCCGATGTGCCGGGAGCGAAGTTTATCTCGGGTTTTATGATATGATACAGCGACATCTCGTTGTCGCCAGCCTCAGCACGTGCCTCATCAGAGTCAAGCACGTCGTAAGGACGGGATTCTACACGTTCTACAAGTTCTTTGGGAGGACGGACGCCTCGGAATGGTTTTACGATAGCCATAGCTTTGTGGTTTTTATGGTAGGGCTGATGTTGCATGCTTTTATGTCTTCCGCACGCAAGCGAAGAAGCCCCGGGATTAATAAAGGTGGGTTTTATTAATTCCCACCGTCTAAATGTTATTAATTATGGGTTGACGTTTTGTCATCTTTCCGTTTCTCTCTGGCGCATACTGCCAGTTTTCTCAGTCACGATGCCCGCATCGCTCCTTCTAAAACTGACACTCTGCCCTCAGAGATAAATCGGAAATCTGACAAAGCGAATTAATAGAACCCACCTAAAGTAAAAATTGTTCTGCCGGAATACCGCCACCTCATCGCTGTCGCAAGGATATGGCAGGAAATGGTTTCTGAACGTTCCGGTTCCGGCTCGTTCCCACCAGCAGGAATGCTGTTAAAAGCACTGCGGTAGGAATTTCTCCACAAAGATACGTATTTTATAATTACCCTCCAAATGTTTAGCATTTTTTTACATCACTTCCCCACCAACAAAAACTTGCGAAGGTTGGACAAATTATCTCATTTTCCCTCAACTCAAAGCTCATCGCCCTCAGATCAAAGTTCGTCCCCTTCAGCTAAAAGTTCAATTCCCACTCTCGCTCCATACACCTTTATTATATTATAGCAATGCCGGGCATCATTATGCAGTTGCCCGACAAGTTCGGAAATATCGGCGAAGCGTTGCTCTGGACGTATTCTTTCTATAAAAGCCACGGTAAGAGAGACACCGTAGATGGCTCTGTCAAGCCCGAAGATGTGCGTCTCGATGGTCATGCCGTCGCCGTCAAATGTAGGGCGAAACCCGATATTGGTCATTGCAGGCATAGCCCTGCCGTCGTCGCCAAGGTATGCCAGAGTAGCATAGACACCTTGCAGAGGCACTATATCAGAAGGGTGGCGCAAACGGAGGTTGGCGGTAGGGAAACCTATCTTCTTGCCTATACGTTTGCCACCGACGACAACGCCCGAGAGTATGTAAGGCGTGCCGAGAAGGCGTGATGCTCCTGCCACATCACCGGAGAGGAGCATACGGCGCACCTCGTCGGAAGGTGCAGAAGGGGAAATATCGTCGTGGTTCATAAGTCGGTTATAAAAAAGGAAGACCTTGCATTGACATTTAGCATGACAAATGCGGTGCAAAGGTACAAATATCTTTTCATTCCGCCAAGACAATAAGGCATGTAAAACATGACAAATCTCCGTACACGAAGGGAAAAAGAAAGAATTTTCATGCAAAATATCGAAAAAGTCATACAAAGTGTTGGAATATTATAAAAAAAATGAGTATCTTTGCATCTGTAGTAAAAAACATAGCAGCCATGACACTTACAATAAACGATATCGCAACAATAAGTGATACGGCAAGGGAGTTCATAAAACACATCCCGCCACAACATAAGGTGCTGGCTTTCTACGGAGCCATGGGAGCCGGAAAGACGACATTCATAAAGGCGGTGTGTGAGGAAATGGGCGTTGAGGATGTCATAACGTCACCGACATTCGCCATTGTGAACGAGTATACCGACGCAGAGGGACAACCCGTGTACCACTTCGACTTCTACAGGATAAAGAAAATGGAGGAGCTTTATGACATGGGATATGAGGAATACCTGAACAGCGGAGGATTCTGTCTCATGGAATGGCCGGAAATGATTGAGGAGGCTCTGCCCGACGACACCTTGCGCATAACGATAAAAGAAAACGCCGACGGCTCACGGAGCGTGGAGTTCTGATTTTTTCACACCTACATACCTAAATATATTGACGACCATGAACAAGATTAAATACATACATCTGCAGGAGGTGGACTCCACAAACGCATACCTGAGAGAGTACGCCAATACAGAAAGAGACGCAAAGGACTTGATCACTGTAGTGACAACAGAATATCAGACGGCGGGAAAAGGACAGGGTAAGAACACATGGGAGAGCAACCATGGAGACAACCTGCTGTTCAGCATTTTATGCCACCCGACATACGTACCGGCGAACAGGCAGTTCCTGCTCTCACAAGCCATAGCACTTGCCATTCGCGACGCGCTGAGAATGTACATCGGGGATGTCTGCATAAAATGGCCGAACGACATTTACTGGCACGACCATAAGCTCGGCGGAATACTTATAGAATGCTCACTCTCCGGCTCGGGGATAAGGGACTGCATAATAGGAGTAGGACTCGACGTTAACCAGAGGGAGTTTGAGAACCTCACGAAAAACCCTATCTCCCTATACCAGATCGTTCACCGCGAGATAGACCGCACAGAGCTACTTCACAGCATCATGGACGACTTCTGCTATTACCTTCACTTGCTCGAATTAGGCGAGAGAGACCATATAGCCCTCGACTATCTCCATACGCTGTACAGAAGGCAGGGATATCATGCCTACAGGGATGCCGACGGAGACTTCCTCGCACGTCTCGTGACCATTGAGCCGACAGGAAGGCTGGTGCTGAAGGATGAGGACGGAATGCTGAGAAGCTATGCCTTCAAGGAGGTGAAGTTCCTCATAAAGGGAAAGAACGTCGATGTATGACCCTGCGTGAACATGGCATGAAACGGATTTTTTTACCAACCTCTAACGAATAAAGAAAAAACAAAAATAATGGCAAGGTTTAAAAGAATACTTTTGAAACTGTCCGGCGAGAGTCTTGCCGGAGAGCAGAAACAAGGCATCAACATTGAGCGTCTGAACGACTACGCACGCCAGATAAAAGAGATAGCGGACATGGGCGTGGAGATAGGAATAGTAATAGGCGGCGGAAACATTTTCCGAGGACTTTCTGGAGCCGGAAAGGGGTTTGACCGGGTAAAAGGTGACCAGATGGGCATGTGCGCCACGGTAATAAACTCGCTCGCACTGTCATCAGCACTCGGCGCGATAGGACAAAAGAACAGGGTGCTGACAGCAATACGCATGGAGCCTATCGGAGAGTTTTACTCTAAATGGCGTGCCATAGAGGCCATGGAACGCGGAGAGGTTGTCATAATGTCTGCCGGTACCGGCTCGCCGTACTTCACGACAGATACGGGTTCTTCACTGAGAGGCATAGAGATTGAGGCGGACGTAATGCTGAAAGGCACGCGCGTAGACGGCATATATACCGCAGACCCGGAGAAAGACCCTACAGCGACGAAATTCCAGGACATAACATACCAGGAGGTGATATCACGGGGACTGAAAGTCATGGACATTACAGCAACAGCGATGTGTATGCAGAACGACCTGCCTATCTATGTCTTCAACATGGACATTCTCGGAAACCTCAGGCGTGTAATAGAAGGTGAGGAGATTGGCACGCTGGTACATAACTGATTTCTGACACGACAACTGCAAAAAAACTGCAACCGACGTCACGGTAACGAAAGTAGCCTGTCACACCTATGACAGGCTACTTTCATATGTGTGGCAGCGAACGATGTATAGTTAATGGGATGTTCTATAAATTAACCGATTGATAATCAGCTAAAATATTGCGTATTTCAAGAAAAAGTCGTACGCTTTGCAGCGTAAAATCAGACAGTGTCATGCAAAAAACTACTATATACCGCAAGCCGATGGGTGAAAACCTGTTCGAGGAGGAGCTTACTATTGATGCTCTCTCCCAAATGGGCAATCCTCTTGAGAAGCTCGCCTCATTGGTCGACTTTGAGATGTTCCGTCCTACCCTTGAAGATGTACTTGTCAATAAGGATAGCCGAAGTCCTATTATGGGCGGCAGATTCCTGAAGGTCCGACTCTTGCAGAATGGCTCACACTCGAATTTACGAATTAATAGAACACCCATTAATTATTAATTGTTAATTATTCATGAGACTGTACTATCCCAACGAATATGGAACACTCATCAGACTGGGCATTCCCGTCCTGATAAGCCATGCCGGCATGACGCTGCAGAACCTGGCCGACAATGTCATGGTGGGCCAGCACTCCACAGAGGAACTGGCTGCAGCCGGGTTTGTCAACAACCTGTTCGTACTGGGCATCCTGCTCACCCTGGGATTTTCCATCGGAGCCGTATCACAGATTGGTGCGCTCTACGCACAGGACAACAAGCCACGCATGATGGAAATCCTCAAGAGCAGCCTGGTAGCCGACACCCTCCAGGGACTCCTGGTGGGAGCAGCCCTGGTGGGGCTGTACTTCATGCTGCCCCACATGGGACAGCCCGATGAACTCATCCCGCTGATGCGCCCCTACCTGGTCATCCAGATCCTGTCCCTCCCCTTCATCTGCGTGAGCAACGCCTTCAGGCAGTTCACCGACAGCATCAACGACACCGTGGTGGCCATGAGCATCATGCTCGTCGGCAACGTGTGGAACATCATCGGCAACTGGCTGCTGATATTCGGCCACATGGGTTGTCCCGAGATGGGCATCGAGGGGGCTGCATGGGCCACCTGGAGCTCGCGACTTGTCATCCTGCTGCTGTCGCTGGCCGTCTTCTACCTCAGACCGAAATACAAGGTCTATGTCAGGCAGATGCGCAAGGCTCGCATGGCATGGAAGGACGTACGTCTACTCAACATGCTGGGATGGCCCATTGCCGTACAGATGGGCATGGAGGTAGCTTCCTTTACCGTGGTGGTCATCTTCCTGGGGTGGTTCGGCACCCACATGCTGGCCGCCCACCAGGTGATGATAAGCATCACCAACCTCATCTTCATGTTCTACATAGGCATCTCAACCGCCGTGAGCATACGCGTGAGCAACCACAACGGGCTGCACAACATGCGGGGCGTGCGGCAGGCAGCCTTTGCCGGATGGGAAATCATCCTCTGCATGGGCGTGGTACTCAACACCATCGTGTTCCTGCTGCGTCATGACATAGCGGGAGCCTTCACCGACAACAAAGAGGTGTCGGCCATCGTGACCACCCTGATGTGGCCCCTGATGCTGTACCAGCTGGGGGACGGCTGTCAAGTCACCTTTGCCAACGCCCTGCGAGGCATGGGCGATGTACGTTGCCTCGTACCCTACTCCTTCCTGGCATACGTAGTCATCTCGCTGCCCCTCAGCTACTTCATGGGGGTGGTCCTGGAATGGAAGGCATTCGGGGTGTGGATGGCCTTCCCCTTCGGCCTGAGTACGGCCGCCATCCTCTACCTGAGGAGATTCCTCAAGGTGTCACTGGACGAGAGGCTGCATCGTTCAATGAACAATGTACAATGAACAATGTACAATGTATAATGAGCAATGGACAATGAATAATGCGCTGGCAACATGTCACACCATGCAGTTCATTGTTAAGGTGGGTTCTATAAATTCCCTCCGTCAAAAGTAGTTTTAATTGTGGGTTGACGT
>CALZUQ010000068.1 GCA_945829425.1 uncultured bacterium | reverse complement strand
ACAGATTTATTGGCGCGACCCGCAGCGTGAGAAGAAGTCAGAGGAAACGTTTTAATACTATCCGTTAAATTTCTTTTTCTCATGATTCAACGTATACAGACCGTTTATCTTCTTCTCTCGGTCATACTTCTCGTGCTCTGTGGCATGTTCCCCATCGCCACCATCTCTCCTGACGATGTGTCATCCCCGTCGTTGATGTATAATATGTGCATCATTGACGGCAATACCGGGAAATGGAGCTTCAGCGTTGTGGGATTGCTTCTTGTCCTCATATATGTATGTGTCATAACGGTGTTCAATATCTTCGGCTTCAAGAACAGGAAGCGCCAGATGTCACGCTGTGTGCTCTCCATGGTGCTCCTCGTAATATGGCTTGTGGGGTATGTGGTAATATGCAACACCATCGTTCCTGAGGGAGCTCTTGTAAGATATGAATACCCGGCAGTGCTGCCTTTCATAGCAATCCTCTTGCAGTGGCTCGCCCGCAACGGCATAAAGCATGACGAAGAACTTATAAGGGCGGCGGACAGAATAAGATAACAGCAGCATATGACATAGGGGAGAAACCCGTTAGGTTATATACCTTATTTATATTATAGGCAGGAGAATTTCTTCCGCATCAAGACAGGCAATTTATACCTCCCATAAATAGTTAGAGCGGAGAGCATCCATAAGAAATATGGTGTTCTCCGCTTTATCGTTTCAATAAATTGTTGCGTTTAATAGAACTGTTCTATCATCGCATCAGTTGTAGTAAGCAGGTCCTAGTGCTTTAGCAGTAGGGGAGGGTTATGGCTTAAAAACACTTGTCCCATATCGTACCGTTTTTCTTCTCGTTTTTTGCTATGAAGATATTTATGATGTAGTGCATCAAGACATATATCACGATGTCAAGCAGTACTATGAGTGTCTGGCTCATATATGCCGCTACAAGATAGTTTATGGTTATTATGAGTGCGGAGAGCAGGAGTATGGAAACCATAGTCTTTCTTCCTGAAAGTCCTGCACGCATCAACTTGTGGTGTATGTGGTTCTTGTCCGGCAGGAAAGGATTCCTTCCGTCGCGCAGACGGCTCATCATGACACGTACGACATCAAGTATAGGTATTATGAGCGTAGAGAGGATTACGATGCCGATATTATGGAAATGCGGGTCCCACACAGGTGTCGCCTGCCAGAAATGCAGCACCACGAAGCTCAGTGTGTAACCTAACGTCAGCGACCCTGCATCGCCCATGAACACTTTGTTCTTGCTTCCGTAGACGTTGTAATAGAAAAAGGCAAACAGCACCCCGATATACGCCATGGCGAGCAAGGCGAGTAGATAGTTTTCTGTGATGATACACAAAGGTATTGCTACACCGAACGATATGAACGACAACCCGGAAGCGAGCCCATCGATACCGTCGATGAGGTTCATTGCGTTTGTGACATATACTACGAAGAGCACCGTAAGCGGCATGCCTATCCAGTATGGCATGCGGTCGATATAGAAGATATTGTCTAATGATGCTATCCACAGCCCGCTGACACATAGCAGCACAGCAGCGAATATCTGCACGGCGAATTTTATCTTATAGCTCACCCCGTTGATGTCGTCGTAAATGCCGAGGGTATACAGCATCATGGCTCCGGCGAGATAAGCAATATAATATTGTGGCGTGATGCCTTGAAGCAGTGGCATGAGGCCGAGCCTCTCGTTGAATGCAGAAATTACGGCTATTGCAATAATCACCGCAGGAATGAACGCCACACCTCCCAGTCGCGGTATAGGCAGTTTGTGAACCTTACGCGCGTCAGGCTGGTCGTAGAGATGCAGGCGGTTTGCAATGTCTACTATTCTTGGAATGGCAAGAGCGCCGATGACCATTGATATTAAGAATGCTATGATGAGGTAGTTCGCGAGTGCTATCATATTGAGTCTGTTCTTTTATGTCGTTTATATATATAATCTGAAATGTTTATATATATAGATAACGCAAAATCCAAAAAAATATTGCATGAAGATAAAAAAATGTATATTTTTTTTCGCTACGCTCCAGCAGTGTGTTTTTCCTTCTTTCTCTCCTCTTCCGTCTTCAGTGCATAGTGACGGGGACAGCATGTTAAAAAGATACATTTATTCACCTTTTTTCTACATTTTGTCCTGTATGTCATTTTTTTTGTATATCTTTGCAGATGTTTTGTGTTTCATGGTGTAAAAACCGTAAATATCACACATGGCTTATGGCTTAAATGTGGTAATATAATCCCCACCGTGATTTAATTATACCCTAAACGCATTATTTTTCAAGAAAACGAGTCCCTCTTGTCTTTTTCCACCTCATGAGGGGCAAAACAGCACACTGTCATGGCAGAACAAACAATAAGAAGACAACGTAAACCACAGCAGATAGACACCTCTTACGGTCATCTGCCTCCACAGGCCATAGAAATAGAGCAGGTGGTGCTCGGTGCATTACTGATAGACGCTGAGGCTTTCGGCATAATCAGCGAACTGCTTATGCCGGAAACGTTCTACGACAGCAGACACCGCCTTATCTTCAGGGCTATCCAGACCCTTAACATGAGTGAACGCCCTGCCGATATCCTCACCGTAACGGAAGAGCTGAAAAAGATGGGTGAGCTGGAGAACGCCGGTGGCGTGCCTTATGTCATGGAGCTGTCATATATGGTCTCCTCCTCCGCAAACATAGAGTATCACAGCCGCATCCTCACCCAGAAATATACCGCTCGCCAGCTTATCTCTTACGCCAGCGACATACAGACGAAGGCTTTCGACGATACGGTAGATACCGACAGCCTCATGCAGGAAGCCGAGGGTGCCCTCTTCGAACTCTCCCAGAAGAACATGAAGCAGGACTATACCCAGATTGACCCTGTCGTTCAGAAAGCTTATGAGATACTTCAGAAGGCAGCAGCCAACTCCGGAGGCCTGACGGGTATTCCTTCCGGTCTTGACGACCTTGATGCCGTCACCTCCGGCTGGCAACGTTCCGACCTTGTCATCATAGCCGGTCGTCCTGCCATGGGCAAGACGTCTTACGCTCTCTCCGTGGCGAAAAACATCGCCATCGACTACCGCATACCTATTGCGTTCTTCTCTCTTGAGATGAGCAATGTACAGCTTGTCAACCGTCTTATCTCCAACGTCTGTGAGATACCTGGCAACAAGATACTCAACGGACAGCTTACCGAAGAAGAATGGGCTCGCCTCGACAAGAACATACGCAAGATGGAGGGTGCGCCACTGTATATCGACGACACCCCTGGTCTCTCTGTCTTCGAGCTTCGTACTAAAGCCCGCCGTCTGGTTAAGGAAAAGGGCGTCCAGATCATCATGATAGACTATCTGCAGCTTATGAACGCCAACGGCATGCGTTTCAACTCTCGTCAGGAAGAGGTGTCTACCATCTCACGCTCTCTTAAAGGTCTTGCCAAAGAGCTTGACATCCCTATCCTCGCACTCTCGCAGCTCAACCGTTCTGTGGAAAACCGTGGCGACGGCGAGACGAAAGGCCTCGACTCCAAGCGTCCGCAGCTTTCCGACCTCCGTGAGTCGGGTGCCATAGAGCAGGATGCCGACATGGTGCAGTTCGTCCACCGTCCGGAGTATTATCACATTTATGAAGATACCAACGGTCAGGACCTGCGAGGCATGGCACAGATAATCATTGCCAAGCACCGTAAGGGTGCTACAAAAGACGTGCTCCTCTCTTTCCGTGGCGAGTTCACGCGTTTCGCAAACAAAAACGAGCGTGACCTCGGACCTGTCCGACCTGGAGAGATGAGTGGCGAGATACGCGAGTCGTCGCTGAACACAGCCATGGACGACCCTCTCTCTGGTGGTGCTCCACCTCCCATGGGTCTTGACGACATGCCATATTAAAGATGTGGTGAGGTCTTTTCCCACGTCATGTCATTTCCCCTTTCCGTTGCTGGCGGGGACAGTCAATGTCATTTTAATACAGGTGGGAATTAATAGAACCCACCTTCAACGAGAAGAAAAAAATAACAGAAAACCACATTAAGGCTGATGTATGTTATAAAATGTAAGCAAAACAGGCAGAAAAGTTGTTAATTATTTGTTTTATTCAGATATTAATATTAATTTTGCACTCCATAACGTCATAGGCATGGCCATTTTGCTAAGTCAGCCACGAAAACAATGATATAGTAAACGGTAAAAAGATATTTCAATGAGTGAAAGATTATTTATTTTTGACACTACGTTGCGCGATGGCGAACAGGTTCCTGGGTGTCAGCTGAACACGATAGAAAAGATTCAGGTAGCCAAGCAGCTTGAAGCTTTAGGCGTCGATGTCATAGAAGCGGGATTTCCTATCTCAAGTCCCGGCGACTTCAACAGTGTGATAGAAATAAGCAAGGCTGTGACATGGCCTACGATATGTGCTTTGACACGAGCTGTAGAGAAAGACATAGATACAGCCGCAGAGGCTTTGCAATATGCCAAGCACAAGAGAATACATACCGGCATAGGCACATCCGAGAGCCATATAAGGTATAAGTTCAATTCCACACCCGAGGAAATAATTGAGCGCGCCGTGGCGGCAGTGAAATACGCCAAGCGATATGTCGAGGACGTGGAGTTCTATGCTGAAGACGCCGGACGTACCGACAACGAATACCTCGCACGCGTCATCGACGCAGTGACAAAGGCTGGTGCTACGGTATGCAACATTCCCGACACTACGGGTTTCCGCATCCCCAACGAATATTATGAGAAGATAAAGTATCTCTACGAGCATGTCGATGCCTTTTCTTCTGGCAAGGCTATCCTCTCCACCCATTGTCATAACGACCTCGGCATGGCGACGGCAAATACCGTGGCAGGTGTCCTCGGTGGAGCGCGACAGGTGGAGGTGACAATCAATGGCATTGGTGAACGTGCCGGCAACACGTCGCTTGAAGAGGTTGCCATGATTTTCAAGACACACCCCGACCTCGGCATCGATACAAACATCAACACCACGAGGATTTATCCTACCAGCCGTATGGTCAGCTCGCTGATGAACATGCCTGTGCAGCCGAACAAAGCCATTGTGGGCAAGAACGCCTTCGCACATTCTTCCGGCATACATCAGGACGGCGTATTGAAAAACGCCTCGACCTACGAGATCATGGATCCCAAGGAGGTCGGCATAGACGACAACGCCATTGTCCTCACGGCACGCTCCGGACGTGCTGCGTTGAAGCACCGCCTTAGTGTCAACGGAGTAGAGGTCAGCGGCGAGAAGCTTGACAAGATATATCAGGATTTCCTCAAGCTTGCCGACAAGAAGAAGGAGGTCAACGACGACGACATCCTCGTCCTTGCTGGAGCTGACAGAGCCGACACTCATGCCATAAAGCTCGACTTCCTGCAGGTCACCACCGGCATGGACCGCAACTCAAAATGTGTGGCGTCTCTCGGTCTTGACATCTCCGGTCAGAAATTTGAGGCTTGTTCTACAGGCAATGGTCCTGTCGATGCTGCCATTCGTGCCCTTAAGAAAATCATCTTGAAGGAAATGGTACTGAAGGAATTTACCATTCAGGCTATATCGAAAGGCTCGGACGATGTCGGCAAGGTACACATGCAGGTGGAATATGACAACCACATGTATTACGGCTTCGGAGCGGACACCGACGTGGTGAAGGCTTCCGTAGAGGCGTATATCGACTGTATCAACAAGTTCAAGCCACAGCATTAGATTACGGCGCTACCCACAGCCCCCACAGTGACTATGACACAATGGCGAGAAGAGCTGTTGTCTGCGCCCAACATTTGAAACACCACCTTAACAAAGACTTCTTAAGAAATGGGAAAAACATTATTTGACAAGATTTGGGACGCTCATGTCGTTCAGAACATCGAGGACGGTCCGACACAATTATATATTGACCGCCTCTACGCACATGAGGTGACGTCGCCACAGGCTTTCGACACGCTCCGCGACAAGAACATTCGTGTTTTCCGCCCTGACCATGTCGTGGCAATGCCTGACCATAACACCCCTTCCGACCAGCAGGAGCGCATCGACGACCCTGTAGGGCGCAAACAGGTTGAGACACTTGCACGCAACTGTGAGGAGTTTGGCATAAAGCATTTTGCCATGGGCACGAAAGACAACGGCATCATTCACGTCGTAGGTCCGGAGAAAGCCCTCTCGCTGCCAGGCATGACGATTGTCTGCGGTGACTCCCACACCTCTACCCACGGTGCCGTAGGCGCCATAGCCATGGGCATAGGCACTTCCGAGGTGGCTCAGGTGCTCGCCTCGCAATGTATCTTACAGTCGAAACCCAAGACCATGCGCATAAACGTGGAAGGCACGCTGCCGGATAAGACGACGGCAAAGGACGTGGCGTTGTATATCATGGCACAGATGACCACCTCCGGAGCTACGGGCTACGCTGTAGAATATGCCGGCTCCGCAATACGCAACATGTCCATGGAGGGTCGTCTGACACTCTCCAACCTCTCCATCGAAATGGGTTCACGCGCGGGACTTATAGCTCCTGACGCCACGACATTCGAATATCTCCGCGGACGCGAATACGCCCCAAAGGGTGAGGAGTGGGAGAAAGCCGTAGAGAAATGGAAAGAGCTGTACTCCGACCCCGACGCTGTTTTCGACAAGGAGGTGACATACCGTGCCGAAGACATCGTGCCACGCATAACCTACGGCACAAACCCCGGAGCAGGAATTGCCATTGACGGCACGATACCCTCCCTCGACGAGATTCCTGAGGCAGAGAAGGACCAGTTCCTCGGCATGCTGGAGTACATGCAGTTCTCCCCGGGTCAGAAGCTTGAGGGTACGCCGGTTGACTACTGCTTCCTCGGAGCATGTACCAACGGACGTATAGAGGACTTCCGCGCCTTTGCCAGTGTCGTGAAGGGAAAGAAGAAGGCCGAAAATGTCGTGGCATGGCTCGTGCCCGGCTCATGGCTTGTGCGCCAGCAGATTATCGACGAGGGCATAGACAAGATCCTTGAGGCTGCGGGCTTCGAGTTGCGTCTGCCGTCGTGTTCGTCATGCCTTGCCATGAACCCCGACAAGGTGCCTGCAGGCAAGCTCTCGATATCTACCAGCAACCGTAACTTCGTTGGCCGCCAGGGACCTGGAGCCCGCACCGTCCTCGCCTCTCCGCTCGTTGTTGCGGCATCTGCCGTAACAGGTGTCATAACCGATCCGAGGAAGATTTGACGGCGGGTCGTAGTGTAAATCACTTAGCTTCAGGTGGGTCATGAGGACATGTCTCTCCCACCGAAAAAATAAGAAAACAAAACGAAACAATGGCAAAACAGAAATTCAATATTATACAGTCGACATGTATTCCGGTAAACATTGACAACTGTAATACAGACCTCATCATACCGGCACGTTATCTTGCCAGCACCACGCGCGACCCGAAGTTCTTCGGCGATGCCTTCATGCATGACCTGCGCTATGACGCTGACGGCAACGCCGTAGCAGACTTCGTGATGAACAAACCGGAGTTTTCCGAGGCACCTCGTGAGGGTGTCCACGAGATTATCGTAGGTGGACAGAACTGGGGTTCCGGCTCCAGCCGTGAGCACGCTGCATGGGCTATCGCCGGCTATGGTGTCCGCGTCGTCATCAGCTCGTCATTCGCTGACATCCACCGTAACAACCTTCTTAACTGTTTCGTGCTCCCTGTCGTCGTTTCCAAGGCTTTCCAGCAGGAACTCTTCGACACCATCGCTGCAAACCCGCAGGCGGAGGTGAAGGTCGACGTGCCTGAGCAGACAGTGACGAACATCACTACCGGCAACAGTGAGCATTTCGAGATCAACTCGTATAAGAAATACTGTCTTGAGAACGCCTACGACGACATAGACTTCCTCCTGTCGAACAAGGAGAAGATCGAGGCGTTCGAGAAATGACATGCGGCACTATGCTTTATACATCATGCTCACAGCAACAGTGAACAGAAAAAGAAATGAAACATACCCGGATAGAAATAATGGACTCTACACTCCGCGACGGTGAACAAACCAGCGGAGTGTCTTTTGTGCCACATGAGAAACTCATGCTGGCACGAATGCTTTTACGCGATGTCAACGTTGACCGCATAGAGGTGGCTTCGGCACGTGTCTCGGAAGGAGAGCGTGAAGCTGTCAGGATGATTTGCCGCTACGCCCAGCTGGCAGGCATGATTGACCGTGTCGAGGTGCTCGGCTTTGTAGACAACGGACGTTCCATTGACTGGATCAGCTCTTGTGGCGGCAAGGTTATCAACCTGTTGTCTAAAGGCTCGTTGAAACATTGCATACAACAGTTAGGCAAGACGGCTCCAGAGCATATCCACGACATCATACGTGAGGTGGAGTATGCGAAGAGCAAGGGCATGACGGTAAACCTCTATCTCGAAGACTGGTCGAACGGCATGAAGAACTCTCCCGACTATGTGTTCCAGATGATGGAGGGTCTGAAAGATTGCGTCATAAAGCGTTTCATGCTGCCCGACACGCTCGGCGTCCTCGACCCTCTCTCCGTCTCGCAGTATTTCTGTAAGATGGTGGAGAGATACCCCGACATACATTTTGACTTCCACGCCCATAATGACTACGACCTCGCTGTGGCGAACTCACTGTCGGCAGTCCTTGCCGGTGCTGCCGGACTTCATGTCACGGTGAACGGCCTTGGCGAGCGTTGCGGCAACGCTCCTCTCAGTTCGGTGCATGTCATCCTCAAAGACCATTTCAATGCCGTGACAAATATCCAGGAGAACCGGCTCAACGAGGTAAGCCGTGTGGTAGAGTCATACAGCGGCATAGCGATAGCCCCCAACCAGCCTATCGTAGGCGACAACGTCTTTACGCAAGTGGCTGGCGTCCATGCTGACGGCGACAATAAGGACAACCTGTACTGTAACGCCCTCGCCCCAGAACGTTTCGGCAGAAAGCGTGAATACGCTCTTGGCAAGAGCTCCGGAAAGGCAAACATCGAGATGAACCTTCAGGAGCTGGGTCTTGAGCTTACCGCAGAGCAGGTCAAGAAGATAACACAGCGTATCACGGAGCTTGGCGACCGTAAGGCCCGCGTTACTCAGGAAGACCTTCCTTTCATTGTTTCCGACGTCCTGAAACACTCTGCTCCAGAAGAGGAGGATAAGGTGCGGCTCATAGGCTATATGGTGAGTCTGTCTTACGGCATAAAGCCTATTGCGTCGATAAAGATCTCTGTCAACGGAGAGGAATATACCGGCGATGCTACCGGCGACGGACAGTATGACGCTTTTGTCAAGGCTCTTCGTCAGATTTATTCCGAGAAGCTCGGCAGGACCCTCCCTGACCTTCTCAACTACGCTGTCACGATACCTCCCGGCGGACGCACCGACGCTTTGGTTCAGACGGTCATAACATGGCAGCAGGGCACGAACATCTTCCGTACCAGAGCTCTTGACGCCGACCAGACTCAGGCAGCCATAAACGCTACGTTCAAGATGCTTAACCTCATAGAACGGAAGCAGGCGTAAGACTGGCGGGGTAAGTCACCCGCCAGAAATCACATTGCAAATACGAAAGGTATCGCCACGACGCTCCGGCATGGCTTTCCCTTCTCTGTCGCCGGTTTCCATTTCGGCATCATGTTCAGAACGCGCATAACCTCGTCGTCGAGCACGGTCTTTGTCGGTGTCAGAAGCTTTATCCCCGTTACGCTGCCGTCTTTCTCCACGACGAAGGATATCTTCACTATGCCCTGCGTATGCGCCTTCTTCGCTTTCTCCGGATAGCGCAGTGCGTTGGTAAGCCACTTTACGAATTCCGTCATGCCGCCGGGAAACTCCGGCAGTTCCTCCAACGTCCGCAACGGCATGTCCTTCATGTTCTTCTCTGCCTCGGGAGGCACAATGGCAGCCTCGTCCTCCTGAAGTTCCTCAGCCTCTGCCGAATGTATCTGCTGGAACTCCATGACGTCGCTCAGCTCCTCCTCCACGGGTGTCGTCACGTCGTCGACCTTGTTCAGGCGGTTACTCCTCTCCTTCATGTCGGTGACAGCCGCCACGACGTTCTCGTCGGACTTCGGCAGTGGCGGTAGCTCTATGTCCACGGACATGTCTTCCATGATCTTCTCCATGATTTTCTCCGTGTCAATCCTTATCGAGAAATTCGGAATAAGGAAGAAGATGATGAAGAGTATCATGGCAGAAGCCAGAAACAACAGTGGCCTGTGCCTGTCAAGGTCTGCATATCTTGTCTTTCGCTCAATCAAAACGTTAATAAATTAAAATTACTGTTTCTCTTTCATTTTCTTCCTGCAAATTTACCTCAGTTATTTGGAAAAATGATTAACTTTGCCGAGAAATTTAGAATTATTATATGAAGAAAAGTTTTTTTGCTTGTCTTTTCATCATATCAGTCAGCATGGCGCACGCTCAGAATGACGGAGAGACAGCATTTACGTTCTTACGCCTTCCCGTCTCTGCCCATGCCTCCGCCTTGGGCGGTGACAATGTCTCGGTCGTTGACGATGACGTTATGATGATGTTCCATAATCCGGCACTCATTGTCGGCGCATCGCCTAAAACCATCGGTCTGCAGTATATGAACTACATGAGCGGCTGCAACAACGCTTCTGCGGCATACAAGATGACTGTCAGCGAGAAATATCATGTCGGCATAGGAGCGTCGTTCATGAGCTATGGCACCATGACGCATACAGACGCTTCAGGCAACGTTCTCGGAGACTTCTCGGCAAAGGATTTCTTCGTCAGCGGCACCCTGGCTTACGACCTTCTGAAAAATGTCGCCGGCGGCATAACGTTGAAATACGCCTACAGCAACATAGGGTCGTATAACGCCATGGCTGTGGCTGCTGACATAGGTCTGAACTGGTATGACCCTGAGACGGAATGGTCGGTGGGCCTCGTGGTGAAAAACCTCGGCGGACAGGTGAAAGCCTATGATGAGGATTTTGAGAAACTGCCCCTCGACGTTCAGCTCGGCGTTACGAAACGCCTTGTAGGCTCTCCGTTGCGCCTCTCCGCCACCCTTGTCGACCTTGACCATCCGGGGTATAAGTTCTGGAACCATCTGTGCTTCGGTGCGGAACTGTTTCTCGCCTCGAACATTTATGTCGGAGGAGGATATAACTTCCGCCGCGCATCGGAAATGGAGATTACAGACAGCGAGAACGAGGTGTCGTCCCACGGTGCAGGCCTCTCGCTTGGTGGCGGTGTAGCACTTGAGCGCATAAAGTTCAATGTCTCCTATGCGAAATATCATGTTTCGAGCAACAGCCTGATGCTCAACATATCCTATCAGTTGTAGGGACTTGACATAGACACATGCCGAGAGAGGATATGAGGCAGAGGGCTTCATGTTCCTCTTTAGAGTCATTAAGCTTTTTCGGTACGAACAAGAATAACATACCTGACTATTATGAAGAAACAACTTACCATCGCCATTGACGGCCACTCGTCGTGTGGCAAGAGTACCATGGCAAAGCAGCTTGCCAAAAGCCTGGGATATATTTATGTTGACACCGGAGCGATGTATCGCACGGTGACGCTTTACGCCATGAGGAAAAACCTCATCGCGGCAGACAACAGCGTGAACATCGGAGAACTGCAGAAAGCCATGCCGGAGATAGGCATCACGTTCCGTATCGGTGAGAAGAGCGGACGCCCCGAGGCATACCTCAACAACGAGAGGGTGGAAGACGCCATACGTGGCATAGAGGTGAGCCGGAAGGTCAGCGTCATTGCTTCGATACCTTTTGTGCGTGAGGCTCTCGTGGATATACAGCGTGAAATGGGCAAGGAAGGTGGTGTCGTCATGGACGGACGTGACATAGGCACAACGGTGTTTCCTGACGCCGAGCTGAAGATATTCGTCACGGCATCGGCAGAGGTGCGAGCACGCAGACGCTTCGACGAACTGACGGCAAAAGGCGAGACGGTAGATTACGACGAGATACTCGCCAACGTAAAGGAGCGCGACTATATAGACTCTCACCGCGAGGTGTCGCCCCTTCGTCCTGCCGACGATGCTGTCCTCCTCGACAACAGCTTTATGACAATAGCCGAACAGGATGAATGGCTGAAGGAACAGGTAGAGAAGGTGAATCATTGCCGTTAGGTGGTTTTGTGTCAAAGGTGGGTCTCCCCGTTATTCCCCTTGGCGGATGACTCTTGGATTTTTACTGCTGCAAAGTTACTGCTTTTTCACCGTGCGTGCAAGGTTTGTCCAGAAATTCAGAACGTCAGGAAGGCTTCTTTTTCGCTATTTTTTCATGCATGTAAAAATAATTCGCCCTGTACGGTTAGGCTTTCAGTCCGAATTCCCAACCGAACAGGGCGTTCCTTCAACCTTTCAGCCCGAATTCCCAACCGTAAGCTTGAATTTTTTTTATGCCTATGAAAATATTTTTTTATGCCTATGAAAATATTTTTTTATGC
>CALZUQ010000067.1 GCA_945829425.1 uncultured bacterium | reverse complement strand
TTTTGAGAAAAAGTTTAAAGTTAACGCCAAATTAACGTTAACAAGTTAACACTTCTGAGGCAGACACTTCGGCTCTTCCTCTTATTCACGAGGCATAGATTGAGCAAGTTCATCTCTGCTCTTAACCTTCTTCGATGTTACTTCGTCGGTTTTCAGGGAAAATACGTCACGTTCCCGGGGAAAACAGGACGACGAAAGGAAAAAGGCTGTAACTTTGCAACGTCAAACAAAGGATGCCATAACCTGCAAAAACATTGGTCATAACTTACGACCAAGGCGAGTCATAACTTATGACCGGCGGAAGTCATAAGTTAAGACCGGGAAAAAGGACGGCCCCGGGACGTTGACAAAAGTATTACCATGGAGAGGGGAAAAGGCTACCCTCAACCATAAAACCCAAGGAAAAAGACATGACGGACTACAGCATCATAATGAATGGCGTAAACGCAAACCTCTTTGACACGAACCAAGCGAAAACACGTGTTATGAAAATTCTTGAGACAAGCAAGACACCGGGCCAGGAAGACATCTCCACCACTCTCCACTTTGCCGTGGACAGCATGGAGAACAGCTCCTGAAGGTGAAGACAATCCGTCTTGGCGACTGCGGAAAAAGAATTCAGGCGTTACACCATAACATGTCGTCGAAAGTGTAACGCCTGAAAGAAAAGAAGTATATTTCTTCATGCGGCAGGCATAGCCTTGCCACACCGGGGTTTCAATATCTTATCAGAAGAAGAGGTAGCGCTTGTCCTTTACCTCAGCAGCCTGATAAAGTTCCTGCATGTAGTTGCCGGCATACTGCATGATGCGCTGACGCTGTGTAGCCTGTGCCGACTTGGCATCGAACTTTGAAGGGAGGTTGCGCTTGTTGTCAACAGAGAAGAGATAAACGCCTGCATTTCCCTTTACAGGATGAGAGACGAACTGACCCTTCTTGACAGCTGCCACGGCACCCGAGAGAGCCGGCTCAACAGAACCTGTCGCCTGTACGAAGACCGGAGAAGCGAATGTCACCTGAGGTACTGGTGATACCTGTGCGCCCTTCGCCTTTGCCTCGTTGACGTTCTTCAGTCCCTTAGCCTTTGCCATGAGCACCTCAGCCTGCTTGTCGCGGAGAGCCTCAGACTTCACGAACTCCTTGACCTGAGGGTCGTCGAGAGAACGGTAGCCTTCCTTGTTTACTGCAGTGAGAGCTACGACAAGGAGGTTGTCGTTGTTGCCACACTCATAAAGTGGAGAAACCTCACCGTTCTTTGCGTCGAACACCCACTTCAGAGCGTCGCGTGTGGCGCGAACACCTGCTATATTGTGCTGTGCTGTGGTGACGTCAGAGATTTCGTTCACCTCATAACCGTTCTTCTTTGCGTTCTTCTCAAGAGCCTCGACATTTGCCGACTCGCTTACGAACTGGCTGAACTTATTGTATTCCTTGGAATATGTGTCCTTAGAGAATGTTATGGCTGTCTTGACAACAGCGGCAACATACTTCTCTTTGAAAGCCTTGCGGTCAACCACCTGTACGATGATGTTTGAAGACGAGAGCTGCACGTTTGCTACGTCGCCGGCAGCAAGAGAGGTGACGGTCTGGAGATAAGTCTTGGAGTCCTTGTCGAGAGAAGGAGCACTCTCATACTGTGCACCGGTGAGCCATGTCTTCTCGCCTGTCTGGCCGTATTTCTTTGCCAAAGCCTCGAAGTCCGCTCCGCCCTTTACGGCGTTGTATATGCTGTCTGCCTTGACACGCGCTGCGTCGATAGTCTCTGCTGCAACCTGTATTACGCGGAACTCTACAGAGTCTGGTACCTGCTGCTTAGACATGAGGCGTATCACGTTGAGTGTGCCGTCAGCCTTGTTCTCTACCGGTCCGTAAACGGTGCCGACAGCCATGGAGTCGAGACGCTGTGCTATATCGGCAGGGAATGCGTTCTTGCTCTGTGGCATGCCGAGATATGCCACCTGTGACATGCTCTTGCGTACGATTTCTGAAGGGTCGGCAACGGTAGCGAGGTCCTTAGCGTATGCTGCCACCTCTGTCTGCTTTGCCTTACGGTCGGCAGCACTTGGAGAAACCTTGAAGCTGACGTACTTTATGTTACGTGTCTCGTTTATCTGACGGAACATCTCCTTCATCTCGTCGTACTTTGCCTTGATGTCTGCATCGCTGACCTTTGCGTCAGCCTCTTTTACAGAGGTATAAGGGAAAGAAGCGAGCGTAATGTCTGACTCCTCAAGTCCCTCCTGATATGCCATCTTTGCCTCTACAGGGTTTGAGAGGAGACATCCGGCAAGGAGAGTCTGGTATTTCTGGGCGAGGAGCTGCTGGCGCAGTGTCTTCTCGATGAATGTCCAGTAGCGGTATATCGTCTCATACTGCTGAGCCACCTGCGGGTTCGTGTTCTTCATCTGCTTGTAGTCAGCAAGGAATTTCTTCAGCTGGTTAGCGTCGAAACGTCCTGTCTGCTGATTGACGAAAGGTGTCTGAGCGAGCATTGGGTTTGTGCCCTCGTTGAAGATAGCCATGAGTTCCTTGTCTGTGACTGTAAGCCCGAGCTGTTCTGCTTCGTGCTCGATGAGCGTGCTCTGTACGTATGTGTTCCAAACCATGTCCTTGATTTGGTTAAGCTCCTCTTCAGAGAAGTTCTCACGTCCCTGAGTCATCTTGATAACTTCCTGATACTCGTCTACAAGAGTCTGAAACTCCTGCACACTCATTTTCTTTCCTAATACCTCACCGACCTGCTGACGGCTGTCATTACGCATTGACTCGGTAGAGCGTACGAATTCTTCTGCAATGAATGCGAAAAGAGCGATACCGATAACGATAACAAGCACGGTACCCCAGCTTCGAATTTTTCCTATTGCTGCCATTTTTCTGTTTGTAAGTGTTTTATTATTATTTTTTTGTTTATTTTCTTTACGGTCTGAAAAAGATGCCACATGCGGCATGTCGCCACATTTAGCGCACAAAATTACAATAAAAATCCTGAATATGCAAATTTTGCAATAAAAAGATTTACTTTAGTGGTTGTTTTCGTGCTTTTTGGCTATGACAGAATACCAAAACGTCTTGTTGTCCTGCTTTTTCCGTATGTTTCTGACGCTATGGCTTTATCACCACGCCTTTCTTCTTCATGCCGTCAACTTTTGCTGTCAGCGAACTCTCAAACCGCACGTGGCGGAGATACTGTGTCTCTTCTAAGGCTGGCAGGGCATTGAGGTACGCCTCGTCGAAGATGCCGTCGTTACGGTAAGGGTTGACGGTGAAATACGCCACGCCGAGCGACGTGAGGTTCTGGAAGAAATGTGTGCCTTGCGAAGGGTCTATGCGGTAGTTGGTAAGTCCGCACTCCACTATGACACGCGCACCGGATATGGCAGGCCACTTCACCGGAACACCGAGCCAGGAGTCGCTGGAGCCCCACCTGCCGGGACCTACGAGGACATATTCACGCTTCTCGTTGAGCATCTTACGGTTCATGACCTCTATCTCCGAGGCTATGGCGGGGTTGTTGGAGGCAGAATAGCCTTCGGTCTTGACATATATAACGTCGTAGATATCAGACATTATGCCGTGGCCTATGGCACTCTCGGAGCGAAGCAGCAGGGTGTCGTCGGATATGGAATCAAGTTCTTCGTCGAGCATGAGTTTGTTGTCGACCATAGGACGTATCTGCAGCAGATAGAACTCTCCTGTCTTGTCGTCGTTGACGTTGGCAGCAAACTCTATCTCGACAGGGCGTTTCATCTCGTCAGAACCGTAGCGCAACACTTGTTGCAGAATCTCAGGCATGGGCAGCACGCCGTTTTGCAGTATTCCGGCGAAGGAAATGATTTTCCGTGACGGGCCTTCGTAATATCCGTCGCGAATGACCTGGTCGTAGGAGTCGTAGGTCGACGAGATCCAACGCAGCACGCCGTCCTTGTCTGCCTGCCGTACGGAGAGGTTGAGGAGGTTGAAGCCGTCGTCGGTCTTGAAGTCGAGCGAGGTCTGTGAGAGGTCGAGGGCGAGGAAGCGGGTCTGAGTCTCGCGCAGAGCCATCTCCATCTCGCTGAGCTGCATCACCTTGCCTGGCTGGTAGGGGTCTATGCGCAGGTTCTGACCGCCGTCGACGATATATTTTCCCAGACCAAGTGCCATGTTCACTATGCCGTCCTCGGCTTTCTGGTCGTTGACGGGATAGTAGTTGACAGAGCGTGCCACGCCGGAGACGTGGGGGTAGAAACGGGTGTCGTGCTTCTGCCCCACGACCTCCTGTATTATCACCGCCATCTTCTCTTGGTCAATGACATTGCTCGTGGCTGTCATATAAGCCTTTGAGTCTTTGAAATATACCGAGGCATAGACAGCCTTTATGGCGTCGCCAAGGAGTTCGAGACGTGCGTCCTGGTCGTCAAGGGGCGGTATCATGTATGTAGAATATATTCCGGCGAAAGGCTGGTAATGCGAGTCTTCCAGAAGCGACGACGAGCGGATGGCGAGCGGACCGGAGACAACATTCATCATGGCACGGCAGTCGTCGGCAAGACGTTCGGGCAGATGGGCGGCAAGGAAACCCTTCAGTATCTCTTCATCGGAGACCTCAGAGAGTCCGAGGGAATAAAGGTCGTTGGACTCCATGAACTCATCGAAAATGTCTGTACAGAGAACCACGGTCTTCGGTATGCGGATAGGCATATTGTCAAAGGCGTTGAGGTCGGGATGACGTTTTATGATGTTGTCAAGGAAGGCGAGGCCACGCCCTTTGCCGCCTAACGAGCCGTCGCCGATACGGGCGAAATTGCTGAAGTTGTCGAAACGTTCTCTATGGAAAACGGCTACGACGCCCTGGTTCTTCATGCGGCGGTAGGCCACGATGGCGTCATAGATAATCTCTCTGTGCTTGTCGACATCCTGCAGTGACTGCCATGTAATCTTCTTCAGAAACTCCGAAATGGGGAAGAGGGCTCTTGAGCATAGCCAACGCGAGACGTTATTGCGCGTGATATGGAAGAGGAGTGCTTCACGCGGCAGGGTGAAGATATTGTCTTGCAGCTCCTTAAGGTTATGGATACGCACCATAGGTTCGTGGGGGTCGGACTGACGGAAGATGAAGTCGCCGAAGCCGAACTTATGGAGGATGATTTTGCTCAGGTCATGGTCAAGAGATTTGGAGTTCTTGTTTATGAACATAGCGTCACACTCCACGGCACGCTGCATGTTCTCTGTCTCGGAAGAGTCGAGGATAAGGGGCAGGAAAGGGTCGTGGGCACGGACGGCCTTCAGAAGACGCTCGCCGGCATCGTCAACGGCTTTGCCGCCTTTCTCCAATGGGAAGCTGCAGTCGGTGATGAGTCCAAGGGTATTGTCTGAATAACGCTCGTATAACTGCCATGCCTCTTCATAGTTGCGAGCCAGCACGATTTTAGGACGGCCTCGCATACGCAGTGTCTCAAGCGTATTGTTCAAGGCTTCGGTGGCGAAGTTCAGCGACTGCTGAAGCACGAACTTATAAAGCATAGGAAGGAAAGAGGAGTAGAAGCGCACGTTGTCTTCAACGAGGAGGATCATCTGCACTCCTGCCTTCAAGTCGTTCTCAAGGTTCATCTTGTCCTCCATGAGTTTTATTATGGAGAGCAGCAGCTCGGTATTCCCAAGCCAGCAGAAGACGTACTCGAAGGCGGAGAGGTCTTCATGCTGCATTCGCCGAGAAACACCGTGAGAGAAGGGGGTGAGCACGACAATGGGTACTTTCGGAAACAGCACCTTTATGTCGCGGGCTATCTGGAAGACATCGTTCGACTCTGTGCTTGGCATGCAGATGATAAGGTCGAAGCTGTGCTCTCCAAGCAGCAGGACTGCCTCTTCGTGAGAAGCGGCACGGAAGAAACGTGGGGGGAAACGCAAACCGAGTTTCGAATACTCTTCAAACACTTTCTCGTCGATACGCCCATCGTCCTCAAGCATGAAGGCATCATACGGGTTGGCGACAAGGAGGACGTTGAATATCCTCTTCTGCATCATGGACATAAAGTCCGTGTCACGCAGCGTCAGTTTCCTGGCGCCTTTCGCTGTTTTCTTTTCCTGTATATCTGTTGGTTGTAACATGATGTGTCTGATAATTACTGTAGCATATTGAGAAACTCGTCCTCGGAAAGGATCTTTATGCCGAGCTTCTCTGCTTTCTGAAGTTTTGAAGGACCCATATTTTCTCCGGCAAGCACGAAGGAGGTCTTGCCGGAGATTGAAGTGGCGTTCTTGCCTCCGTGGCTCTCTATCATGGCTTTATATTCCTCTCGGCTGTGGAGGCTGAACACTCCGCTGACTACGATACTCTTTCCGGAAAGCACGTCAGAGAGTGACGCATGGGACGTTTCCTCAACAGCCATCTTCAAGCCGTAGGATCTCAGGCGGGTGAGGATTTCAACATTGACCGGGTCATGGAAATAGCGGATAACGCTTTCGGCTATCACCTGACCCACCCCTTCAACCTCCATGAGGTCTGCAAGGCTTGCGGTCATAAGGGTGTCGATATTCTTGAAATGGCGGGCGAGAAGCTTTGCCGTCGTCTCTCCGACAAAGCGGATGCCTAAGGCGAAGACGACACGTTCAAACGGCACGTTCTTACTCTCTTCGATGCTTGACAGCACTTTCTTTGCAGAGACGAGACGGTTAGCATTGCCGCCGGTGATGACAAGGGGAGTAAGGGTGTAGAGGTCGGAAACATCGGAGATGAGATGGCGGTTGTAATAATCGTCAACGGTCTCCGGACCGAGCGTCATGATGTTCATAGCCTTACGCGATATGAAATGTTCAATGCGGCCTTTTATCTGTGGGGGGCAGCCGGCGTCATTGGGACAGTAATAGGCGGACTCGTCGGCATAGCGGACAAGGGGGGTGCCACATTCGGGACAGTGGGTTATGAAGCGTACCGCCTCGGCGGAATGCGCTCGCTTCGATGTCTCTACGCCGACAATCTTGGGGATAATCTCTCCGCCCTTTTCGACATATACGGTATCGCCGAGATGCAGGTCGAAGGCCTTGATGAAGTCTTCGTTGTTGAGGGTGGCGCGTTTCACTATCGTTCCGGCTAGCAAGACGGGCTGCATGTTGGCAACAGGAGTGACGGCTCCGGTGCGACCTACCTGATATGACACGCTCTCCAAAACCGTCGAGACACGCTCGGCCTTGTATTTGTATGCTATTGCCCAGCGGGGAGACTTGGCGGTATAGCCCAAGAGACTTTGCTGGCGAAGGGAGTTGACCTTCAGGACTATGCCGTCTGTAGCTACGGGGAGGTCCTTACGTGCCGTGTCCCAATAGGCTATATAGTCCATCACTTCGTCTATAGTATGGCATTTACGCATATTCTCTGACATTCTGAAGCCCCAACGCTTGCAGCATTCCAGGTTTTCGAAATGACCGGAGGCTGGCAGGTCGTCGCCAAGGAGGTAATAAAGGAAAGCGTCGAGACCTCGCTCGGCAACAACACGAGAGCTTTGAGATTTAAGAGTGCCGGCGGCAGCATTACGAGGATTGGCGAAGAGTTTCTCGCCCTGAGCCTCACGCTCTGCGTTAAGACGGCGGAACGAGTCCCAAGGCATAAGCACCTCTCCTCTTATCTCGAAAACATCGGGGTAACCGCCTTCCACATGCTCTGCCGAGAGACTGTGGGGAAGGGAAAGGGGGATGGTGGGGATAGTACGGATATTCTGGGTAACGTCATCGCCTCTCACTCCGTCACCACGTGTCACGGCACGCACAAGCTCTCCATGCTCGTAGGTCAGGGAGATGGAGAGTCCATCGTATTTCAGTTCACAGCAGATCTCGAAATCCTCACCGCCGAGGCCTTTCTTTACCGAATCATAGAAATCTTGTATGTCGCCGCGGCTGTAAGTGTTAGAGAGTGAGAGCATAGGATAACGGTGCGCAACCTGCACAAACTGCTGGGAGAGGTCATTGCCGACACGCTGGGTGGGAGAATTGGCATCGTACATCTCTGGATGCTTCGCTTCAAGGTCTTGCAACTCGTGCATGAGAAAGTCGAAGTCCTGGTCGCTAAGGAGAGGGGCATTGAGAACATAATATCGGTGGTTATGCTCATGGAGTTCGTTTCGGAGGTGACGTATTCTTTCTTGTTCAGTCATATAGCTTTCGGAGAATAATATTTGGAGATTTTCAGTTAGCCACTGCAAAGTTATCCATATTTTTTCATATTATTGGATTTATTGCAGCTTTTTTTTATTTTTCCCGAAAAAATATTCTGTATGCGGAAAAAACTCATTACCTTTGTAGCGTAAAAAAAAGAAATAACAGAAAAAACAGAAATAACACCTAAAAGGAAGAAACACATGGCAAAATTAGTTATCAACTCATACGATGAGTTCGCTGCTTACCTCGGTAAGGAGCTTGGCACGACAGAATGGTTTCAAATTGACCAAGAGCGGATAAACCTCTTTGCTGACGCAACGCTCGACTACCAATGGATACACGTCGATGTTGAACGCGCAAAGGTTGAAAGTCCGTTCCATTCTACCATAGCTCATGGTTACCTCACAATGTCACTCCTACCCAAATTTTGGTATGAGACCATTGAGGTACACAATATCTCGCAGCTCATAAACTACGGTCTTGACAAGATGAAGTTCGGTATTCCGGTAGTCACGGGAAGCAGGATACGAATGACAACGACTCTCGTAAACATACAGAACCTCAGAGGGGTATGCAAGGCGGAGATAAAGTTCCGCATAGAAATAGAAGGCCAGAGGAAACCGGCTCTCGAAGGCATAGCGACTTTCCTCTATTATTTCACAAAATAAATTTGCAGGGGATTTGTCCAAATAAACCATAAACAAGAGGGAGGTATTTGAAACTACTCATCTTCTGATAAAAAAATAGCGTCTGCACCAAACCGTCAGGGTTTTGTTGCAGACGCTTGTTATTTCACTTGCTCAAGTAATGTTATAAAAATAAATTCCTATGATTTTTCTTCGTCACGTTTCCTTGATGTTTCTTAATCACGTGTACTATAATGTTTCTTCGTCACGTTTGCGTCAGATTTGTGAACATTACTAAATATCAGAACTGCTCCAATATCCTTATACGCTCTCGGGTATCGGGATGTGTGGCGAAAAGAGAACTGAAGAACTGGTCGAAACCTGTCAGAGACATCTCGGGACGTATGATAAACAGCTGTGCCACATCGTCACGACGGGTGCCGCCAAGGCCCGGGTCATTGGAAATCTTACGCAGGGCAGAGGCAAGGGCAAGGGGATTGCCACACATCTCTGCTCCTCCGGCATCTGCCATAAACTCGCGCTTACGAGAAATGGCAAAACGGGTAAGCATTGTGAAGAGGTAAGCTATGGCACAACATATTACGGCGACTACCATAACTACAATGACAGAAACACCGTTCTTCTCTTTCTCACGAGAGCTGCCACCGCCAAAGATAAGCATGTGTGAAAACATGTTGTACACCATGCCCATAACTGTGGAAATGATGCCTACAAAGACAATGCTCGTGATAAGGAGGCGTGTGTCGTTGTTACGGATATGAGTCAGTTCATGGGCTATGACACCCGACAGTTCTTCGTCATTGAGGACATTTAACAAACCTGTCGTTACTGTTACGGTGTATGAACTCTTGTCAATACCAGAGGCGAAAGCGTTAAGTTGCGGGTCGTCAACAACATTGACCTTAGGCATATCCATACCACATGACATGGTGAGATTCTCAACGATATTATATACCCTGGGATTCTCACGACGCGATAGTGACCGTGCGCCAGTCGCAGCGCGTACCATAGAAGTATTTGAGAAATAGGCTATGAGAAACCATATACCTACGCCTGTGACAATCCATGGCACGACAGACAGGAAATAAGCGTTGACGGTGGCGGCATCAAGATGATGTACAACATTGCCGTACTCATCATAGTAGCTGCCACCAAGGACATTCACCAAAGCGAGAAAAACCCATACCATTCCAAGAAGTATAACTGGGAACATTATGAGAAGCAATACACTCAGCATGTTATTTCTGCGCTGTTGTGTATGTATTCCTACGTATTTCATTTTTTATTATATTCCAAAACTCGTTTGTTCTTCGTTAAACCCGTTTGTTTACTCTATAGCAGCCTTCGAAGTCCCCCTTACGCAGTGAATAATCTTGAGAAAGCCTTAATCGTTTTGGCTAAAGAGAAATTCGTCACAAGTCTTTCAACTGTTCTCATCAAAACTCAATCTTCGGAGCCTGTTCCACCACCTTGCGCTCCTCGGGCATGACCTCAAACATCGGTTGTTTCTGGAAACCGAAAGTACCAGCCAGTATATTACCCGGGAATGTCTGAACTGCGTTGTTCAACTCTTTTGTAGCAGAATTGAAGAAACGACGGGCTGCAGCGAGCTTATTCTCTATGTCAGACAATTCCGATTGTAACTGTAAGAAATTCTGGTTTGCCTTAAGGTCTGGATATGCTTCTACTGAGACCTTTAATCCGGCAAGAGCTGAGGAGAGCTGGTTGTCGGCTGTAATCTTGTCGTTTATGCTATTTGCTGAGAGACAAGCAGAACGAGCCTCTGTAATACGTTGTAAAAGTTCTTTCTCATGCTGTGCGTATCCTTTTACCGTAGCTACAAGCTGTGGCACAAGGTCATAACGTTGTTTCAACTGAACATCAATATTACTAAAAGCATTCTCACGGTTGTTGCGCAAACGAACCATGTTATTGTAAATGCTGATGACCCAAAGCACTATAAGTGCTATTACTGCAATGATAATAATTGTCTGTACCATAATGTATGTTTATTAAAGTAAATGTTTTAACTTTAGGTGGTAACTAATCCTGTTAGGTGATAACTAATCCTGTTAGGTGATAACTAATCCTGCTAGGTGATAACTAATCCTGCTAGGTGATAACTAATCCTGCTAGGTGATAACTAATCCTGCTTATTCTTTCTTAAAAGGCATCAGAAGAACGATCTAATACCATTGAAGAATTTTCGATTTTTCTCCGGAATAATCAATCTGCAAGTTATTCAAGAACCAATCTTCTTAACAGAAAGACAGGTTTTCATGAAAGATAACAGTGAAAGAAGTCTCACGAAATTATATGTCCTACAAAATTAGCACCAATTTATCTTAAAAACAAATTGATGCTATGATTTTTATGCTTTATTACAAATTTCGAAAAGAAATTATAATAAAAGAAACGTCATAAATAATTGTGTAAGGACTAATTGACTTGCTTATCTTGCAAATATCCTAATCATGGGTAACCATGCTGTATTTACGAATAACACGAATGCAATACGCCTTAATTCATAGCGGCAAGAACCTTACGATAATATCCGTTTGTTGAACGTTTACTGTAATTCCTACCGCCATTCCAAGAACGAATAGCCTTTTCAATATTATTTGTAGGGTTGTAGTATTCCTGTATAAGGAGGAACATTTCCTTTGACTTGTTAATGTCATACCTATCCTTCAGCGTATATCGTTTCTTGACATTGCGGTCTTTTAATATTCTATTGCAATCACTTACGAGAACAGGTGTTATCTGCATTATACCAACGCAATTACCTTTGCGGTTAACAGCCTTAGGATCGCCTTGACTCTCAACTTCTATGATAGCATCAATAACGCGTGACCAGTCAAATGCCTTACTCGCACTCTCTGCATACATAGAGATAGAAACAAATAATAATAATAACAATAATACTGTTTTCCTGAAAATAAATCTCATTACTCTTTCGTTTCGGACATCCTGAGATAAAGTCACATCATCTCAGGGAAGTTTACTCGGGTTAAAAGCATCTGTCTCGTTAAGATAAAATAGAGGAACAGAACAAACTTCCCGGACGTCAATTAATATTAAATACAGGTACAAATATTTATACTGTTTATAAAGTCACCTGAAAATATAAGAAACCCTACCTGTATTTCTGTTAACTGACTGCAAAGTTAATCAAAAAAACTGGTTTATACAAGTTAACGATATGATTATTAACACTTTCCAAGAAATAATTATTTCATATCAATGACGCAGCATAAGTAATAAACATATATTAACAGCTTTTATATCACGAAAAAAAATGAGGAAAAGAGGAGAAAAAGGTAACAAATGATTATTGATATTACGACACAGAAATGACGTATATTACAAAACATCCTCTGACATGGCACTTCACAGCCTTCTGTCCTTCCCTGCTTACAGGTGGCTGCTACATGCTCTTCAGCTTGTTTATTTTTTAAGAAACCTATTCATCCATCAACAAATCCAGGCAATAAAAACAGGGCCTTGGGGATATATCTTCCAATCCTTGCCTTTAGTCCTTCCCGTTGACATACAGGTGGTAATATAATTATATTTGAAAGATTACCAAGCAAAAAGAAGTTTGTAGGTATTAAGAATCATAATATATGAACAACAGAGCCTTGAGGTATTTATTCCTCAAGGCTCTTGTTCTTGTGA
>CALZUQ010000066.1 GCA_945829425.1 uncultured bacterium | reverse complement strand
ATCCTTGTCTTTTTGGATGGAGGGCGTGCTGGATGTAACTTCAGCACTGTGACACATTGTGCCGGTGTCAGTCGGTCGCCCATTATACAATGAAGCGTCAGTCTTAACGGACTTAAAATGCTTTTCTTTTACTGCTATCATCAGAAATCATTCTTGTCCTTATGGACTTTTCTTAGAAAGAATTGTCATTTTTTGACCACAAAGGTATAAAAATGATTGCAGACTCACGCATAAATGCACGAAAATCTGCAGTTTAAAGAAGTAAAAAAGGAGTTTTAGCTCAATTTGAGAACAAAAAAAAGACTTATTTTGCTAACTAGGGTCTGCTGAATTAATATTTGGCCAGAACCATGGGGTAGCAGACATTGCCCCACAATTGACCTTGAGCATCAATATGTGCCATATTTCGATAAGGGCATGACAAAGTTCCCTCAGGAACTTCATCACGTTTTTTACGAAGTAGCACATTCCCGTCCAGCATCTTGCCGTCTCTGGAAGCTTGGCTCTTATATTGTTGGCTCGATAGATTTTCTTGTCAGTGCCGAATGAGCATTCGACTTCGTTCCTTTCTCCGACGGCCTTGGCCATCTTGGCGAGGATTTCAGGACTCGTCGGGTTCTTCGGGGGACGTCCCAGTGGTTTGCAGTAGGTCTTGATTTCCATCTCTTGGAGTAATTTCCGGTTTGCCTTGTTCATGTAGATCATGTCTGCGAGAATGGTTGACGGAAGATAGCCGAACCGTTCTTTGAACTTGTTGATATGAAGTGAGAGGTCAGAGTTTTCGTTGTATACCTCCCAACTGTGATGGTCGATGAATGTATATCCCTCATATACGCTGGCACCAATCTTCGCCCCGAACTCCGTCTTGGCTTTTGCCTTGCCCCTGACAATCGGGCGTACGTGGGGCTGGTACAGGCGCATACCTTGGATACCAAACCGTCTATAGCCTTGCAGCCGTCATGGACGAGGTCAACATCCACAGGATACCTGACCTCGGCATCAGCACAGGTAGCATCAATCTTGATATGACAAATGATTTTATTGAGTCACTATTCCGCTTTTTACTTTTTATGGCTGTCACAGGTCACAGTTTCTGGTTTGCGTCCATATCTGCAATGGTTTCTCTGTCTTGCCTTGATTTTTTCTTGTATTCGGTTCATTGTGGTTCTCCATCACATCTACATGCTCCAGAATCTTCTTCTTTACTGCCGTGTAATTCTCTATTTCGCATTTTGACTATGCTCATAATATATTTTATGCAAATGATAATATGAGCTACACTTAATGCGACATATAGATATCCAGTATTTATGACACTTCTTACGGTTTCCTTTCCAAATATCTCAATCGGAACGACAAACAAAATATTACCATAGTCTATAACAGGACGACCATCTCTTGGGATTATATATGAAAATCCCAAGAGAAAGCAAAATATCACGAACATGAAATAAACCACAGCAACTACCAGATAATTCTTATGATATGTTTTTCTATAAAGCCTTTCCATATCACTGACCAGCACCAACATATTTATAATAATAGCAACAATGATTGTATTATATCTTTCGTTTATTAATGGGTATATATCTGGTTGACCAGGCAGTACTGCTTCATAATATGTGTTTTTTTCTTCCCATATAATCGAGTAGATTATCAATATATCAAAGCAAGTTAGAAGAAATAATCTGTTGGACAGTATGTTTTTAATTGTTGATTTCATATATAAACTCTCCTTTATTGTTTTCACTTATCCATTTGCATTTGTTGTAACACTTGTTTCGTTGCACCATATCCCGCTTTTGTCACAAGGTGTTTCAATATGCCGTGGCGTCGTATTCCCGTGAGCCAGCCGTTTCAAAGGCGTTCTATGCTTGCACCGTGAGTACCAGAAGCAGGAAGCTATATAATATAGTAAGCCGTTGCATACTCGACAAGGTTTTAATACCCTGCAAAAATACGAAATTATCTGTTATCCTCCAAGAAAAACATTCCTTTTTTGATTTTTTCGTTTGATTTTTTTGGGGGGGTGGGGGTAAAGGAAAATGAGCTGTCTCCTTTTCCTCTTAGATTATTCCGCCGAACAGCTTCCGTTAAAATATTGTAACATTTTCTGCTGTTTCATTGCGGTTTCAATAATAATCCATATCTTTGTTTCAAAATAATCAGATATGGCAAAATACATCAACCCTTTCACCGACGTAGGTTTTAAGAGAATCTTTGGACAGGAACTGTCAAAACCGCTGCTGCTCGACTTCCTCAACAGTCTTTTTGAGGGAGAGAAACACATAGCCAACCTGACATTCCTCGACAAGGAACAGCCGGCTCTTTTTGAAGAAGACAGGTCGCTGATATACGATATATATTGTGAGACCGACGAGGGCGAAAAGATAATTGTCGAGATGCAAAACAAGTCGCAGCCATTCTTCAAGAACAGGAGCATATATTACGTCTCGGAGGCAATATCACGTCAGGGCGAGCGGGGTTCAGCATGGAACTATGCGATAGATTCTGTCTATCTTATCGCTTTCCTGAACTTCAGTCCTTTGGATTTCAAGAAGCAGTTCCGTACGGATGTCGTATTGGCAGAGAAGGACACTGTGGAGCAGTTCTCTGACAAGTTGCGTATGATCTTCCTCCAGCTGCCTTTGTTCAAGAAGGACGCTGATGAATGTGAGAATCAAGTAGAACGTTGGATTTATTTGTTAAAGAATATGGAAACACTTAACCGATTGCCTTGGGCGGCTCAGAGTGCCGTTTTCCGTAAACTGGAGAGCATAGCCGATGTTAGCGGCATGAGCCGTGACGAACGCCTGCAATATGATGAGGCACTGAAGAAATATCGTGACACCATCAGTGTTTTTGAAGGCGTGCGAATGGAAGGACGAGCAGAAGGACGAGCAGAAGGACGAGCAGAAGGACGAGCAGAAGGACGAGTGGAAGGAGAAAAGTCAAAAGCATTATCTATAGCTCGCAGTTTGAAATCCATGGGATTGAGTGTCGCTGACATTAAAATGGCTACAGGATTGAGCGAGGAAGACATCAAGAATATTTAGAGAAGTGTCATAGGGAATACATATTCTCTATGACAATTTTTTTTCTTCTTCTGCCACCCCACATTCCCAACGGCATGAAAATTAGTAAAGTCACTATAGCTTTATTTACGTTCACAGTCAGGCGATGACTGACAGATGTCCTGTATGACAACAGTGTATGTAGAAAAATAGGTGGACATGTGCTGCCCACCTATATGCTTTATCCCAGAGTTATATTGACAGTTCTTCCAACACTGTTATAAGTTTTTTGTCGAAAGGCTTGTCTGAGCGTATTGCTTCTGACAGCGGAACGTAAACCACCTCGTTGTTCCTCACGCCTATCATGACGTTGCGCTGCCCCTGCATGATAGCCTCTATGGCTCCTACGCCGGTGCGGCTGGCGAGGATGCGGTCGCGTGCCGTCGGGCTTCCTCCACGCTGCAGATGTCCGAGTATCGACACCCTTACGTCATAGTCAGGAAACTCGTTCTTCACACGGTCGGCGTAATACAGTGCTCCGCATTTCGGCGACTCCGACACGATTACTATACATGACTTCTTCGATTTCCTTATGCCTCGTTTCATAAATTCCGCCAACTGGTCGACGTCTGTCGACTCCTCCGGGATTATCGCAGCCTCAGCTCCGCATGCTATGGCAGAGTTCTGTGCGAGGAAACCGGCGTCACGTCCCATTACCTCCACGAAGAATATTCTCTCGTGCGACTGTGCCGTGTCGCGTATTCTGTCCACACACTCCATGATGGTGTTCATCGTGGTGTCATACCCTATCGTGTTGTCTGTTCCGTAGAGGTCGTTGTCTATCGTTCCCGGCAGTCCTATGCAGCATACGTCAAAGGCTTTGGCAAACTCCATTGCTCCTGTCAGCGAGCCGTTTCCTCCTATCACGATCAATGCGTCGATACCTTCCTTTACCAAGCTTTCGTAAGCTCTCTGCTTTCCCTCGTCGGTGAGGAAGTCTTTTGAACGCGCGGTCTTGAGTATCGTTCCTCCCAAGCCTATTATTCCTGAAACGTTCTCTGTCGTAAAGGTCTTTATCTCACCGTTCATAAGGCCTTCATATCCTCGGTAAATACCTTTTACGTTGAAGCCCTGTGATATTCCTGCACGTGTCACGGCACGTATTGCGGCATTCATGCCCGGTGCATCGCCTCCCGAAGTCATGACGCCTATTGTCTTGATTTTTGCCATGGTGATTTTGTTGAGTTTTTAAAAACACTTTATTGTTGTAGGGTGTAATCCGTTGATGACGAGTCTCTCTGACGCCAGCCACCTAAAGACCATTGCTCACTGCGTCAGACGCAAAGGTGCCAAGTCTCAGTGGCAATGCCTTCCGCTTCCGGTCAGAAATATAAAGCCTCGGCAATGAGTATGGCGAGGCCGAGCAATGCTCCGGCGATGACTTTCGGCGTGAAGTGGCAGACATACCATTTCAGTGTCGTTGTCCTGGAGGAGAACAGTGCGAGCCCGCTCAGCGAGCTTATGCCAAGTATTGTCTCACCTATCGCTGTGGCGTAGGCTATGGCAATCCAGTATATTCCGTTCTGTGCCAGTTCTTCCGTACCTTGTATAGTATAGAGAGAGAAGAACGTCGTGGCTGTGGCGAACGAGTCGAGCAGAAGGCTTGCAAGCCCCGCCATGAATGGTGCCACGCCCAATATCCATACGTCGCCCATGGCTATCTTACACTGCTCGCCGAGCCATAGTCCTGCTCCCGACTCTACGAGTATTCCCATGATGAGCATTATGCCCATGACGAAGAGCATGGTCTGAAGCATGGTGTATGACCGTGCCTTTGGCGTATATCTCTGCGACATCTGCGTGGTGTTCGCCAGCTTTCTGTTGAACGCCTCGTTCGTTATCCATACCAATGAGAGAACGCATAATGCTCCTACAAAAGGCGACATCTTCGTGATGTTGTGGAAGGTAGGAATGAACCACAGTCCGCCGAGGGCGAAGAAGAACATTGTGATGCGCTGCCAAACCGTAAGGTTCGTGTCGTCTCCCCGGTAGGGCAGTGCGTAGTTGTCAAGGTCTACACGTTCTGGCAGTGACCGTGAGATAAGGTATGTCGGCACCGCCCATGCCACGAGACATGGCAGAGCCATCCATGCGCTGAAATGGCTTGGCGTCACAGCACCCATGTTCCACAGCAGCAGCCCGTTAGGTGCACCGATTACCGTCAGTGCCCCTCCGATGTTTGCACTCAGTACTATCACGGCTCCGAAAATCGCCCTCTGCCTTCTGTTCGGAAGCATCTTGTGCATAAACACCAACATGGTCATCGTTGTCGTGAGGTTGTCGAGGTTCGCGCTGAGTATCAGCGTCATGACAGCCATAGACCATAGCAGCCTTCGGCTGTGGCGCGTCTTCACGCATTGCGGCAGGAAGTCGAAGCATCCGTTGTTGTCGAGGATTTCCACTATGGTCATCGTGGCAATGAGGAAGAGGACTATTTCCGCTGCCTTGCCGACGTATTTTATGAATACGTTCTGCGAGATGAACTCCTTGACTGTGACGCTGTCTGCCGTGGCTCCCGAGAGGAAGGCGGCATATTCCTCCGGATGCTGCTGCATGACGAAGTCTGTGCCGAAGCATATATACAGTACCCATCCGAGTGTTCCGGCGAACATCGCCACTGCGGACTTGTTGACGGAGGTGATTGGCGAAGCGGCAATGATTATCAATGCCACAACCATCAGTATGGCTAATATTATTGTCATCGGTTGGCTGTTGTTTCGTGAGTCGTTTGATTTTATCACGCAAAAATACAAAAAAGATTTTTCCCTCACAACATTTTTAGACTATTTAACACCGAAGCGTAACTCCTTTGCTAAAACAATTGGTGTAAAAGCCATTGTCTCCAGAATGTTTTCCTTCGTGTTTTCCTTCGTGTTATCCTTCGTGTTTTTCCTATTGTTCTCCTTTTGTTTGTCTGTCTTGCCTATACAACTCTAATTCTGAAGGCTTGTAGCCATGATTGCCTTTTTTTTGAACGTGAATTGCCATGAATAAGCCGTAAATTACCGAGAATTATTCTTTTACTCACGTATCGTTTTCGAATTCGCGTTCAATTTTCGGTAATTTACGTTCAAGCCCTTGTCTTAGTCGTCTCTGTTGTCGTTAACCTTCCACGGAGCACACGGAGGGAGTGGATTTGTACAATGTACAATGTATAATTCTTAATGCTTGATGATACTGTGTCTTCTGTGTCTTCTGTGTCTTCCGTGGATTATTTATCTTCCACAGAGCACGCGGTGTCCACGGTTCTGTTTCCGTGTCTTTCCGTGATGTTCTGGTTGGAAGCCATTAGCTCCCATGTAAGTCCCAAATGAGTCCCAAATGAGTCCCAAGTAAGTCCCAAGTGAGTCCCAAGTAAGTCCCAAGTAAGTCCCATTTTTTTTAAGAAATATTAGGACTGGCATGGGAGCCGCATGGTAGCATCATATTATCCTTACTTCTGCAATGATTTGCGCCCCTACAGCGGCATTGATTTTCTCACATATCTTTGTTCGGAACATGTTGAGGTCTGCACGCAATGCCGCATTGTTTATTTTCACCACCATTGTCTGGTTTCGTATGTATTTCTCACCCGTATAGCGGGCTACGGCATTCCCTACGACAGACTCCCATGCGTCCATGGCACGCCGTTGCAGCAGTGGTGTCTCAAGTCCCTGGCTTCTCAGCAGTTGCATGACGAGATCGGAGACCTTTTGCTCTTTTCTCCTAAACATCTTCCACCACCTTTCTGTCATATTGCCCCACTATGCCGTCCACCACACCGTCCACGACGCTGAAAATGCGATAGTCGTGGTCGGAATGCCTCAATATCTCGTCGAGATGGTCGCGGTTAGTGTCTGTAATGAATATCTGGCCGTATCTGTCGCCGGAGACGATACGCACAATCTGTTCCACGCGTTTCGAGTCGAGCTTGTCGAAGATGTCGTCGAGCAGAAGTATTGGTGCCGTCTTTGCCGCCGTCTCTCTCAGGAATCCGAACTGTGCGAGTTTCAAGGCTATCACGAAAGTCTTCGTCTGACCCTGGCTGCCCTCGCGCCTCAACGGAAAACCGTCAATGAGCATCTCTATGTCGTCGCGGTGTACCCCGTGGAGCGAATACCCCACAGCACGGTCTTTGTTACGGTCACGTCGTATCACGTCTAAAAGCGGCCCACGCTGACAGTGCGACACGTATGTCAGTGCTACCGACTCATGCTCGCCAGAGACATTGCGGTAAATCTCTTCAAACGCCGGCACCAACCTCTCTACGAAGTCTTGCCTTGCAGCGAAAATCCTCTCCCCCTCACGCGCCATCTCCTCCTCCCACAGCTCCATGAGCGCACTGTCCGGCTCTTCCTCCATCTTCAGCAATGCGTTGCGTTGCTGCAAGGCGGTGTTATACCTCACGAGCGACTCCAGATAGTCCTGACGGTATTGCGAGATGACAATGTCCATCATCCTTCTGCGTGCCTCGCTGCCGCCGTCGATTATGGCGTTGTCCGACGGCGATATGCTTATCAGCGGTATTAGCCCTATGTGCTGTGCGAGGCGCTTATACTCCTTGCCGTTGCGTTTGAAATGCTTCCTTGTCCCACGCTTCATGCCGCAGTATATCTGCTCCTCGTTACCCTCTTCGTCAGCATACCGCCCCTCGACGACGAAGAACTCCGCCTCGTGGCGCACAATCTGTGAGTCCGTGGCTGCGGAATGGCTTTTGCAGAACGAGAGATAATATACCGCATCGAGAATATTCGTCTTTCCCATGCCGTTGTTCCCGATAAAACAATTTATCTTAGGAGAGAGGTCCAGTGAGGTCTCTTGAATATTCTTGTAATTTATGATTGACAGGTTTTTAAGTATCATTTTTCACTATTTTAGCGCAAAGTTAGCCTTTTTCATTGTAAAAAACGAAAAAAAGTGGCAAGAAATTTCACTATCTGAGATAATTTATGTAATTTTGCCACGTGTTTGTGCTTGTACATAGAGAATATCTCACGAAACAACCTCGCCAACGTCATTTGGCGGCAGGCGGAAGGCATGACGCAATATTATCGAAAGAAGAAACAAAAAATAAAAACTATAAATTCCAAAATGGCAACTAACAAGAATCAGCAGACTCCTATAGAAGAGAGTCGCACAAAGACCGAGACATTCATTCTCGCAAACAAAAAAGTTATCAGTATCGTAGTAATCGCAGTGCTCGTAGTAGTGGCAGGTGTAATACTCCTCAACTCGCTCTACCTCCAGCCACGTCAGGTGGATGCCAGCACGGCGATAGCAAAGGGACAGGAACTCTTCGCACAGGAGCAGTATGAGAAGGCTCTCAACGGCGACGGAGCAGGCTATGCAGGATTCCTGAAGGTTATCGACGAATACGGATGCACCGACGCCGGAAACCTTGCAAAGCTCTATGCCGGACTATGCTATGCACAGATGGGCAAATACACTGAAGCAGAGTCACAGCTCAAGGACTACTCTCCTGCCGGTGACGCCCTCGTTTCTCCTGCCGCTATGGCAGCTCTCGGCAATGTCTATGCCAGCCTCAACAAACTCGACGACGCTGTCAGCACGCTGAAGAAAGCTGCAAAGATGGCAAACAGCGAGTCAGCAACAGGCCACAACGTCTCTCTCGCACCACAGTTCCTCCTTCAGGCAGGCAAAATCCTTGAGAGTCAGGGTAAGACAGCTGAAGCTCTTGAAATCTATCAGGACATCAAGAAAAACTATATCAACTCTCCTGTAAGCCGCGAGATAGACAAGTATATTGAGCGCACAACGAAATAATGGGGACGAGAAATTTTTCCAACTACGACAGGACAAAGGTGCCGAACGCAGAGAACATGTGCTTCGGCATCGTAGTCTCTGAACGCAACGCAGAGATAACGCAGGCGCTCCTTGAGGGGACGGTGCAGACGCTTGAGAGCTTCGATGCCCTGCCAGAGAACATACACGTGAAATACGTGCCGGGAACCTTCGAACTCGTCTATGGCGTACACCAGATGACACTCAACGACGGCTACGACGCTGTGATAGGCCTTGGAGCCATCATACGAGGCGAGACACCCAACTTCGACTATATGTGTCAGGGCGTCACGGCAGGATTCTCTCAGATCAACGCCACGAGCAAGGTGCCTATCATCTTCGGAGTGCTCACCACAGACACCTTGGAGCAAGCACGCGAACGCTCCGGAGGAAAACTGGGCAACAAAGGTGAGGAATGTGCCGTGGCAGCCATAAAGATGGCGAAGTTCTGACGGCGCAGATACTTGAGGTGGGAACAGACACCACCTTGACATGGCGCACAGATGAAAACAGACGCATATATATAATTAAGGTATGATACTAAAAGACATACTACAGAAATACTCATTCAACATCATATTCACAGAACTCTGTGACATGATACCCGTGATAAATCGTAAGCGTCCTGAAATGCAGGAGGCTTACGATTTTCTTATGTCACAAACACCCGTGGCATCGAAGAAGAAAATCACTTACCAGCTCATCGACGCACAGGACAGCGACGACTGCTTCGTCGGTGCGGAAGACAGATGTTTCGAAGCTCAATGGAACGTTATTCTCGGAAAAGAAGTAGAAATAGATGACGACGTGGAAATATCAGAGCAAGAGATTGCCGTCAACGCGTTCTTCTGCATACTGCTCCTCGGTTTCCAACCCCGACGCTTCGAAATCCTTCACAACGAACTGGTGGAGATGATGCTGTAATAATCAAAAAAACACGCACACACACAACAGCCATGAACAATAAAACGACTATAATACTATCCCTCGCACTGCTTCTCGCCACTTCTTGCAAGGAGAAACAGGAAGAGAAAGACATCATAGTGCCTACACCGGAAGAACAGACAGAGAAAAAGGAGACGCTGGAGATGAAGGAGACACGCCAGAACTATACAGAGACGTGGAACGGAAAGAAATATACCATCAGTATCGTACGCTCTCCCGACCACTCCCTGCCGCTGACCTACGACGAGATGCAGAATGAGTATTACGACAACATCATAACCGTAAGAATACAGCGTGAGGACGGCAGCGACCTCCTTAACAAGACATACCGTAAGAGCGACTTCAAAGACTATACCTCAGGCAGCGGAATGGAGAAGACTGGCGCTCTCCTCGGCATCGTCTATGATGCCATAGAGGGAAACAACCTCTCCTTTGCAGCAAGCGTAGGCTCTCCCGACCCCAACAGCGACGAATACATACCTCTCCGCCTCACCGTGTCACCTTCCGGCAGCGTGAAGATTTCTCTCGACACCAAGATGGATGTCACAGGAGATGACATCCTCGACGACGAAGGCGTATAGTCACGGCAGTAACAACAGCTCCACCTCAACACACAAACACCAGACAACAAGCATGGAACAATTGAACGACATTCTTTCGGAGATAAGCAGCCTCTTATGGGGATATCCTATGATTGTGCTGTTGTTGGGAACACACGTCTTCCTGACGATACGCCTGCGCTTCCCGCAGAAGTATATCTTCAAAGCCATACGCCTCTCCGTGAGCAAGGACAAAGAGTCTTCAGGAGAAGTGTCACAGTTTGCGGCACTTACGACGGCTCTTGCCGCCACGATAGGTACGGGAAACATTGTCGGAGTAGGAACGGCGATAGCCCTCGGCGGTCCCGGTGCCGTGTTCTGGTGCTGGCTGACAGGCATCTTCGGCATGTCGACGAAATATGGCGAGGCTCTGCTCGCCGTGAGATACCGCATAAAAACCCCTCAGGGCGAGATGCGTGGCGGCCCCATGTACGCTCTGGAACGAGGATTGGCACTTCACGCCACGGGCTTGCGCCGACGGCTGTGGCAGTTCCTCGCCCTTGCCTTCGCCGCTTTCACCGCTGTGGCAACCTTCGGCATCGGCTCTACGGTGCAGGCAAACGCTATCTCCACGATGAGCACAGACACCTTCGGGTTCTCGCCTATTGTCGTTGGAGGCGTGCTTACCATACTCGCAGCAGCGGTAATCATGGGCGGAGTGAAGAGTATAGCACGATGCTGCCAAGCCATTGTGCCAGTCATGGCAGGTCTGTATGTCGCCGGATGTCTCGTCATTCTCTTCCTGAACCGTGAGTTTATACTGCCTGCCCTTCAGCTTATCATGGAGTCAGCCTTCAACCCTTCTGCGGCAGGAGGCGGATTTATTGGAGCGTCGTTTATCATTGCCGCCCGTTACGGTATAGCCAGAGGACTGTTCTCCAATGAGTCCGGTCTCGGTTCAGCACCTATCGTAGCTGCTGCGGCACAGACGAAAAACCCTGTCCGTCAGGCTCTGGTGTCGTCAACAGGAACTTTCTGGGACACTGTGGTGATATGCGCCATAACGGGCATCGTGGTCGTGTCGTCAATCATAGCATATCCTGACATCAGCATGACCGACGGCAGTGTGCTTACAAAGATGTCGTTCTCGAAGATACCGTATATCGGAGAGCCTATACTTGTCTTCGGCTCCCTGACCTTCGCCTTCTCTACCATTCTCGGCTGGAATTACTACGGGGAGCGTGGCATGGAATACCTCGTCACAAAGCTGCTCTACCGTCAAAGAAGGAGCGGCAAGGCTGTCAGCCGTTCTGACACGGAACTGAAAATCAGGAAGACGATAAACACTTACCGCATACTCTTCCTTATAACTGTTTACCTTGGTGCTGTGGTAAGTCTCGATATAGTATGGAACCTTGCGGACATCTTCAATGCCCTAATGGCCATACCGAACCTTCTCTCACTGCTTTTCCTATCTCAAGTTATTGTCAGCGAGACAAGGAAATATCTGTGGGAAGGGAACATAGACGAATGTTCCCGACAGGCACATTCCTCCACGAAAAAAGCGGGATAAGCTCACGGGCGCTGATGCCCTCCGGGCGGTCTGTTATGCCCGCGTAGTATGCGAGGAGTCCTGTCAACTCCTCCGGACGATAGTTGTCACGCAGCACAGACATGTCAAGGCTCTTGTCACGCTTCGACAGCCGCTGCCCTTCGGCATTACACAACAACGGCAGATGACAGTATGACGGTGTCTCATAGCCGAAGAGTCCGTAGAGGTACATCTGCTGCGGCACGGAAAGGAGGAGGTCGCTGCCTCTCACTATCTCCGTAACCCCCATGAGGGCGTCGTCTACGACAACGGCCAGCTGATATGCCCATGCCCCGTCGGCACGCCTGAGGATAAAGTCACCGCACTGCCTGGAAAGGTTTACACTATGTTCGCCGTAATGTCCGTCTACGAATGAGATGTCACTGTCAGGGACACGGAGACGCAAAGCCCCCGGACGCGACGGCATGAAGTCATGAGGCAGGTTCTCTGGACGGCATGTGCCTTTATAAACCACCCTGCCGTCCGACTCGTGAGGTGCCTGCGTTGCCATGATGTCCGCCCTGGAACAATAGCACGGATATACCAGCCCCATATCGTTGAGACGTTTCAGGTGGTCCTCATAATATGTGAAACGCCGACTCTGCACATACCTCTCGTCCCAGTCAATGCCAAGCCAACGGAGGTCAGCGTCAATCTGAACGGCATATTCATCCCTCGACCTCTGACGGTCAATGTCTTCTATACGCAGGATAAAGCCGCCGTCCTGACTGCGGGTGGAAAGCCAAGCCAACAAGGCGGAATAGATATTGCCGAGGTGCATGCGCCCCGTGGGTGATGGTGCAAAACGTCCTTTCATGTCCTTTTCTGTTTTTTTTCGTATTGTCTTCTTCGCTGTTGAAGATATCAAATGATCATTTCTACATACTCAAAGCTCCTTTATCCGTTTACAATCTGTAGTTCTCCGTTCTCTAAGCTAAGTACTCAAATTTCCTTTTCCTGTTGTCGAGCGTGAGAAACTTATGCAAAGTTTCGGTTTAGCGAGAACAGCAGAAAGCTTGTTTTCCTGTTGTCGAGCGTGAGAAACTTATGCAAAGTT
>CALZUQ010000065.1 GCA_945829425.1 uncultured bacterium | reverse complement strand
ATACGCGCGCGATACAGAAGTTTTTATGGAAAAAAATTGTCATTAAACACCAACAGCTATTTCTCTGAGCTTTTGTACGTACTCTACAAGATTATTATAGGTAGATATAAAGAGTTAAGGAGTTAAGGTGTTAAGGTATTAAGGTTTTCATGTATTTGGTTTGATGGTATATATGGTGTTAAGGAGTTAAGGTGTTAAGGAGTTAAGGTTTCTTCATACCCTTTCTGCAGGTTGTTCCGTTTCCAATACTTCGTAGGAAAAGTTTTTTTGCGTCTGAAATAAAAAAATGACATTTTTTGTGTTACATTTCACGACCTTATACGTTATATAAGTATGAGTGAGAAAAACATCATACATACATTCACCGAAGGACATGGACGCCTGAAAGCCCTTGCGCAGCGTTTCCTGCCTCACGCCGCCGACGCCGATGATGTGCTTCAGGATGCCTTTCTGAGGCTTTGGCACAGGGCAGAGGGCATAGAAACCCAGGAATATGCCGACAGAATAGCTGCCAGGACCGTGGCGAATATCTCCATAGACCGACTGCGGGCTCAGAAAAAGAGCGTCCCGCTGACAGAGTGTCTGACACTCGCTGCCGACGCTCCTCCCTCACATGACAAGGTCTACGACATTTTAGAGGGCATAATCGACACGCAACTCAGTGAGGTGCAGAGAAAAATTGTCAGGATGCGGGACTATGAATGTATGGACTATGAGGACATTGCCACGGCAATGGATATGCAGCCTGCCGCTGTCAGGATGCAGATTTCGAGAGCAAGGAAAAGAATACGTGACTTAATGAGAAGCAATCATGAAGAATAAGGATATTATGCGTGACAAGGTTTATTTTCAGAAACTTTCTGAACGATACTTCGACGCTCTTACTACGGTGGCAGAGGAAAGGGAACTGCGGAACTTCCTGCTGCACACGAAGGACAGAGACTTTGACGAAATCAAGGCTGTCATGTTTGTCATGGAAAGCTGCGGACGTCGTCATGATGTGGGAAGCAGGAAGAAGAACCATGGGCATGTCTGGAGAACAATAGGCTATGCAGCAGCAGCTGTTGCTGTGCTCATGGTGCTGCCGTGTGTAAGGTATTACAAGCAGCAGCAGGAAGAGAAGATTATCTGCGAACAGATGATGCTGTTCTTTGACTCTCAGGAGCCAGTCATCGACGAACAGATGATTGAAATGATAAACTGACTTTCCGCAGGCATATATAATGTTACCCACCAATATTTTTGTACACCCAGTTATTATGAAAAGACTATTATTAACGGCAGTGGTTTTACTGTTCCACATCTGCCTCTTTGCCATATCGCCGTCGTCATCCGACGACCTTGCCGTCTTCTCTCTCGACAAGGACTCCAAGACACCCTGCTGGACATCGTTCCGCAGCGAGAAGCGCGACTTCGAATATTGGTCGCTGACGGTGAAGCATATAGGAGAGAAAGGCTACGACCAACAGCTCATAGAAAAGAAGCGTGGCGAGATAGTGGCACTCCTCGCCAAAGACGCCTCCATGGCATACGAAAAGAAAGAGCTGAAGGTTGACGGCAAACTGTATTACGCCATATACCTACTGCCCAAGAGCAGCAGGCAGCTGAACCGTTTCTTGTTTTATAAAGACATGACGCTTCAGACGAAAGACCCGAAAAACGAGGTGACACTGATATTTATAGAGACAAAGATGTCACTCAACGAGATAGAAAAAAAATACAAGAAACAATAATTATCTATTTTTTACATTTATGAAAAAGATTATCTCTTTCAGTGCCGTAATGTTACTGCACAGCGTTTTCGCTCAGAATGTCTTCTCGCAGGACACCGTAAAAGTAGAGAAGCCCGACTCGGTCGTTATCGTCAAGGAAGGCAAGAACCTTGAAATCAGCGTCTGTGGCTCAAAGGACAATCCTGACTACAGATACCATGTCACCCATGCGAGCGACGTAGAAGTCACCATAGAGAAAAAGAAAAAAGAGCATGACCTCTCCTTGCCGGTCTTCCTGCCGGAGAAAGAGAATCGGTCGAGGATGTACGCCGTGATAAAAGGCTCATTGCTCTTAGGTGTCAACGTCCCTCTCGGTGCTCCCTCCGAAATGTCGTTCAGTTCTAAAAGCTATGAGATATGGCTGCCAAGCGTGCTGAGTTTCCAATACCGTCCGTTGAACAGCAAATGGCAGGTGCATTGGGATTGGGGCTTAGACTGGCGTAACTACCGTATAAAGGACAACCAGCGCTTTGTGAAGGACGAAGAAGGAAACGTCTCGCTGACGACATATCCTGAAGGTGTCTCGCCGAAGTATTCGAGGATAAAGGTCTTCTCATGCACATGGGCGTTGAAGTTACAGTATGAGTTTACGTCGAAGAACTTCATCTCCTTCGGTCCGGTATTGTCCATGAACAATTCCTCAAGCATTATGACGCGCTATAGCGATGAGCAGGGAAGGAAAATCAAGGAGAAGGCCAGCGACCTGAAGATTAACCGTGTCACGGTGGATTTGTTCATGGCGTACAGATGTCACAGCCTCGGCTTCTACGTAAAGTATTCTCCGATGAATGTCTTCCGCAAAAACAGCGGTCCGGAGTTCAACAATATCTCTTTAGGTGTCGATTTCAGCTATTGACACAGAAAAAGGGTGGGGGGGGAGTCTGCCTCTGTTATCATGTAACAGGGGTGTTTGTCAACGGACTCCGTAGGTAATCCTCCTTTGAAAAAGAAAAACAGTCTCCTGTAACCTTCTGGTTTGCAAGAGACTGTTTATTTGTTATTGAACTTTCAGTTCGTTTCTGTTCTTACTTGTTGAGAGCGAGAGCCACGTTTACTGCACATGCTACGGTACATCCTACCATAGGGTTGTTGCCCATTCCGAGGAAGCCCATCATCTCTACGTGTGCCGGTACGGAAGAAGAGCCAGCAAACTGTGCGTCAGAGTGCATGCGTCCGAGGGTATCTGTCATACCGTAAGAAGCAGGACCTGCCGCCATGTTGTCCGGATGGAGAGTACGTCCTGTACCACCGCCGGAAGCTACAGAGAAGTATGGCTTCCCGGCGAGGACACGCTCTTTCTTGTATGTTCCGGCAGTAGGGTGCTGGAAGCGTGTCGGGTTTGTAGAGTTGCCTGTTATTGAAACGTCAACGTTCTCTTTCCACATGATAGCGACACCCTCACGAACGTCGTCAGCGCCGTAGCAGTTCACCTTTGCGCGTGGGCCGTCAGAGTAAGCCTTTGTGCGTACTACCTTCAGCTCGCCGGTGAAATAGTCAAACTGTGTCTGTACGTATGTGAAACCGTTGATACGTGAGATGATCATGGCAGCGTCCTTGCCGAGACCGTTGAGAATGACGCGGAGCGGCTTCTGACGCACCTTGTTGGCCATCTCAGCAATCTTTATGGCACCCTCAGCGGCAGCGAACGACTCGTGGCCTGCGAGGAATGCGAAGCACTCTGTCTCTTCGCGGAGCAGACGTGCTGCAAGGTTTCCGTGACCTACGCCAACCTTACGGTCGTCGGCAACAGAGCCAGGGATGCAGAATGCCTGAAGTCCTATGCCTATTGCCTCAGCAGCCTCGGCAGCTGTCTTGCAGCCCTTCTTGAGAGCTATTGCCGAGCCTACTACATAAGCCCACTTAGCGTTTTCGAAGCATATCATCTGTGTCTCCTCACATGTCTTGTAAGGGTCGAGACCTGCTTTCTCACATATTTCGTTTGCCTCTTCAATAGAAGAAATACCGTTCTCGTTGAGTGCTGCGAGCACTTGCGCCATACGACGGTCCTGTGATTCAAACTTTACTTCACGAATTGCCATAAATATTCCTCCTATTATTCTTTACGTGGATCAATAGACTTAACAGCGCCCTGCTCTGGTTTGGTGCGGCCGTATGTGCCGGTAACCTGCTTGAGAGCCTCATTGGCGTCAACACCCTTCTTTACAGCGTCCATGAATTTGCCCATGTGTACGAACTCATAGCCGCAAACCTCATTGTCCTCATCGAGGAACTGCTTGGTGATATAACCCTCTGTGAGCTGGAGGTAGCGTGTTCCCTTAGCCTTGGTGCCGTAGAGAGTGCCACACTGTGAAACGAGACCCTTGCCGAGGTCCTCAAGGCCGGCGCCGATGGCAAGACCGCCCTCAGAGAATGCTGACTGTGTACGTCCGTAAACAATCTGGAGGAAGAGCTCACGCATTGCAGTGTTGATAGCGTCACAAACAAGGTCGGTGTTCAGAGCCTCAAGGATTGTCTTGCCTGGCAGAATCTCTGAAGCCATAGCGGCAGAGTGAGTCATGCCAGAGCATCCTATGGTCTCGACGAGAGCCTCCTCGATGATACCGTCCTTAACGTTAAGTGACAACTTGCAGCAACCCTGCTGTGGTGCGCACCAGCCGATACCGTGAGTCATACCAGAGATATCCTTAATCTCTTTTGCCTGCACCCATTTTCCCTCTTCAGGAATAGGTGCTGGTCCGTGGTTCGGACCTTTAGCAACGACACACATGTCGTTGATTTCCTTTGTATAAATCATACCTGTAATATAAAAAATTACTGTTGTCCCATATCACCTGTACGGGTTCTTCCGTATAGGCTTTCAGGCAAAATGTTATTGATGAAAAAAATCTGACTGCAAAATTAATAAAATCTTTTTAATTTCAGAAGAAAAATCATAAACTATTTGTGTTTTTTTAATGTAAATAGAATACAATAGATTTTTTTTTATTAATTTTGCACTATGATTGAAGTAAAAATATGCGACTCTGTCCTTCGCCGGGCTGCCGAGGCGGGTCTTGACGAGTTTTTTGATACGTTTGTCACTGCCATACTTCAGGCTGCCGGAGGAAGGCTTGACAGCGAGAATATGGCGTTGCTGAACAGTGACCAGATAACCCTTGTAGCATACTCCATGCTTCGGGAAGAAGTCATGGACGGGGGATTCGTACAGCTCATACACAACGGGTTGGGGCCATTCTTTTTCCGTAATCCGTTCGACAAGGCTGTCACAGCATGGGGCATCGCCGACCTTGCCGCACTGATGCGCAAGGGCAGGAAACTGTATCACAAACACCGCAGCGAGATAGAGATAGAATGTGATGAAGACACGTTCATGGCGTTGTTTGAGAAACTTCCCGCCTTCGACGACCTTGACGACACCTTTGTAGCAAACGAGGAGACATGGACGCAGCAGATAGCTTGCTACATTGATAATAATATAGAACGCTTCTGTACCGTCGTAAATGATGAAGCTTAGAGCTTAGAGTTTGGAGCTTAGAGCTTAGAGCTTAGAGTTTGGAGCTTAGAGGATTTAGCTTAGAGGATTTAGCTTAGAGGATTTAGCTTAGAGGATTTTGCTTAGATGACTGAGCTTAGAGAATTGAGCTTAGAGAATTGAGCTTAGAGAATTGAGCTTAGATGACTGATCTTTTAGAGGTTATGGCCGGTCTCTCTGGGCTTACACATACATTTTGATATTATGGCAAAAGACAAGAAAACCAAAGGAAAGGTAAATATAAAGAACAAACGAGCCGAATTCGACTTTTTCTTTCTCGACACATATACTGCCGGCATCGTACTGACCGGAACGGAGATAAAAAGCATACGTGAGGGAAAGGCATCGCTCGTAGACACATTCTGCTATGTCCATAACGGGGAGATGTGGGTGAAAGGCATGAATATTTCACCTTATTTTTATGGTTCGTACAATAATCATGAGGCACGCCGCGACCGTAAGTTGTTGCTTAACCGTAAGGAGATAAAATACCTGGAGCAGAACACAAAGCATCAGGCGGGTTTCACCATTATTCCCGTGAGGGTCTTCATAGACGAGAACGGCAGGGCGAAGATGGATATCGCACTGGCTAAAGGAAAGAAAGAATACGACAAGCGTAACACTTTGAAAGACAAGGAAGACCGCAGGGAGATGGACAGGGCGATAAAACGCTTCTGACAATTCTTACTGCTACGCTTTCTAATTTGCGAAAACAGACAAAATGGAAAAGATAGAACAGCTTTACAGCTCGCTGACAGGTGTACCGCCGGCTTCTGTCGTGCCACTGAAACAGGCGGGGAGCAACAGGCAGTATTACCGCATGGCAGATGCTGATGGAAAGAGCGTGATAGGCGTCGTGGGGACCTCGCGTGAGGAAAACCACGCCTTCATAACTCTCTCACGACATTTTCTTTCGAAAGGCCTCGCTGTTCCTGAGGTCTATGCCGTCGCCGACGACGAGATGCGTTACATTCAGCAAGACCTCGGCACGCTGCCGCTCTACGACGCCATACGCCAGGGCAGAGAGCACGACGGCAGGTATAACGCTGAGGAAGAGGCTCTTCTTGCCGACGTCATGGCATATCTTCCAAAAATCCAGATAATAGGTGCCGAAGGACTTGATTGGGGCGTATGTTATCCACAACCTTCTTTTGACGTGACAAACGTCATGTTCGACCTCAACTATTTCAAATACTGCTTCCTGAAGGCAACAGGAACAGACTTCCACGAAATGCGCTTGGAGGAGGACTTCATGAAGATTGCTTCAGACCTCACCTCTGCCGACGACAATGCCATGACGGGATTTATGTATCGCGACTTCCAGGCTCGTAACATTATGATTGACTGCTCCAGAGACCTGGCGTTCATAGATTTCCAAGGGGGTAGGAGAGGACCTGTCTATTATGATGTCGCCTCGTTCCTGTGGCAATCTTCAGCACGCTATCCGGACAGTTTGCGCCACCGGCTTGCTGAGGTCTATTACGACGCTCTCTCACGACTCACGACAGTTCCGGACCCTGAAGTCTTTACCCGTCGCCTGAAGCTCTTCGTGCTCTTCCGCATCATGCAGGTGCTCGGAGCCTATGGATTCCGTGGCTTCTTCGAGCGAAAGGATTATTTCATTAAAAGCATACCGCCTGCTCTGGAAAACCTTCGTGAGGTCCTGCCGACGTTTCATGACGATTATCCCTATCTCACCACGGTGCTTGACAGCCTTGTAAACAGCGAAAAGCTCATGGCTCAAGGCAATGGCTGTCTTGCTGCTGAGAATGTCGGGACAAAACCCGAGAATGCCGGGATAACACCCCGGAAGTCACAGACGGCAACGACCGTTGGGACATCAAAGCTCGTGGCATCGAAGTCGAAATATGACGGACAGGGAGAACTCGTCGTAAAGGTATGGAGCTTTTCATACAAGAAAGGTATTCCCGCTGACGACTCCGGCAACGGAGGAGGATATGTCTTCGACTGCCGAGCCACCCACAATCCCGGACGTTATGAGATGTACCGGAGCCTTACGGGACTCGACGAACCGGTGATACGCTTTCTTGAAGACGACGGAGAGATAGTAACCTTCCTCGGTGACATATATCCTTTGGCAGAACGCCATGTCAAGAGATATATCGAGCGGGGCTTCACCTCGCTGACCTTCGCCTTCGGATGTACCGGAGGACAGCACCGCTCCGTATACTGCGCACAGCATCTTGCCGAACACATTCATAAGACATTCGGAATAAAAGTCATACTACGTCATAGAGAACAGAACATACAATGCACATTGCAATAGCAGGAAACATAGGAAGCGGCAAGACCACCCTGACGCGTATGCTTGCCAGACACTACGGTTGGGAGCCGCGGTATGAGAAGGTGGTGGACAATCCGTATCTTGAAGATTATTACAAAGACATACGACGCTGGTCGTTCAACCTTGAAGTCTTTTTCTTGAAAGAGCGTTTCAGGGATATTCTGGAGATAAGCAAAAGCGGTAAGACAGTCGTACAGGACCGCTCCATATTCGAAGGTGTGTATGTCTTCGCACGGAACAACCACGAGCAGCACACCATTTCCGACCTCGACTTCGAGACGTATATGGAGCTTTTCGAACAGATGCTCTCCGTCGTGCGAATGCCGGACCTTATGATTTACCTCCGGGCGTCCATAGAACACCTTGTGGCAAACATACAGAAACGTGGCAGGGACTATGAACTGGCCATACAGCTCGACTACCTGAAAGGGCTCAACAGACGCTATGAGGAGTTTATAACCAAAGACTACAAGGGGCGCGTGCTCGTCATTGATGTCAACGACATTGACTTTGAAAGCAATGCGGAACATTTTCGCAGCATAACAGACAAGATCGACCAGATTCTCTTCGGACTATTCCCCCTAAACATTGTATAAAGGTGGGACCTTTTGATTCTCACAATAAAAACGAAACATACAACACGATGCATATAGCAGTAGCAGGAAACATAGGCAGCGGAAAGACAACACTGACGCGTCTTCTCGCAAAACGTTATGGCTGGACACCACGTTACGAACCGGTAGACAACAATCCTTACCTTGAGGATTTCTACGGCGACATGTCGCGCTGGTCGTTCAATCTTCAGATATACTTCCTGAACAAAAGGTTCAGGGAAGTAGTGGAAATATCGAAGTCAGAAGAGACCATAATACAAGACCGCACCATTTTCGAGGATGCGCAAATCTTTGCCCCGAACCTCCACGGACAGGGGTATATGAGCGACCGTGACTTTGCCAACTACTCAGACCTCTTCAGTCTTATGATGTCGCTTGTAGGGCTCCCGGACCTTATGATATATATACGCTCTACCATACCCAACCTCATTGCGCAGATAGAGAAGCGCGGAAGGGACTATGAGCAGTCTATACGTATTGACTACCTTACAGGGCTTAACAACCGCTATGAGGAATGGATACGCAACTATGAGGGGCGCCTGATTATCATTGACGGAGACACATGTAAGTTCGGCGACAATGCCAAGGACTTCCAGAAAGTCACCGACATGATTGACGCAGAGCTCTTCGGACTCTTCCCGTTAGACGAAAACAAATAATAAATGTATGCCAGATACATTATAGGTGAGTTCTAAAAATTTCCACCGTCAATAAGTTAGTAATTCAATAGGTTACGTTTTACCTTCTTTCCGTTTCTCTCTGGCGCATACAGCCAGTTTATGCAGTCACGATGCCCGCATTGCTTCTTTATAAACTGGCACTCTGCTCTCAGAGATAAATCGGAAATCTGTTAAAGCAAATTATTAGAACCCACCTATTTAACAATTTTTCCACACCTGTTTATGGAGCTTTTCACTACAGTAGGCCTGCCGGAACACTTCATTACGCTGACGCCGACCTCTGACGTCATGACAGTAGGGTCGTGCTTTGCACAGCATGTCGGGACACTGCTTCAGCAGCGCATGGGGGAGGAGCATGTCATGGTAAATCCCTTCGGGGTTTTATATAATCCTGTAAGCATTGCGCAGTCCCTCCTCATGCTGACGGAAGGCGAGAAGCCTGACGGAAGGATTTTCCTCGGTCAGGACAACGTATGGCACAGCTGGACGCACAGCAGCCTCTTCTCTGCCCCCACCGAGGAGGAATGCCGTCGGAAGGTCGTCACATCTGTCTGTGAGGCGCGTCACAGGCTTCGCAGTGCTTCTCTTCTCTGCATAACCTTCGGCACGACACGCTGCTATCGTCTCCTTTCCGAAGGATATGTCGTAGCCAACTGCCATAAGGAGCCGCAGCGTTGCTTTTCCGAAGAGGAATATCCTCTCGACAGTCTTATATCGCTGTGGCGTGATGTCCTCCAGCGGCTTCATGCCTTTGCGCCGGAAATGAAGGTCTGCTTCACTGTCAGCCCTTACCGTTACCGTAAATACGGATATCACGAGTCACAGATACAGAAGTCCAAGCTTCTCCTGCTCGCCGATGCCCTTGTCTCCTCTGACGACCATACAGCTTATTTCCCTGCTTATGAGATTATGCTCGACGAGCTGCGCGACTATCGTTTCTACGCTCCCGACATGCTCCACCCTTCAGAGCAGGCTGTAGGAATCATCTCCTCACGCTTTGAGCAATGGACCTTCTCACCAGAGATGAAGAACGTTGCCGAGGAGCGGTACAGAGAATGGCGGCGTTCACTACATCGGCAGATAGTGAAGCCATAACAAGTGAGCCGTAACAAGTTGAGAATTAATACTATACAGCATAAGAAAAAATGAAGATATGTTATATTGTAGCGATGGAGGCCGAAGCGGCACCCTTCGTAGAACGTTTTCAAGTGGAGAAGGTAGAAGGTGCGTTCCACCCGCTGCCATGCCTTCTGTATCGTAAAGACCTTGACGGCGGCGACACGCTGTATGTCGTAGTAAACGGCACGCAGCACGGCTCAAGCCTCATAGGCTGTGAGGCGGCATCTGTCACAGCGGTAAAGGCTATCGAGACCCTTCACCCCGACCTTGTGATAAACAGCGGCACATGTGGAGCGTTCAGAAAAAACGGGGCAGAGATAGGTAAGGTATATATCGGCAATAGCGTCATGTTCCACGACCGCCGTGTCATGGGCGACGACGAATGGGGGACACAGGCTCTCGGCAACTACGCCCTCTCTCCACGTTCTGAGGAGATTGCCCGTGCTCTCTCTCTTCCTATGGGCAAAGTAACTACCGGTTCTTCCCTCGACATTCAGCCATGCGACCTGCACATTATTGAAGAGAACCATGGTGAGCTGAAAGACATGGAGGCGGCAGCCATAGCTTTTGTATGTTCACTGTTCGATATACCGTGTCTTCTCGTAAAGTCTGTCACAGACCTTATTGACGGGGGAGCTGACACGCTTGAAGAGTTCCGCCGTAACCTCCGTACCGCATCGGAGAATCTCAGCAAGGTGAATATCCGCATCGTGGATTATCTTACCGGGAAATGATTTCAGGAAAGCTCATGTCGGGGTGATGACGGAAGTGCCACACCAGCCAAAGGACATAAAGTAATACGTTATTATAATATGAAGCCAAGGCGAGAAAGAATACTATAATGGTACTTTCTTGCCTTTTTGTTTGCGTTGAGGAATGTAGGAAAGAAATAGCCGTTATTTGCTTTTGGACGTAAAGGGAAAAGCAGTAACTTTGCGCTCAGAATTTATCATTTTTTCAAAAAGGTTTTATCCCACATCTACGGCAAAAAAACTACCTATTATGAAACCATACAAATTTGAGCCAATCCTAAAGACGACTATCTGGGGCGGCTACCAGATAGCACCCTTCAAGGGCATATACACCGCACAGCCGAACATCGGCGAGTCATGGGAGATCTCCGGCGTTCCGGGTCATGAGAGCGTGGCGATAGAACGCGGCCTTGTCGACGACATCGACGTAGGTCTTAACCTCACGCAGCTGATAGACAAATACAAGGGACTGCTCGTAGGACAGAAGGTGTACAAGAAATACGGCAACAAGTTCCCGCTGCTGATCAAGTTCATTGACTCCCGCCAGGACCTCTCCGTGCAGGTTCACCCCGACGACAAGCTCGCCATGGAACGTCACGGATGTGCCGGGAAGACGGAAATGTGGTACATCATAAAGTCGGACGTGGGGGCGAAGATATATGCGGGCCTGAACCAAAGCATCACGCCAGAGGACTATGAGGAGCTGGCGAAGGCAGAGCCGGTAAACGGACATTCGCCGATGCAGGACGTCATAGCGACGCATGAGGCGCACCAGGGAGACCTATACTTCCTCCCTGCCGGAAGGCTCCACGCCATTGGCGCAGGAAATTTCCTCGCGGAGATACAGCAGACGTCCGACATAACATACCGTGTCTATGACTTCGGCCGCAAGGACGCCCACGGCAACCCTCGTGAGCTGCACGTGGAGCAGGCAAAGGAAGCCATTGACTATCAGGTGTGGCCCGAATACCGCACGTCCTACGACAGTACGAAGCCAAACTCCCAGCTTATCAACTGTCCGTATTTCAACGTCAACCGCGTAGTGGTGCAGGTGGCGGCACAGATAGACTTCAAGGTCGACTCCTTCGTCGTCGTGGTATGTCTATGGGGTGAGGCGAACATAAACGGCGTGAAGGTGCGACAGGGAGAGACACTCCTCGTGCCGGCATGTGAGAACGTGCTGTATATCTTCGGAAACGCCACGTTCCTCACTGCGACGATGTAATCGTGCTTCTCTTCTGCTGTAAAGAGTGTGGCTTCCATCCGATGAAACGTGTGGAAACCATGCTTTTTTCTTATGGAGTGTGGCTTCCGTCTGCTGAAACGTGTGGGAACTATGCTTTTTCTTATGGAGTGTGGCTTCCGTCTGCTGAAACGTGTGGAAACCATGCTTTTCCTTACAGAGTGTGGCTTCCATCCGCAGGCAGGTGTGGCAGTCATTGTTTACGGGTACACACATAAAAAAGAAGGAATATCGTAATCGATATTCCTTCATTGTTGCGGAGACACGACTCGAACGTGTGACCTCCAGGTTATGAGCCTGGCGAGCTACCAACTGCTCCACTCCGCGGTATATAAGAGAAAGCCTAAGCGTTTCATTTTCCTCGTTTTCAGGCTTGTTCTCAAAAGCGAGTGCAAAGGTACTGCTTTTTATCGGAACATGCAAATAATTTCTCTCTTTTTTTTCAGGACTTTCGTTTTTTCTTGCTTTAGAGCAATTTTTCTGTCTGTTTATTTGGAGAATTTGGGTATTTGTGTTAATTTTGCACACGTAAAACGTATGTGCAACAAATAATCTCTCTATACACTATGTCAGTTTCAAAGACAAGACAGCATTTTGTTGATGTGGCACGTCAGCTCTTTGCAAAGAACGGTTTGGAAAATACAACGATGAACGATATCGCCCAGGCATCGGGTAAGGGGCGACGCACTCTATATACATATTTTGAAAGCAAGGACGAGGTATATTCTGCTGTAATAGAATATGAGTTGGAAAGGCTGTCAGACAAACTCGATGAAGTGGCGGAAAAACGTATGCGTCCTCAGGACAAGATTATTGAGCTTATTTATACCCACCTGAACATGATTAAAGAAACGGTTGTAAGAAACGGAAACCTCAGAGCGGAGTTCTTCCGTAATATCTGGATGGTGGAAAAGGTGAGGAAGAACTTCGACGAGGACGAGATCGAGCTGTTCAGAAAGGTATATACAGCCGGCAAGGAGAGCGGTGAGTTTGACATAGACAATGTAGATCTTGTTGCTTCCATTACGCACTATTGCATAAAGGGTCTTGAGGTGCCATATATTTACGGCAGGCTGGGACGTGGCGTTACAGAAATGAATACACGCCCTATGGTAGCCAAATTCGTTTATGGCGCACTGGGAAAGACAAGGCTATAAAACATAATCTTCCGGCATGGTGCGATGAGGCTTGTCTTAGCTCTCGTAGCCAAATCTTCC
>CALZUQ010000064.1 GCA_945829425.1 uncultured bacterium | reverse complement strand
TTTGCGGTGATTTGCGTTCATTACTCTCAAAGAATTAACCTTGAAACTTGAAACCAATAAAACCTTAACCTTGACCTTAACGACAACAGGGACAATATATGACAACAAAAATATGGAAGGAAACAACATAGATAAAGTATTTGACACACGCGGATCCATGCGCTGTGTCCTCTTTGACTCCGGCAAGGCAGGAGTGGTGAACGCACATGGCGAGAAAGTCTTGGAGATTGGTCCGTGTGAGTGGCTGAAATTCAGTACTCATGGTTTTTTGAAAGGCTATTGCGGCAGGGAGTTCTTCATTGACATGAATAACGGCGAGCCATACACCAGTATGCCCGAGATCCTGGAGATTGGAGGCTTTGAGATTAACTATGTCGGCGGCTATCTCTGTACGAGGACCAAGAAACTCTATGAGGTCAGTGGCATACCAGAGATGGTGTCCATAGGAAATCAACATCTCTACCTTTTATTACCTGTCAATGGCGAGCCAGAAGAGAGCATCAGGGATAAGATGATCATCAAGAGTCGATACTACAATGTCTGTCTTCTCAATGGTGATGACAGTGGTGTGTATTGGCGCATTGACGGGTTTGAAGACGGCACACTCGTCGTCATGACCGATGACGGCGACTATTATCATGTCACCAAGAACAAGAGGTCTGGCAAGGCAGAAAAGACATTCCTTGGTAAGGTTAGCAACGAAGCCGACAAGGCATTGATGGTGCAGACCGTCAGAGACATCGAGGTGAAGGTGACCGAGGAACGTTTGAAAGAAGCTGCCAAAGCCAAGAGGAAAGCCGAGAAAGAGAGAAAGCAACACCTCATGACGTTACTGAATTCTGAGCCATTCACCAACGGCAAGAAATGGGGACTGAAGAATAACGGCAAGATCATTGTTCCACCCATCTATCGCACTGTCCACACCCCCGTGGGGAAGTATTGTGCCGTAGAGACCTATCCTGGCATCTGGGGTGTCATTGCCCTTGACGGCAAGGTAGAGATAGACCCCAAGTATGAGATGGTAGCCATCCTTCCTGATGGCACGGTGGAGCTGACGGTATTCGGAGGCAAGGTTATTTCCAAGAAATTGTCTTGAAGACCTTAACCTTGACCTTAACCTTGACTTTGAAACCTGAAACTCCTTGAAACTTGAAACCAATAAAACCTTGACCTTAACTTTGACCTTAACTTTGGTGAACGTGAATTATCGTAAATTATCCGTGAATTTTGGAAATAATATATGGCAAACGATAAAAGATATGCAGAGATATTAGACACGCGGGATGACGGGATGAAGTGCGTACGCTTCGAGTCGGGAGACGTCGGTGTGGTGGATGAGCGAGGAGATGTCATCTACCAGATAGACAAATGCCGGCATATAGAGTTTGCGGAGCATGACTTCGTGAAACTGAAGTTCGGCGTTACGGATATTCTCAGCATCCCAACACTGAAGAATGCTCCGAGTGATGACGGGAGCTATCTGCGGTCGGTATTCTATGTAGATATGAAGTCGGGCCAGATGTATGGCAGTATGCCGCAAATCCTGCATCGCAAGGATTTTGAACTACTGTATGCAGGAGGTTTCCTGTGTACCCGAACCCGGAAGTGCTATATGGTGGAGCGAGACCCAGACCTCATTACGGTAAGTGCCAATGGGCTGTACCTGTCGCTCCCTTGCACAGTGAAACCTTCGGATGAAAAAGTTACTGCTGTTTTTCAGAGGCATAAAGTAACGACAATGTGCCTGTTGAAAGGCGATGACAGTAATGTCTATTGGATTTTGGAGGAGTATTATAAGGATAAGTCCGTCCTGGTGATGGATGAGAAGGGCTTGCATATCTATGTGTGGATGGACTGGAGAACAGGCAAGGTGACAAGACAGGAGTTAGGGTATGTGAGGAATGAAGCCGAGCAAGCCCTGATGACCCTTGCGCTGAACGACATCATCCGTGAGGTAGAACACAGATATTTGGAGGAGAAGGATACGAAATGTAAGAAGGCTGAGGAAGCACGCAGGAAAGAGCTGAAAGCCATGACAAGCGTTGAGCCAATAAAGATTGGCACCAAATGGGGATTGAAGAGCGACGGACGAATGGTTGTTCCTCCAATGTATCGCACCATACATGCCCCAGTAGGAAAGTATTGTGCCGTGGAGTCATATCCCGGTATCTGGGGTGTCATAGCCATTGACGGCAGGGTGGAGATAGAACCGAGATATGAGGGAGTGGTGATTAGGCCTGACAGAACGGTGGAATTGATGCTTTATGGCGGGAAAACCGTGGTGAAAAGATTACCTTGACCTTGACTGTTGTACGGGATGCCCGATGACGGAATCATCGGGAACAGTGGCTATTCTTATAGACTATATATTGAAATGAATACGCTGAGAGACTATCAGATTGAAATATGCGAGAGCGTGAGGAAGGCATTTAAGAAGCACAGGAGTGTGATGATGCAGATGCCCACGGGAACGGGAAAGACTATTGTACTGGCGGAGTTTGTACGGCAGTACCTTAACCTTGACCTTAACCTTGACGTTAACCTTGACGTTGACCTTGACCTTGACGACAACAGAAACAACCTAAACAACTCTGAGCTCAATTCTATAAGCTATCAGCATTGTCAAGTGCTGATTGTGGCGCATCGCATCGAGCTGATAGAACAGATGGGAGAGCATCTGGAGCGATATGGCATAGACTATGGGGTTGTTGCAGGCGGCAGGAAGGCAAAAGAGATGAAGCCTGTCATGGTAGCCTCTATTCAGACTTTGGCGAAGAACCTTGATAAGAACCTTAACCTTGACCTTAACCCTGACCATAAAAAGAACGACAACAGAGACAACAAAGACGACCATAACCTTGACCTTAACCTTAACAAGAACAAAAACCTTAACCTTAAAAAGCACGACAACAGGGACAACATTAACAACTCTAATTCCCCTACTACAAACTCCACATCCTCCCTTAGTTCTAACCTCTCCCCTTCCTTAATCATCATCGACGAAGCGCACCATGCGGTTGCCAAGACCTACAGACAACTATGGGACACATGGCCAGAGTCGAGGTTCCTGGGACTGACGGCTACACCCTACAGGATGAGCGGTGAAGGGTTCACTGACCTTTTTGACGTATTGGTTGACTCCTGGACTATGAAGCGGTTCATTGCCGAGGGATGGTTGACGGCCTTCGACTACTATTCCATTCGACCAGACAGTGACGACCAGAAGCTCATCGACACCTTGAAGAAACGAGGAGCCGACGGAGACTTCCAGATGAAGGAGCTGCATGAGACCCTTGATGTAACACCATGCATAGAACGTCTTTTTGATTCTTTTGAGCGTTTTGCCTATGACAAGAAAGGTATTGTCTATGCCATAGATATTGCCCATGCTGAACATATCGCAGAATACTATAGGGAACAGGGAGTAAATGCCATAGCATTGAGTTCCAAGACAGACATGAAAGAACGCAAGAAAGCCGTGGAAGCTTTCAGGACATCGAGCATCATTGTGCATCCCCAGCTGTTGAAGGACAAGCCCATACAAGTACTCGTCAGTGTCGATCTGTTCTCCGAAGGCTTTGACTGTCCGGATGTGGAGTTCATACAGATGGCACGTCCCACCCTGTCATTGGCAAAATACCTTCAGATGGTAGGCAGAGGACTGCGAACTAACGAAGGCAAGAAATGCTGTACCATCATCGACAACGTAGGACTTTACAGAACCTTCGGCTTACCTTCTGGAGAACGAGACTGGGAGTATTATTTCCTTGGGAACCTTAACCTTGACCTTAACCTTGACCTTAACGTTGACCTTAACCTTGACCTTAACCTTAACCTTGACGTTAACCGGGAAGAAGGGAATGCTGCTTTGGTTAAGATTGTAGGTTATGAAGGCATGGCATCGAGGTTTTCCAAACTTGGCAAGGTAGGCTTTGAGAGGAAGAAGAAAGGAAAGTTATGGGTATGGGTTGACACGCTGACCGGCATCACGTTCGAGAAGCATCCCGTTGTCGTTGACTTCAAGGGTGTGGAGATGATGACCGACGACGGACTGACGTTCTATCCCCGCATACGTTCGAAGTGGATTGACGGAAAGAGCGGCATAAACAGGAAAGCGTTGGAGACACAGGTCGGCGACGGCTTCGGATGGATGAAGAGATACGTGTCGTTGAGAGAACCCGACAAGGTCTATGAACTTCAGGAAGTCATGGACAATGACATGAGGATATATAAGGACGACAAGGGCAAGATGTTCTTCCAGCAAGACCTTGACTCGCCTTTGGTCAGCAAGGAAGAAGCCGGAGGTAAAAAGGCTTTCATGACACTATGTAACAAGATGAAGGAAGAATGGAAGATGAAGGTATGGGAAAGAAGGAGAAACGGCTTTGTACAAGTTGACGCTAATACTGGAGAATGGTGTCTGAATGGAAACAAGATAGAGAAAGACGGTGAGTTCTATCATCTATTCGGTGACGTATGCAACAAAGAAGACAAGGAAAATGAAACTCCAGTATATGAATGCTGGTTTGATGGGAACACGGGATTTATCTATGAGCATCGTCCCGTGGTACGTTACAGAGGCTTTGTGAAACTGGTATATGACGGTGATTTGGTGTATATAATGAACATTCACGAAGAGCGGTTCATTGCCTACCACAACTGGGAGATACGTGCCGATGACAGCATCTGTACCATCGGCAACAAACTCTATCTGAGGAGTGAGAAGGATGACAAGGCGTTATGGATAAGGAAGCGCAGTGGTGACTTCCAGATGTTCGTGGTCAACGAGCCGATTGGTGAAAACAACAGAACGTTGCAGTATGACGCGCGGATAATGGTTATCAACAAATACGGCAAGGATGTTGAGATGAAGCATATCAAGGGGGAGGAAGGTTAACCTTGACCTTAACCTTGACCTTGACCTTAACCTTGAAACATGAAACATGAAACCCATGAAACATGAAACCAGTAAAACATGAAACCAATAAAACATGAAACCCTTGAAACTTGAAACCTCTTGAAACCTGAAACCTCTTGAAACCTGAAACCTCTTGAAACCTGAAACCTCTTGAAACCTTGACATATAGAAGAAGGGGATGGGGTGATGGGTCGTCCATTTTTTTTTGTGTGTCTTTTTGTTGGCAAAACGACGCTAAATAGCAAAAAAAATATTCTTCCATCTCAGATATTACTGCCGCAGATATTTATGAGAACGAACAATTGCCATTTACCGACATGAAGGGCACTACTGAAATACAGGAATTAAAGTATGGCTGGAACGAGATAGCAGATGAGTCTGAGAAATATACAAAGACTGTTGGTGGTATGTCAACCGATGAAAACAAATTGAACACAGGAGGCGCCAAGAACTTCTATGTCGAGCCAATGACGACTACGGCAAAGTCAGTGGTGTTCAACCTCAAATACTATCGTGAGGACATATACGAAAAAGAAAATAAGGAAAAAACAGAAATCTACGACCTGCTTGGCAGGAAAGTGAAGAACCCTTCCAAACACGGTGTCTATATCATAGGCAACAAGAAGGTGTTAAGGTAAGACGTAGCTTCCTCCCCCAGTGCCTGCATCATCGGCAATAAGAAGGTGTTAAGGTAAAACGGAGGAGGTTGTCTTTTTGCTCTCCACTCCTTTGGTTTGCAGTTTCTTCTGACCGACAGGCTTGGGGTGGGTAATGGTGTCGGGAACCCATACGGGGTGGACGTCGTCAATACCCATCTCAGCAATGTCAAACTCTATAGGACGATACGGATGTTCTTCCGGCTTATATGGCGTGATACGTTCGTGATATTGCTCCACCTCAACCATTATGATGCCGCTCGACAACATGCCTATCTCATGGGCGGCACGGTAAGAAAGGTCTATTATTCTGCCACGGACATAAGGACCACGGTCGATGACCCTGACGACTGTCCACATGCCGTTGCGGAGGTTGGTAACCTTCAGCAGCGTGCCGAAAGGGAAGGTGCGGTGTGCACACGTAAGGCTGTCATGGTGTATCTTCTCCCCGGAACTGCTCTTATTTCCTGTAGCACGTTTAGAATAATAAGAGGCCTTGCCCCGTTGCTGTGCGTACAACGGTGCAAAGCCAAATAGCAAACAAAATATTATATTTACGAGTTTTACGATAAGCTGTAAATTTTTATTGCTTTGGCAGCCAGCAGTAAAAAAGCTACTGACTGCCAAAGAGTTAGAGTCTTATTTAAAGAGCTGTGACAGCGGGGCTTATACTATACCCTGAGCCATCATGGCCTTAGCCACCTTCATGAAACCTGCGATATTAGCACCCTTGACGTAGTCGATATATCCGTCCGGCTGCTTGCCGTATTCTACGCAAGCGTCGTGGATTGACGACATGATGTAATGCAGCTTCTCGTCGACTTCCTTCTCTGACCATCCGAGACGCATAGAGTTCTGTGTCATCTCAAGTCCTGATGTTGCAACACCACCGGCGTTGACAGCCTTGCCAGGAGCGAATATTGTCTTCTGAGCCACGAAATATTCTGATGCCTCAGCCGTACAACCCATGTTCGACACCTCTGCCACACATGTCACTCCATTAGCCACGAGCTGCTTGGCGTCGTCGATGTTCAGCTCATTCTGCGTTGCGCAAGGCAGTGCGATGTCCACCTTCACCTCCCATGGCTTCTTGCCCGGCACGAAGGTTGCCTCAGGATATTCCTCAGCGTAAGGCTCGCAGATATCATTGCCCGAAGCACGAAGCTCAAGCATATAATTGATCTTGTCGCCACAGATACCTGTAGGGTCGTAGATATATCCGTCAGGACCGCTTATGGTAACCACCTTGGCTCCCAGTTCTGTTGCCTTGAGGGCAGCACCCCACGCCACATTGCCGAAGCCGGAGATAGCCACCGTCTTGCCTGCTATGTCTATGCCGTGGGTCTTGAGCATCTGGTTGGTGAAATAGAGTGCGCCGAAGCCTGTTGCCTCAGGACGGATGCGTGAGCCGCCCCACTCCAAGCCCTTGCCTGTCAGCACTCCCTCGAAGCGGTGTGTCAGTTTCTTGTACATTCCGAAGAGATAGCCTATCTCGCGTGCTCCGACACCAATGTCGCCGGCAGGCACGTCTTCGTCAGGACCTATATTCTTCACCAGTTCTGTCATGAATGCCTGGCAGAAGCGCATAACCTCGTTGTCGCTCTTGCCACGTATAGAGAAGTCGGAGCCACCCTTGCCGCCACCCATAGGGAGGGTTGTGAGGGCGTTCTTGAATGTCTGTTCGAATCCGAGGAACTTCAGTATGGAGAGGTTCACTGAAGGGTGGAATCGGAGTCCTCCCTTATACGGACCTATGGCAGAGTTGAACTGCACGCGGTAGCCGATGTTCACCTGCACCTCGCCCTTGTCGTCAACCCATGGCACACGGAACGTTATGATACGCTCCGGCTCCACGAGGCGTTCTATAAGCTTTGCCTTTTCGAACTCCGGGTGCTGGTTGTACACGTCCTCAATAGACAGGAGGACTTCTCTTACTGCCTGAAGAAACTCTTTCTCGCCTGGGTGCTTGCGCTCCAGGTCCTGCATAATCTGTTGTACGTTCATGTTATATTAAGGTTTAAGGTGGAACTTGATGACAATTTCCCTCTGGTCAACGTAACCGGAGGACAAGTCTCACACCGAAGATTAGTTATTAGGTCAGTTTGTCAGACGTATGAAGTGTTTCATGATGTTGCCCACCGCTCAGTATGTCAAAGGCTTCGTGGCAAGTGCCTCTCTGTCTTTCCTTGTTCCGACGAGTGGGTTATCGACATTGCAAAGGTAGGAATTTTCGTTGATACGCACAAAAGAAAAAGAGAAAATCTGTCCTTATTTAACATTTCGTCACAATGCTTTGATTATTATTAACCTTGCTTGCATGAGCTTGCTTACATTATGTAAAGCAAAATATACATCGTAATGTCACAAAACCATACCTCTTCTTTCCTTTTGTAGTATAAAATAATTTATATACTTTCTTTTTGTTAAAAACAGCACCTTGTCCGCATAGTCTTTCCGTGCCTGTTTTTGTCAGGAAGCAAAACGTGGCTGTCACTTGAGGTCAGGGAGCGAAAATGCTTGAAAAGAATATTAATTTGCCTTTGAGTGCACACATGTGAAGTTTTTTTATTAATTTTGCATGCTGAATAGCTGAAAGCCGTCAAAGCTAATGAATAAAGCCGACCATGACGCTATCCACCTAAAAAAACGGAAGAAAAGAATCAACGATGAACAAGAAAGAAGCAACATTAGAATTAGGCACCAAGCCTGTAGGAAAGCTGCTCACGCAGTATGCCCTGCCTGCCATAGTGGCTATGGTGGCAAGTTCACTATATAATATGGTTGACTCCATATTCATTGGTCAGGGAGTAGGAGCCATGGCGATAGCCGGGCTTGCCATAACGTTCCCTTTCATGAACCTCTCGGGAGCATTCGGAGCAGCGATAGGCGTCGGCTCCTCGACACTCATCAGCGTGCGCCTCGGCCAGAAACGTTACGACGAAGCACAGCATATCCTTGGCAACAACGTCTCGCTGAACATCCTTGTAGGAATAGTCTTCGCCATGGTATGCCTGGTATTCCTCGACCCTATACTCCGCTTCTTCGGAGCTTCTGACCAGACACTGCCTTACGCCCGTGAGTATATGGAGATCATTCTCCTCGGAAATGTCGTGACACATCTGTATTTCGGCATGAACGCCGTGCTGAGGGCAGCCTCCAAACCCCACATGGCCATGTACGCCACGATGTTCACCGTCATTGTCAACACCTTGCTCGACCCGTTGTTCATATACACCTTCGACATGGGCATCCGTGGTGCTGCCTTGGCTACCGTGCTGTCGCAGTTCCTTGCCATGACATGGCAGATGTACGTCATGTCTGACAAAAAAGCCCTGCTTCACCTGCGCCGAGGCACGTTCCGTCTGAAGAAACGTCTTGCAAAAGAGATTATCGGCATTGGAATATCGCCTTTCGCCATGAACTCCTGCGCATGTCTCGTGGTGATAATAATAAACAACGCTCTCGTGAGCTACGGCGGAGACCTCTCTGTAGGTGCCTACGGCATAGGCAACCGTCTGGTGTTCATCTTCTTAATGATTACCATGGGTATCAATCAGGGCATGCAACCTATTGCGGGATATAACTTCGGAGCGAAGAAATATGACAGGATGATGAAGGTGGTGACATACTCCATGATTGCCGCCACGGTGGTTATGACGACAGGGTGGATCATCTTCCAGCTGCTGCCGGGATATTGCGTATCGCTGTTCACCTCCAACGACACGCTGCAGGAACTCAGCGTCAGGGGCTTGCGCATCAATTCCGCCGTACTGCCGGTAATAGGTTATCAGATGGTCATCATAAACTTCTTCCAAAGCATAGGGAAAGCGAAGATAAGCATCTTCCTCTCGCTGTCGAGACAGATGCTCTTCCTAATACCCCTGCTCGTCGTACTGCCACGCTTCCTCGGTTGTGACGGTGTATGGATTGCCTTGCCTGTCAGCGACTTCGTGGCGGCTCTTGTGGCGGCATGGTTCATGATGGTATATATGAAACGCTTCAAGATTACCAAGGACGATAAGACCCATGAACTGAAGGTGGAAGAGCAACAGGAGGACACAGAGACATTCAGAAGAAGTTACAGCTATTACACCCCACGCTCCGGTGCGGCTCCACGCGGCATGGCACCACAGGCGGGAGCATCGCAGATGCCTGAGGAGGAGTATCTGGATGACAGGACGAAGGACAAGAACTAAGGAACACAAAGGAAACAGTTTATGATAGTTTGTATTGCCGAGAAACCCAGTGTGGCACGCGACATAGCGCATGTACTGGGAGCCACACAGTCGCATCAGGGATATATGGAGGGGAACGGGTATCAGGTAACCTGGACCTTCGGACATCTCTGCACGCTGAAAGAGCCTAACGACTACAGTGACCAATGGAAACACTGGTCGCTGTCATCGCTTCCGATGATACCACAGAGGTTCAGCATAAAACTCATAGAGGACGAGGGAATAAAACGACAGTTTGCCATAATAGAGAAGCTGATGAAAAACGCCGACACTATTATAAACTGCGGTGATGCCGGACAGGAGGGTGAGCTGATACAGCGATGGGTGATGCAGAAGGCGGGAGCACGCTGTCAGGTGAAGAGGCTGTGGATAAGCTCGCTGACAGAGGAGGCCATACGTGAGGGTTTCGCAAACCTGAAAGACCAGAAAGAGTATGAGTCGCTGTATCTCGCAGGATTGTCGCGAGCCATAGGCGACTGGCTCCTCGGCATGAACGCCACACGCCTTTACACCATAAAATACGGCCAGAACAAGCAGGTGCTTTCTATTGGGCGTGTGCAGACACCTACACTGGCTCTGATAGTCAACAGGCAGCGTGAGATAGAGAATTTCAAGCCAAAGCAGTCGTGGACACTCACCACACTGTACCGTGAGACGAAGTTCGCGGCCATAGAACGTGACGAGGAGGCGGAAGCGGAGGAAATGGCGAAGGGCGGAGAGCAGAAGAAAAGCGAGAAAGCTAAAGGACCGATATATCGTCAGGCGGAGTATGCCACGGAGGAGGAGGGGCAACGCATTGTGGAGAACATAAAAGACGCTCCGATGCATATCGTCTCTACAGCAAAGAAAAAGGGTTCCGAAGCTCCTCCGCGACTATACGACCTCACCTCGCTGCAGGTTGACTGCAACAAGAAATTCTCATACTCTGCCGACATGACGCTGAAAGTCATACAGTCGCTCTACGAGAAGAAATTCACCACATATCCGCGTGTTGACACGACATATCTCTCTGACGACATATACGACAAGTGTCCTGCCACACTCAACGGGCTGTATAAGACGTCTTTCGCCGGCGAGGCTCCTTACGCCGACCTCGTAAGACCTCTGGGAGGGAAGCCTCTGAAGAAAAGCAAGAAAGTCTTCGACTCCACGAAGGTTACTGACCACCATGCCATAATACCTACGGGAGTGCCGCCACAGGGGCTTACGGATATGGAGCGTAATGTCTTCGACCTTATTGCCAGGGCTTTCATTGCAGCGTTTTATGAAGACTGTAAGTTTGAGACGACTACGGTGATTGGCGAGGTGACAGGGAAAGACAGCAGTGTCGTGACGTTCCGTACGTCAGGAAAGGTGATTACCGACGAGGGGTGGCGTGTGGTGTTCAGAAAAGCACCCATTGCGGCAGAAGAAGGCAACGCTGCTGAAAACGCTACGCTGCCGGTATTCACAAAAGGAGAGGAAGGGCCGCATGTTCCGTCACTGACAGAGAAATGGACTCAGCCACCGAAGCCTTATACTGAGGCAACGCTGCTGCGTGCCATGGAGACAGCAGGAAAATTTGTGGAAGACGAGACATTACGCATGGCACTGAAAGAGAACGGCATAGGGCGACCGTCGTCACGTGCCGGCATCATCGAGACACTCTTCAAGCGGCATTATATCCGTAGGGAGAGGAAAAACCTTATAGCCACCCCGACAGGAACGGACCTCATAGACCTTATCCACGAAGAACTGCTGAAGTCATGTGAGCTGACCGGTATATGGGAGAAGAAGCTGCGTGACATAGAACATCATAAATACGATGCTCAGACATTCATAACCGAACTGAAACAGCAGGCGTATGACATCGTAATGCAGGTATTGAACGACAACACCAACCGACGCATAGCGATAACGGAGGAGGGAAAGAAGGCAGAGAAGAAAGCTTCCGCGAAGGCTGAGGGAACCACGGAGGAAAAGAAGAGAACAACAAGGAAAACAAAAGGAAACGCAGAGGAGAAGACACAACGGAATAAAAAGATTAAGCCGGAGGCTTCTGGTTCTGCTCCTGCTCTTTCGCAAATAAAGGAGGGAGACGTATGCCCCGTATGCGGGAAGGGAACGGTAATAAAAGGCAAAGCAGCATACGGATGCTCACGGTGGAGGGAGGGCTGCTCTTTCCGCAAATCGTTTACAGAATAGGAATAAAGTGGGGGCAAGGTACTGGTTAGAGGTCGGTAGCTGAGTAACCGTGGGGCAAGGTTCTGGCTGGAAGCCAGTACCCACATCAGCAGAGGCGTGCAAGGTACTGCCCCTCTAAGCAGAGAGTGTGGGGAGACATTGCAATCCAGAGGCTCCGTCCCCGGTAACTTACAGTATAGGCTTTCAGCCTATTCCGTACACATAGTCCTCAACCGTACAGGTCTATTTCTTCTCTGGCAAAGCAAGTAAAACCTCTCTCAGAATGAATGAAAAACATCAAGAGGTAAAAAGAAATTTCTCAAATCCTTGCATTTCTCATTTTTATTTCCTACTTTTGCAAGAGGAAACAAAAGACATGAATCTTATGCAGGTAGAAAACAAGTACATACGATTTGACTGGGCTGTGAAACGAATGTTGCGCGACAAGGCAAATTTCGCAGTATTGGAAGGACTGGTGACGGTGCTTCTTGGTGAGAAAATTGTCATCACTGAGCTGTTGGAGAGCGAGGGGAACCAGGAAACGAGCGACGCTAAATTTAACCGCGTTGACATAAAGGCAAAGAACGAGAAAGGCGAGATAATCATCGTCGAGGTGCAGCTCTCCCGACAACTGTATTATCTTCAGCGTATGCTCTATGGCGTGTCGAAGGCCATAACTGAGCACATTCAGATAGGCAACATGTATGATCAAGTGAAGAAGGTCTATTCTATCAATATAATCTATTTCGACCTTGGCAAGGGCAGCGACTACCTTTACCACGGCAAGACGGTATTCACTGGTGTCCATACCGGCGACAATCTTGTAGTGAACACCAAGGAGGCTGACGAAATAAGAATGACGGCTCCTGAGAACGTATTCCCTGAATACTTCATCATCCGCGTGAACGAATTCAACAAGGTTGCTACGACCCCGATAGAGGAGTGGTTAGACTACCTGAAGAACAACCGCATAAAGGACGACACCTCCACCCCTGGCTTACAGGAGGCTCGCGAGAAGCTCCTCTACATGACAATGAGCGATGCCGACCGCCGTGCCTACGATGCCCACATGGACGACATAATGGTGCAGAACGACGTGCTTGATACTGCCAAGTTGGAAGGTCTTGAGCAGGGACGAGCGGAAGGTCGGGCAGAAGGCAGGGCAGAAGGCAGGGCAGAAGGCAGGGCAGAAGCGGTTTTGGCAATAGCACGAAAAATGAAGAGCAAAGGCTCTTCTGTTGCTGACATCCAAGACTTGACAGGACTCAGTGAGGAGGAAATTCACGGACTGTAACATGACAAATACCTGTCACATGTCCTGTATGAATAGTCATTTTTATCCCATAAAGTTAATATATATTAAATATCCTGTGCGTTATTGCTCTATTTGAAAAATAAGTCGTACCTTTGCACCCGCTTTCAGACAAGCAGACTTATGGAGATCCGCTAGCTCAGTCGGTAGAGCACAACACTTTTAATGTTGGGGTCTTG
>CALZUQ010000063.1 GCA_945829425.1 uncultured bacterium | reverse complement strand
GCCTTCTTTCACAAGAACAAGAGCCTTGAGGAATAAATACCTCAAGGCTCTGTTGTTCATATACTATGTTCTTGAATATGAGAACCCTAATAAAGATGTTGCATTATTTAATCCACAAGATTTAATAATTCTTTTATGACAGTTATGCGATATTCAGATATTTTCTTTGATTTTGATGATACTTTATATGATACTCGAAGTAATGCAAACATTGCATTGCGTGAGACTTTCCGTGACTATAATTTAAGCAGATACTTTGTTGATGAACAGTCTTTCTATGACGATTACTGGGAGGTAAACGCTCGTTTATGGTCTATGTACAATAATAATGAGATATCAAAAGATTACCTCATTATAGAACGTTTTAAGCGCCCTCTGTCAGTCGGTATACCTAATGTTACAGATGACTTGTGTAAAGATATAAGTGATACCTTTCTTGCTCATTGTGCTGATAAACCAGGAATCTTGCCCGGTGCTGATTGCTTGCTGAAGTATTTGAAGAGAAAGGGTTATCGTCTGCACATATGTAGCAATGGCTTCCATGAAATTCAATACCGTAAGCTAAAAGCATGTGGGTTGTACGATTATTTTGATAATATTTTTTTGAGTGAAGATGTAGGATATAATAAGCCGTCGAAAATTTTTTATGAATATGCTGTTTTACATGCTAAGAGTAAACCGAGACAAACATTAATGGTTGGTGACAACTATATTGCTGATGTTTGCGGTGCTTTGGATTTTGGTCTTGATGCCTGTCTTTACAGACGGTGGGATAAATCTTTTGTCCCAGATAGAGAAGTTACCTTTATTGTTGATGACTTGACAGAGATAATAACAATCCTATAGCTATGTGACATATTTGTATAAAGTCTAAGCTTCATTTGTGTCTACGCCGAGTCCGAAGAGTGCAAAGTCCCCTTTTGTCGGATCTTCTGGAAAGGCTTCCTTCAGTTTTCTGGTCAGTTTTATTGCATTTGCCATAGAAGTGCTTCTTGATGTCAACAAACCCAATTTTAAGGCTTCCTGAACCACGTGAGTGTCCATAGGAATTATAAGAGATTGTTTGTTTATTACATCCTTCCATATTCCTATGTCTACAGGAGAATTGTCTCTTACCATCCAACGCAGAAACATACATATTCTCTTGCAACTTGATGTTGTATCTTTTGGTATAATACCTGATGAGCCATTCTCAAGAAACCATTTCGTAATTGTCTTTATTGCTGCTATAGCATCAATCTTTTCCCCGATTGAGATATTGTTTTCTGAGATAATAAGTTGTTTGATAGAACCATATTTGTTAATTATCTCAGCCAAGGCATCTAGGAATATCCTGAATGTGTGGAAAGAATACAGACGGTAGAACGAGTTTTCATTATCTGGGAAAAGCCTTTTATATTTTCCTTCACCAAGCCATATAGCACTTCTGCTTTTCTCTGTTTTAGGTGTCAGTATTGCATGGTAAGACTTTTCTTCTTTCATGATGTCATCAAGTATCATCTGTATTTTTGCCATGAATTGTTTTCTCGAACCGTAGCTAAGTGCGGAAGCGATGAAAGCAATTATCTCTTTGTCTGTATTGTCCTCAACTTGGTGCATGAACCAACTGGGGTCTCCCATAATGAACTCTTTTGTCTCGTATTTTTCAGATAATTCTTTCAGCCTTTGTATCATTCGTTGTTACTTTATAATCTGTACTTATACTTGTTTTAATTTTCAAAAAGAAAATCTCTAATTCTTCATGGCATGTTCTATGTCTGAGGAATTAGAGATTTTTGCTTTATAAAGTCATATGTTTTTGGATTTACCTATGGAATTATCCTCAACATGTGATGTATATGTTTATGCTGGGGTTAGAGAATGGACTTTACAGTTTCAAGCATACCCTTTGTCTGTATGTCGTTCAAGAAGCCCTCAACCATATCTGTTAGTCCTGGTATGGTGTTGATATCTCCGTGTTCTCCCCATATCCATGCTGCCCCGAGTACTCCCTCAGCAACTTTACGTGTGTCTCCTGTAGCCCAAAGTTCTGTCAGGAGGTCCATAATCTTCTGGTCGTCGTTAGGCTGAATAGGTGCGCCGTCAGCACGTGTTCCGCCCTTGTAGTATGTTATGATTGCAGCAAGTCCGAGTACGAGTCCCTTAGGCAGTTCGCCCTTTCTCTCAAGATATACCTTCACTCCAGGAAGATCGCGTGCCTGGAACTTCGGGAATGAGTTGAGCATGATTGAAGTAACCTGGTGGTCAACATACGGATTGTCGAAGCGTTCGAGAACGTCAGCTGCAAACTGCTGTAGTTCTTCCATTGGAAGGTTTAGTGTCTGCATGAGTTCGTCGTATTGTACTTTCTTGATATATGGTCCTACAACAGGATCGTGCAGTGCATCACGTACAATATTTATTCCAGAGAGGTAAGCTACAGGAGAGAGTACTGTATGAGGACCGTTGAGTAGTGTTACCTTACGCTCATGATATGGAGCCTCCGACTCTGCTATGAGAACGTGTAGTCCTGCCTTTTCTGCAGGGAATTCTTCACGGAGTTCTTCTATTGTCATGTTTGTAGGACGCTCGATGACCCAAAGGTGGAATATCTCAGCCTGAACGACGAGATTATCCTTATAGCCTATTGTCTGTTGTATCTGTGCGATGTCCTTACGTGGGAATCCTGGCACGATACGGTCTACGAGTGTAGCGCAAACGTAGTTGTATTTCTCTACCCACTCTTTGAAACCTTCGTAATCAGCTCCGAAGTCATCTTTCCAAAGCTCTACATATTTGTTTATGCATTCTTTGAGGTGATGTCCGTTGAGGAAGATAAGCTCGCACGGCATGATTATGAAACCTTTCTTCGGGTCTCCGTTGAATGTCTGGTATCTACGATACATAAGCTGTACGAGTTTGCCGGGGTATGATGATGCCGGAGCGTCAGAGAGTTTGCATGAAGGGTCGAATGCGATACCAGCCTCTGTAGTATTAGAGATGACGAAACGCATCTCTGGCTGTTCTGCAAGCGCCATGAATGCCCAGTTCTGTGCGTAAGGGTCAATGCCTCGGCTTATAACGTCAATACGTGTCAGCTCATTTACCGGTTCTCCGTTCTGTCTTCCTTGTAGGTTGACATGATACAGACAATCCTGTCCGTTGAGCCACTGTACCATTCCTTTATCGATAGGTTGTACAACAACTACTGAAGCGTTGAAATTTGTTTTCTGATTGGTGTTGTAAATAATCCAGTCAACAAATGCTCGCAAGAAGTTTCCTTCACCGAACTGGATGATTTTCTCAGGTGCTGTGCTCTTTGGAGCAGTGAGCTTGTTAAGAGATTTAAGTTGTGACATAGTAATGATATGGTTTATAAATTATGGTTATCAAAGTTTTTGCAAATTTACGAAAATATTATGTGTTTTTCCTTCTTGCGTTTATTAATTATTCTTGATTTATGATAATTTAACTCTGTATAATGGTGTATGGACGTTCCTTTTGTCATATTGCGGTTGTAAACGCTTGCTATTGAAGAAACCTTTCATGTCCAATGTGTTCATACAAACAAAAAGGAGACAAACACGTAATGTATCTGTCTCCAATTTATTTTCTTTGCCTCACTTTTTTATGAAGCTATGTGTTTCGGATGATTACTCTCCCTTCTCCATCTGAGCCTTGAGTTGTGCGAGAGTCTCAAGGTCACCGAGTGTTGTAGCGGCAGCAACGTTCTGTATTGTTGGAGTCTCCTCTTTCTTCTGACGTGCTGGACGTGCTGCGCGTTTCTTAGTCTCCTCAGCAGCAGCCTCCTCGAATGTGCGTGAGTGGCTGAGTATAATACGCTTAGCTTCTTTTACAAACTCTATTACCTTGAATTCCAATTCTTCTCCTGCTGTAGCCTGTGTACCGTCCTGCTTCTGGAGGTGCTTAGGTGTAGCAAATCCTTCGCCGCCCTCATTGAGCGTTATTACGGCACCCTTGTCCATCATTTCGGTAATTTTTCCTGTGTGAACAGATCCAGGTGTGTATATTGTCTCGTAAGTATCCCAAGGATTGTCTTCAAGCTGCTTGTGTCCGAGAGAGAGACGGCGGTTCTTCTTGTCTATTTCAAGAACAACAACATCTATCTGAGCTCCTACCTGTGTGAACTCAGATGGGTGCTTAACCTTCTTTGTCCATGAGAGGTCAGAAATATGGATCAGTCCGTCGACGCCTTCCTCAAGCTCTACGAATACGCCGAAGTTTGTGAAGTTACGTACACGTGCAGAGTGCTTAGAGCCCTCTGGGTATTTTGTCTCGATAGACTCCCATGGGTCTTCTTTGAGCTGTTTGATGCCGAGAGACATCTTGCGCTCCTCGCGGTCAAGTGTCAGTATGACAGCTTCAACCTCGTCTCCGACGTGCATGAAGTCCTGAGCAGAGCGAAGGTGCTGGCTCCAAGACATCTCGCTTACGTGGATAAGTCCTTCGACACCCGGTGCTATCTCAACGAATGCTCCGTAGTCAGCGATAACGACTACCTTACCCTTGATGTGGTCGCCTACCTTGAGGTTAGCGTCAAGAGCGTCCCATGGGTGAGGAGTGAGCTGCTTGAGACCGAGAGCTATGCGCTTCTTCTCATTGTCGAAGTCAAGTATTACGACGTTAATCTTCTGGTCGAGCTGGACAACCTCGTGTGGGTTGCTTACGCGGCCCCAAGAAAGGTCTGTGATATGTATGAGTCCGTCAACTCCTCCGAGGTCAACGAATACGCCGTAAGAGGTGATGTTCTTGACAGTACCCTCAAGTACCTGTCCTTTTTCGAGCTTGGAGATGATTTCCTTCTTCTGCTGCTCGAGTTCTGCCTCGATGAGAGCTTTGTGAGAAACGACAACATTCTTGAATTCCTGGTTGATTTTGATAACCTTGAATTCCATTGTCTTTCCTACGAATACGTCATAGTCGCGTATTGGATGAACGTCAATCTGTGAACCAGGAAGGAATGCCTCTATTCCGAATACGTCAACGATCATACCACCCTTAGTGCGGCACTTGACATATCCCTGAACAACCTCCTCGTTGTCAAGAGCTGCATTTACGCGATCCCAAGACTTAGAGAGACGTGCCTTTTTGTGAGACAGCAAGAGCTGTCCTTTTTTGTCCTCCTGGTTTTCAACGTAAACTTCCACTACGTCTCCGACCTTGAGGTCTGGGTTATAGCGGAATTCAGAAGCAGGTATGATACCGTCGCTCTTGTATCCGATGTTTACGATAACCTCTTTTTTGTCAACAGAGATTACTGTACCGTCAACGACCTGGTGCTCAGACACCTTGTTAAGTGTTTCGTCATAAGCCTTTTCCAGTTCTTCTTTGCTGACGCTTAAGCTGCTGCCCTGCTCGAACTCTTCCCAGTTGAAGTCTTCGATTGGCTGCACATTTTTAAAGTTAGACATGTTAAATTGAAATGTTTTTGAGAAAATAATTAATACTTGGACTTTTGCTCCTGCCCCGACAATAATGCTGCCGAGCGGGCATAGTTTCCCTAACGAGTTGCAAAGTTACAGTTTTTCTTCTAATAATAAGAATGTTACAAGGGCAAGGAAGTGGTAATTAAGTATATTTAACGGTACTTGTCTCTTCTGTCGTGTTCTTTTCTGTTTTTTACTCCTTCTTAACCCTTTATTTCTTCAAAGTCAACGTATTCTCCCTCGTCTTTTTCAAAAGGACTGTTTCTTGGTTTGGGAGTTCCTGTTATGATAGTTTTTTTCTTCGCCTCGTTCGTATATTGCCTGAAGAATGCATCAGTATTGACCGTCCTTCTGTTGTTTTTTGTATTTTTCCCTCCGAGCAATGCCACAATGATATTCCAGAATTTCAGACATAGCACGAAGGCAACGATCAAGAAGAACAGTACGACGAACATTATGATTGATATAAAGTATCCGAAAATTCCCATGTCAGTATATGTTTTGTTTTGTCGTCTTTATGCCTGCAACATTTGTGCCAATTCAATAATGCTGCCAAAAGTCTGCCATGCCACGTTAGCTTATGCCATTCATTTTCTGCATACCGCGAGAGATATTATTATATACATTATTATAATAACAGCTATCGCTGCCACCTGAGCTATACATAACGCTACTGCGCAGAAAGCCACGAAGGCATATTTTATTATGTTCATCCTGTCTTTTATCCCCCAATGCTTGAATTTCAAGGCGAACATCGGCATTTCGCTTATCAGTAGCCATGATGTGAAAAGCATCAGCGCAATCAGGAAAAACGGCATAAAGTCAGAACTTGCCAGAAGCCCCGTGTAGCCTACTGTTACAGACCCCCAGAACAATGCGTTGGCAGGTGTCGGCATACCTATGAATCCCATTGCCTGTCTCTCGTCGAGGTTGAACTTTGCCAGTCTCAATGCCGAGAATGCTGCCATGACAAATGCTGCATAAGGCAATATCTCCCTTGCCCCCTCTAAGACCGCAGGGTACTCCACAACCTTCAGGGTATAGAACAGCATTGTTGAAGGAGCTACTCCGAAGGTCACTACGTCTGCCAGTGAATCCAGTTCTTTCCCTATCGGCGAAGATACTTTCAGCAGCCGTGCCGACATTCCGTCGAAGAAGTCGAACGCTGCGCCTATGACAATCCATGCCAAAGCCCATTTTATCTGTCCTTGGAATGCGAAGGTTATGGCTATGCAACCCGACATGAGGTTGCAGCATGTTATGATATTGGGTATATGCTTTTTCACTTTCTTCTGAATTTCCTTATGGTCTTCCCTGACTGTTCTCTGCCGGCATTTACAATGCGTTTGAAGTCTGTTCCTTACCACTATGTTTCTAACATATAAGTGTCATTCAGTAACCTCCGTTTAGACTTCTGTTTTCATACGTGCTATCACGGTCTGGTCGCCTGTTGTCGCTTGTCCCATCTTCACGCATATCTCCGTTCCGAGTGGCAGGAAGAGGTCCACTCTTGATCCGAACTTTATAAATCCGAGGTGTTCGTCGATGTAACAGTCGTCGTTAGCCTTGGCGTATGTCACTATTCTCCTTGCCATTGCTCCTGCTATTTGCCTGCAAAGAATTTTCTCGCCGTTTGTTGCCTGAATCATTATGTCTGCGTGTTCGTTTTCGGAAGCTGCTTTCGGCAGCCATGCCTTATGGTAGTTTCCGTCGAAATGTTCCGCTTTCAGCACACATCCGTCTACGGGGAACCAGTTTGCGTGAACGTTAAACAGCGACATGAATATGCTCACCATAATCCTTTTGTCGTGGAAATATTCCTTTTCCTCAACTTCCTCAATGACGACAATCCTTCCGTCAGCCGGTGCTACCACCACTCCGTCTGTGTCCTCCAAAGGGAATTTCCTTATGGGGCATCTGAAAAAGTTGAGTACTATAGCCCACACCGTTCCGAACACTACAGTGAATATCCAGAATGAAAACCTTGTATTGTCAACCTGCCATAAAACTACGGCTATTGCAATGAGGATGAATGCACTGTATATGAGAGTGTCTGTACCCTCGTGGTGTATTCTGATTTTTTTAATCCTTTTCAGTTTTTGTATTCTTTCTCCCATCTAAGGTGTAAATTGTTAGTTGTTTTTAAGTCGGCTTCAATAGTTCCTTTTTTGCCATTTCCCGTTTTCTCTCAGAGTTGAGGGTGGCGGAAGTTATGAACGCCCACCTTCAGTGTCTCTTGGTATGTAACGTATTCTAAGGTTACAGGTATGCTTTCCATGCTTCTTCCACGCCGTTCCGCTTGTATTCCGTCGTGGAAGTAAAGTGCTGTTCGCATACTTTCTGCAAAGATACGACATTATTTTGAAAAAAAGAGTTGTTAAAAAGTTTTTTTAACGAAAAGGGCAATTTTTCTTATATTTTCTCTTTCTTTGTTGCCCAAACGAAATAAAATATGTAATTTTGTTGCAAATTATATTTTTTCAGATGGAAGATTTCATACATACCCACGTACATACATATTATTCAATCCTTGACGGCATGTCGCCTATCAAGAAGTTAGTTGATAAAGCAATAGACAACGGGATGCGCGGCATGGCTGTCACTGACCATGGTGACATGTTCGGCATCAAGGAATTTTTCGATTATTGCAACAGCGTTAACGGCAAGCGCAAGAAGGAAGGCTTAGAGCCTTTCAAACCTATCTTCGGTTGCGAGATGTATGTCGCCCGCCGCAGCAAGGAACTTCGTGATGCCAATATGGGCGACCGTGGTGGTTGGCATCTTATCGTCCTTGCCAAGAACATGCAAGGCTACCGTAACCTCATCAACCTTGTCTCCCGCTCCTGGGTAGATGGCTTTTACGGTCGTCCTCGTACAGACCATGCCGACCTTGAGAAATATCATGAAGGCCTCATCGTCTGCTCTGCATGTATAGCTGGCGAGATACCATCGAAGATTCTCAACGGCGACATTGAGGGAGCTCGCAAGTCGCTGGAGTGGTATCACAACCTCTGGGGCGAGGATTTCTACCTTGAGTTGCAGCGTCATGAGGTTAGAAACCCCACGCAGCGTGCCAACCGTGAGACCTTCCCCCTTCAGCAGAAAGCCAATAAAACCCTCATAGAGTTGGCGCGAGAATATGGCGTCAAGCTGATTTGTTCCAACGACTGCCATTTCGTCGACGAGGAGAATGCCGAGGCCCATGACCACCTCCTCTGTCTTTCTACGGGCAAGGAGCTTGACGATCCTACCCGAATGCTATACAGCAAGCAGGAATGGTTCAAGACGCGTGAAGAGATGAACGCCATCTTCTCAGACATCCCACAGGCGTTGTCGAATACTATAGAAATACTCGACAAGGTAGAGCAGTATAATATAGACAGTGACCCTATTATGCCTTTCTTCCCTATCCCCGAAGACTTCGGTACCGAGGAGGAGTGGCGCAGACGCTTCACGGAAGAAGACCTCTACCGTGAGTTCACTACCGATGAGAACGGTGAGAACCCCCTTTCAGAGGAAGAGGGAAGAAAGAAGATAGCCAAGTTAGGCGGCTTCGACAAGATTTACCGTATAAAGTTCGAGGCGGACTATCTTGCCAAGTTGGCATACGAAGGCGCACACCGTATTTACGGCACTCCGCTGTCGCAGGAGGTTGACGACCGCGTACGCTTCGAGCTGCATATCATGAAGACCATGGGTTTCCCGGGTTACTTCCTAATTGTCTCCGACTTTATCAATTCTGCACGTGAAGAACTGGGAGTCTGGGTGGGTCCGGGCCGAGGTTCCGCAGCAGGATCTGTCGTGGCATATTGTCTTGGCATAACTAAGATTGACCCCTTGAAATATGACCTCCTCTTCGAACGTTTCCTCAATCCCGACCGTATCTCGCTTCCCGATATCGATACCGACTTCGACGACGACGGTCGTGGCAAGGTACTCCGCTGGGTTATGGACAAGTATGGTCATGAGAACTGTGCTCATATCATTACTTACGGCACAATGGCTACCAAAAACTCCATCAAAGACGTGGCACGCGTGGAAAAACTTCCTTTGAGCACCACCAACGCCTTGTGTAAGGCCATTCCCGACCGCCTCCCCGACGGTTTGAAGATGAACCTCACCAACGCTATCAAGTGTGTCCCCGAACTCCGTAATGCTGAGGTGTCTGAGGACATTCGTGAGCGCAACACCATAAAATACGCCAAGATGCTTGAAGGCACAGTGCGCAATACCGGCATCCACGCTTGCGGTTTCATCATCTGCCGTGACCCTATTTCCGACCATGTTCCGGTGTCTACCGCCGATGACCCTGACTTTCCTGACGTAAAGACTGCCGTGACACAATACGACGGGCACGTCATAGAGTCGACAGGTCTTATAAAGATGGACTTCCTCGGGCTCAAGACCCTTTCCGAGCAGAAGGAAGCCGTCAAGAACATAAAGCTCAGCCGCGGCATAGACATCGACCTTGACAACATTCCCATCGACGATCCCATGACATATAAGCTCTATCAGGAAGGGCGTACTATAGGCACTTTCCAGTTTGAGTCGCCGGGCATGCAGAAATATCTCCGTGAACTTCATCCTACGGTGTTCGAAGACCTCATAGCCATGAATGCGCTCTATCGTCCGGGACCTATGGACTATATTCCGTCGTTCATAGCACGCAAGAACGGCAAGGAGGAGATAAAGTATGACATTGCGTGTACAGAGAAATATCTCAAGGACACCTACGGTATCACGGTATATCAGGAGCAGGTGATGCTCCTGTCACGTCAGCTTGCCAACTTCACCCGCGGTCAGAGTGACGCTCTTCGAAAAGCCATGGGCAAGAAGAAGAAAGCCATCGTTGACCAGATGAAGCCGATGTTCATTGAGGGAGGTGTCAAGAACGGCCACGACCCTAAGGTGTTAGAGAAGATCTGGGCGGATTGGGAGAAGTTTGCCTCATACGCTTTCAACAAGTCTCATGCCGCATGCTACTCTTGGGTGGCATACCAGACGGCATACCTTAAGGCGAACTATCCTGCGGAGTTCATGGCAGCTATCATGACGCGCCGCCGTTCCGACATCCGTGAGATTACCAAGCTTATGGATGAGTGCAAGGCTCTCGGCATCCCTACCAAGGGCCCTGATGTCAACGAGTCGTTCGTGGACTTCGGTGTCAACGCCAAGGGTGAGATCCGTTTCGGATTGGCAGCCATAAAGGGTATGGGCGAACAGGCCGCCCTTGCCGTCATCAATGAACGTCAGAAGAACGGGCCTTTTGCAAATATCTACGACCTTATGGAACGCGTCAGTTGCTCCGCCGTCAACCGCCGCTGCTATGAAGCCCTCGCCCTCAGTGGTGCCCTCGACTGTTTCGGTATCATGCGTGAGCAGTATTTCGTGCCTGACGGAAAAGGTGTGACATATATAGAGACGCTGTCACGCTATGGTCAGCTCTACCAACAGGAGAAACAGCAGGCCCGTAACTCTCTCTTCGGAGATTTCGACTGCATAGAAATTGCCAAGCCACAGCCCCCGAAGGCAGAGGCATGGAGTGCCATAGAGCGTCTGAACAAAGAGCGTGACCTTGTGGGTATTTATCTTTCCGCCCATCCTCTTGACGAATATCGTGTGGTGCTTGACAATCTCTGCAACGCTCATCCTAAAGACCTCGGCAGAGAAGGCGACCGTGAAGAGCTGGCAAAGCTTGAGACGATACGCGTGGGCGGCATAGTGACGAACGTACGTACCGGGTATATGAAAAACGGTAACCTCTGTGGCTTCGTAACCATAGAAGACTTTGAGTCTTCCGGCGAAGTAGCCTTCTTCGGCGAGACCTGGGGACAATGGTCAGGACGTATGGTCGTCGGAAGCTCAGTCTTCATCACTCTGCGCTGTTACAAGAAGTTCTCTACGTCGAATTATTACAACCTTGATATCACCGACGTGCAGTTCCTCGGCACGGTAAAGGACAACAATATCAACAAGATTGTCATCACCATACCTTCCGAAGATCTTTCAGACAACACTGCCGACACCGATACGGGCGATGTCTCCAACCATGCCGAAGACCTTATCACACTCGTCTCCTCCCAGCACGGTCCGACAGAACTGTTTATCAATGTCGTCGACTCCGAAAGTGGCAAGTCGCTCTCTTTGCGTTCCCGTGACACCATCACCGTCACTAATGCCTTGATACAGTATATCTCACAGCAAGAGCACTGGCAGTATGCCATAAACTGACAAAAAAAATATTATTCCCACCTACCCACGTAATAAATAATGTAAAAAGAAACGTTTCTCAGCCGAAGAAATTTGGAGAGTTAAATCTTTTTCATTACTTTTGCATCAACAAGAAATAAAAACCCTATGCCTGAGCCAAAAACATGGCGGAGGCAGAAAACTAAAAAACATAAATATGGAAGTAAAGATAACACCAGAGAATTATGAGACTCTGAAGAATGGCACCCTGCCTCTCGTGATTGACTTTTGGGCTACATGGTGTGGTCCATGCCGTATGATAGCTCCTCTCATAGCACAGCTTGCCGAAGAATATGACGGCAAGGTGGTAATAGGAAAGTGCGACGTTGAGGAGTGTGAGGACATCGCCGTAGACCTCGGCATACGCAGTGTGCCTACAATACTGTTTTTCAAGGGTGGAGAACAGGTAGACAAACTCGTCGGTGCCGCAAACAAGGCGAAGATACAGGAAAAGATTGAGGCTCTCCTCTAATCTCTTTTTCCTTACCATATACAAGGTGGGTACGGTGTTTCTTACCGTTCCCACTTTCTTTGTAGATATGGTGTTGTCCCGAAAAAAGATACTGTCTTATGAATCCAATTATCACACATTTTACCGATACCGACCTTTACAAGCTCACCATGTGCTGCGCCATTGTCAACTGTTATCCCCGTGCCATGGTGCGTTACCGCTTTGTCGACCGTAACGATACCGTATATCCAGCAGGCTTCGGAACTCTCGTCGAAGAGCAGATAGCATATCTCGAAGACCTCCGCTTTACCGAGGAGGAAGAACAGTTCATGCGCCAGCGTTGTTATTACATCCCTACATGGTTCTATACCTATCTTCATGGTTTCCGTTTCAAGAAAGACTGGGTGAAAGTCTCTCAGGATGCTGAGGGCCATCTGCATATCGACATAGAAGGCTACTGGCATGACACCGTGCTCCTTGAGGTTATGATCCTCTCCATAGTCTCAGAGCTGCATCATATGCTCACGGGAGAATTGCAGAAAATAGATCTTCAGGAGTATTACAATCTCTCTTATGCCAAGGCTCGCCGCATGCTTTCTGAAGGCCTCGTCGTTTCTGAGTTCGGCACGCGCCGTCGTTTCTCTCTCGCCGTTCAGGAACAGGCTGTCCGTGCCTTTATTGATGCCGACCGCGACCTCCGGAAGGAGTTAGGGGAGGACTATAAAGGAGGTTTTCCCGGAACGTCAAACGTATGGTTGGCATACAAATATAATGTCGTCCCCATAGGTACCATGGCTCATGAGTTTGTCTCTGCCATTGCCGGAATGTACGGTCCTCAGGAGGCCAACCACATTGCTATGGATATGTGGCAGAAGACGTTCATCGGCTCTTTGGGCATCTTCCTTTATGACACTTATGGTTTTGATGCCTTCTCTGCCAATTTCTCAGAGCATTTTGCACGTGTCTTTGCAGGTCTGCGTGTTGACAGCGGCGACAATCTGGAGCAGTTGGAGAAAATTTGCAGCAAATACCGTGAACTCGGCCTTGACCCATCCACGAAACAGGTAGTCTTCTCCAATGCCCTCTCCGAACAGACGGCAATACAGTTGCACCGTGCCGTAGCAGGACGTGTCCACGACAGCTATGGCATAGGAACATCGATAGCTGCCGACGGTGCTCTTTGGGGCATTCAGCCGAGCAATATAGTGATAAAACTTCTTGGAGTCAAGATGACGGAGAAGCGCCTGTGGAACAAGACGTGCAAGATGTCCGAAGATTTTGGCAAGGTGACTGGTGACGACGATATCATCCGCGTCTTTAACTTCCTCCTCCACCGATGACGGCCATCTTCCTGCTGTCTTCCGCCAAGTCCTTCGCAATGACGCGCCTTAGGCTTCTTGCCATGCTCCTTGCCCTGTCTGTCAACTTTTCTGCTTTTTCGCAGTCCGATGGTTTCACCTCATCGTTTGTCCCGGACAGTGTCTTTCAGCGAATGCAAGGACGTTCCTGGCCTGCCGGTTGTAAGGCTCGTCGCTCAGACCTGCGCTTTCTCACGTTGCGCCATTTCGATGAGAATGGCATTGAGAAGACGGGTGAGATGATATGCCATAAGTCCATAGCGGTATCTCTTCTCGCCATCTTCCGTGAGTTGCATGCCCGGCGTTACCCAATCCATTCCATACGCCTTGTCGACGATTTCAACGGCAGCGACAGTCTTAGCATGGAGGCTAACAACACCTCGTGTTTCAATTACCGACTCACCGCCAACGGCACCCTTTCACGTCATGCCAAGGGCATGGCGGTAGACATCAATCCTTTATGGAATCCCTGCGTACATCTTCAAGGCAAGCATAAAGGCATTGTTGAACCCCCTTCGGGAAAACCATTCCTCAAGCGTGACGCCACCCGGTGTGTCTCCACCTTCCGTATGATAACCCCTACCGACGAATGCTACAGGCTTTTCCTCCGCCACGGCTTCCGGTGGGGTGGGGCATGGAATAGTCTGAAAGACTACCAGCATTTTGAGAAATGAATGTAAGTAGTAGGCAGTGCAGTGGATATAATCTTATTAGGTGGGTTCTATAAATTCGCTTTGTCAGATTTTGGAGTTATTTTCGAGTTCAA
>CALZUQ010000062.1 GCA_945829425.1 uncultured bacterium | reverse complement strand
TTATATGTTTTAAATTACAGCTGCAAAGGTAGTAATTTTATGTCAATTAATTATTCTTTTTCGAAAAAAATATCGTTTTTCCTATGTTATATCAAAATAATTTTATAATTTTGCAGTGCAAAAACGAGAAAGAAGCTCATTTTGATGTTCATAGTGGGTAAAAAAAGTTTTAGTATAAGGTTATAAGGATAAATAAAAATATAGGTATTACCTCTTAAAATTTACAGAACAAAATGACAAAAATTGGTATTAACGGTTTCGGTCGTATCGGCCGTTTCGTTTTCCGCGCTTCTATGAACCGCGATGACATTCAGGTTGTAGGTATCAACGACCTTTGCCCAGTTGACTATCTTGCTTACATGCTTAAGTATGATACAATGCACGGACAGTTCGAGGGAACTATTGAGGCTGACGTTGAGAACTCTAAGCTCATCGTTAATGGTAAGGAAATCCGTGTTACTGCTGAGCGCAATCCTGCTGACCTCAAGTGGAACGAGGTTGAGGCTGAGTACGTCGTAGAGTCTACAGGTCTCTTCCTCACACAGGAGAAGGCTCAGGCTCACATCGAGGCTGGCGCAAAGTATGTTGTTATGTCTGCTCCTTCAAAGGACGCTACTCCAATGTTCGTGTGCGGTGTTAACTTTGACAAGTATGTAAAGGGTACACAGTTCGTTTCTAACGCTTCTTGTACTACTAACTGTCTCGCTCCTATCGCTAAGGTTCTCAATGACAACTGGGGCATCACAGACGGTCTCATGACTACTGTTCACTCTACTACTGCTACACAGAAGACTGTTGACGGACCTTCTATGAAGGACTGGCGTGGTGGTCGTGCTGCTGCCGGCAACATCATACCTTCTTCTACAGGTGCTGCTAAGGCTGTAGGTAAGGTTATTCCTGAGCTCAACGGAAAGCTTACAGGTATGTCTATGCGTGTTCCTACTCTCGACGTATCTGTTGTTGACCTTACTGTAAACCTCGCTAAGCCTGCTAAGTATGAGGAAATATGCGCTGCCATGAAGGCTGCTTCTGAGGGTGAGCTCGCTGGTGTGCTCGGATATACAGAAGACGCTGTCGTTTCTTCTGACTTCCTCGGCGACACACGCACTTCTATCTTCGACGCTAAGGCTGGTATCGCTCTTACTGATACATTCGTAAAGGTTGTATCTTGGTATGACAACGAGATCGGATACTCAAACAAGGTGCTCGAACTCATCGCACACATGAAGAAGGTTAACGGTTAATCCTTTTTCGGTATAAGAGATATAGCCACTTGGCAGCCTATCGGCAGTCAAGTGGCTTTTTGCTTGTATATGTTGGTATCCTCTTTTATCTGCTATGCCCATATTTTATGTGCTATGCCTGTCTTTTTCTTGATCTATGCCTGTCTTTTTCTTTTTCTATGCCTGTCTTGGTTTTCTATTCTATGCCTATAGGGGCATTCTGTTAATTCCCACCTGTACTGTTATAGTAACTTAATTTTTTACTCTCCTTGCCTTTTCTCTATTTCTATTTTATTAACTTTGCACTTATGAAGAAGATGATTACCATAATAGGTCCTACGGCATCGGGAAAGACAGCTGTCGCAGCACACCTTGCTGCAAGTTTTATTACTGAAGGGCAGCCGGCAGAAATTCTATCTGGTGATTCGAGACAGGTGTACCGAGGAATGGATATCGGCACAGGAAAAGACTTATGTGACTATACATTACAATGGCAGGGAGAGAGCGTCTCTGTGCCTTACCATTTGATAGATATATGCGACCCTGGCACGAAATATAATATTTTTGAGTATCAGGAAGACTTCCTAAGGGCTTATCATGACATCTGTTCACGCGGCGTGCTACCAATACTCTGTGGCGGATCAGGACTCTACGTCGAGTCTGTCATACGCAACTATAACCTCTCGCCAGTACCGAAGAATGAGGCTCTGCGACAGGAACTGTCCTTGAAGACTATGGACGAACTTTCAGACATACTCGTGGACCTTAAGGAGAAGAACCACTCAGATATGCACAACAAGACAGACGTCGACTCGCCGCAGCGTGCTATACGGGCAATAGAGATAGAGCAGTATAATTACGAGCATCCTACGCAAGACAGATATTTCCCACCGGTGGAAAGTGTGGTCATAGGCATAGACATATCACGTGACGAGAGGCGACGACGTATCACGGAACGTCTCATGAAACGTGCAGAAGAGGGAATGGAAGACGAGATTCGTGGACTCATCGCAAGTGGCGTATCACCTGACGATCTTATATACTACGGACTGGAGTACAAATACGTCACGGAATATGTCATAGGACGTATGACATACGAAGAGATGCTCAGACAACTTGAGATACATATCCACCAGTTTGCAAAAAGGCAGATGACATGGTTCAGAGGAATGGAACGAAGAGGGATAAAAATACATTGGATAGATGCCATGTCTGCAATGGAAGAGAAAGTCCATGAGATAAGGAAGATATATGAGAAACAGATGTTGTAGAAGAAAAAAACATGGAAGAGAAAATAGGAATAATATATTGTCCTGCCGGCAATGCACTTTCTGGTAAAGCGAAGAACAGACAGAGGGTGGAGGAGATACTGAGTGCCTCAGGACTGTTGTATGACTACATACAGAGCGAGTCGCCGGAAGGTGTCTCGCGTCTCTTCAACATGCTTGTTGAGAACGGGTATCAACGCATAGCCATAATAGGTGGCGATACAGCTCTAAATGATGCTGTCAATTGTATGATGGCTTTGCCAGAAGGACGGCGTGACACCATATCATTGGCCATAATACCTTTTACCCGACGTAATGACTTTGCTGCTTTCTGGGGGTTGTCAAGCAAAAGTCTTGAGAAAAGCATTGACGTACTGAGCAGGGGACGATCACGACGTATCGACGTAGGATGCCTGCATTATGTGGACAAAGCGGGCAAGCCATGTGAGCGTTACTTCATAAACTGTGTCAATATAGGGTTGGTGGCTTCGCTGCAAAGCTTGCGGAGGAAGACGCAGAAGCTTTTTGGCTCTTATACACTGGCTTATTTTTCTTCTGCATTCCTGATTGTCACCCAACGTCTGGGATATAAGATGCACATAAATATAAATGGCGAGGACATACGGAAGAACGTCATGACGGTATGTGTAGGGAACTGCAGTGGTTACGGGCAGACGCCAAATGCTGTGCCTTACAGCGGAAGGCTCGACATATCGCTTATCTCCAACTCTTCTATAGGAAAACTACTCTCTGGCGTCAGACTATTTTTCAGCCGACGATTCTTGATGCACAGCGGTGTAAATGCATACCGCTCAAACGAGATACGCGTCATATCTTCGGCGAATGCACCTATAACGGTAGACGGAAGAATGCTGAAAGGCATTACGGGAGAATACAGCATAAGTGTCATAAAGGAAGCTATTAACTTCGTGATTCCCTGACATCATCCATCAGCTCAGAGTCTCACTCTTCCTCCTTGTTACTGAGGAATATTATATTTGGGAAGACCTCTTTCCAGAATTTTTCCTTATTGTCATCGCAGCATACTACAATTCTATCCTTGCTGTTGTTTAAGCATGCCGAGTATTTGCCCAAGCTGCCTTTGCTTGCTATAGTGTGGTCGCATGTAGCCATAAGCACGAGGTCCATATACCCTTTGTCCGAACCGTTGCCTTCAGCGATGATATACTCGCTGCCCTTAGGAAGAAGCGGCAGTAACTGATCCTTACACCATTGAGGCTCGTCGGAGAACAAGAAGAAACGTGTCACGCCTCTTGTGGAGAACAGGCGTACGGCACGTGAGAAATATGACGTAGAACAAGGAACGCCGTACTCCTCAGAATATTTCGACAAGTCACCTCGCCTGACGTGTATTGCGACACATTCCTTCTCCATAATCTTTCTGAGAAAAGCAGTGCTGTATTCGTCAAGGCATGACGTAATGACGTCGAGAGGAAAATATTTCGGCAAGAGAGAGACAAACAGTCCCGGCACATCTCTGAAATATCCAGGAAAATAAGTAGGAGGTAGCTCCTCGCGCCATGTACACGATGCCTCGTGGTCGTCGTCGAAACTATAGCGTGACATGAAGAACATTCTATATATTATGAGAAGCAACCTGTTTTCTACTGTCTTGAAAGATAACAGGGGGTGAAGCTTCAGAAGGTCGAAGTTACGCACGTATCTGCCGTCAAGGTCCATGCCGGATATGCGGAACCACTGCATGTTATATGCTACCCGGAAACCGTGTTCTTCAAAATACTTTCCTATGGTATAGAAATGTATCTGTGAGCATATCCCGCCGTCCATACACAGTATCATGGAGTCTTTATTCAACGCCTTCAGCAGTAGCCTTACTGCCGGAGCACATGACTTGCGTATAGCCGGAGAATAAATTATATTCTTAATGATGTTCTTCATAATGAAAGTATTTTTTTCCTGTCGGAAAGACAATATCCAAGCTCTTTTATCTTCTCTCTCTGTGATATTAGGCTGTCAATCTGTTTCTTCCTTTAAGTTGCTCAGAAAGTCTGCCACGACATAGCTCGACCCTCCCACGAAAATCACGTCATCGGCTGTCGAGGCCTGGCGTGCGGCACAGTAGGCCTTCTCTACGCTGTCGTGACATGAGCCGTGGAGTCCATGGGCTTTGGCTTTCTCCATAACCCTTTGCGCCGGAATAGCTCTGTGTGTGGAGGCTTGAGTGAAGTAATATGTTGCGTTACGTGGAAGAATGCCTGTTACGGTGTCAATGTCCTTGTCATCGACCATGCCGAACACCATTCTCAGCGTTACGTCTTTGCCTCTCTCAAGGCGTCTCTTTTCTGCTGTCTCAGCTATCTGTTTCGTGAGATATTTCCATCCCGCTACGTTATGTCCTGTATCACATATTACGAGAGGCTCATGGAGTATTGTCTGCCAGCGTCCCTGCAATCCCGTAGTTTTGCATACGTGAGTCAAGGCGGTACGCACTTTGCCGGTGGCATCCTTGACGCGAAAGCCTCTCTCCTTCAGTGCCCTTGCCAAAGGCAAAAGACAATGCAGGACGGTGTTCAGGTTCTTCGTCTGGTATGTCCCTTTCAGCTCATAGTCAACGTCTAAAGGTATTACGCTGTCTTCTGCGAAAACAATGCTGGCGTTTCTCTCTGCGGCTGTTCTCGTAAACACCTCTCTTGTCTCTTCTGTTGTCTCGCCAATTACTACAGGGACTCCGGGCTTTATTATGCCTGCTTTCTCGCGGGCTATCTCCGCCAGTGTGTTTCCCAGAAACTGAGTATGGTCGAAGGAGATATTCGTAATCACTGAGAGCAATGGCGTTATGATGTTTGTACAATCCAGCCTTCCCCCAAGACCTACCTCCACGACAGCGATGTCTACAGCCATGTCACGGAAATATTCAAATGCCATGGCTGTTGATAGTTCAAAGAAAGACGGTGAGAGTTTCTCAAAGAACTCCCTGTTCTTCGCAACCCATTCTACTACGTACTCCTTCGGTATCATCTCTCCGTTCACTCTTATCCTTTCTCTGAATGTCACAAGGTGCGGTGAGGTGAACAGCCCGACCTTCATGCCGCACTCTTGAAGGATTGCCGCTAAGGAGTGCGAACAAGACCCCTTGCCGTTTGTCCCTGCCACATGCACGGTCAAGAAATGACGGTGAGGGTGGCCAGCATGTTCGTCAAGAGACAAGGTATTGTCCAAACCCTCCTTATATGCCACAGCCCCCACCTTTGTAAAGGCAGGGGCTGCATTGTATAGATATTCTATTGTTTCGTTGTAGTTCATGTCTTTTTCTTATGACCTATAAAGCCGTTGGTCCTCATGGATTACGGCTGTATGGTTGTCGTGAATGACTTCAAACATCTTTCGTAAGGCGTCCCGGCAAGAAACTTAGTTGAAGTAGCTGCGGAACTTCTCGAATATGGTTCGTTTTGTAGCGTTGTCGCCTTTGAAATTGTCAGACTCCTTCAGACTTTCAAGAACTTTTTTCTCATCTTTCGATAGCGTCTTTGGCACATACACCGAAATATTCAGCACCATGTCTCCGGTACCATATCCGTATCCGCTTACGGCAGGCAGGCCTTTTCCTCTCAGTCTCAGCGATTTTCCCGGTTGTGTTCCCGGCTCTATTGTCACAGCCAGTTTCTTTCCGTCTATCGTTGGCACCTCGACCTTTCCGCCGAGTGCAGCAGTAGGGAAGTCGAGCAGAAGGTTATACCTGATGTCATTGCCGTCGCGGACGAAGGTGTCGTTAGGCTCTTCGGTAATAAACACCTGAATATCTCCGTTTACGCCGTTTCTTGCACCGGCGTTACCTTTTGACGGTATGTTGACAACCATTCCGTCCTGTACACCTGCCGGTATCTCCACCTCTATAACCTCTTCGCCTTTCACAATGCCCATGCCATGGCAGTACTGGCATTTGTTCTTTATAACCATGCCCTCACCTTGACATTCCGGACAAGGAACTTGCGTCTGCATCATGCCGAAGAGAGACTGCTGTGAGCGCACCACATAGCCTGTGCCGTGACATGTGCCACATTTCTCCGGCTGTGAGTTTCCTTCTGCTCCCGAACCGTTACAATGCGGGCATTTTACGTCTTTGCGTACCTTGAATTTCTTTGTCACGCCGGTAGACACCTCTTGAAGTGTCAAGCGAACCTTCAACCTCAGGTCTGTGCCTTTATGAACAGCTCTCTGACGGCTTCTCCCTCCACCACCTCCGAAGAGGTCTTCGAAGCCACCGCCTCCGCTGAAATTGAAGCCACCACCGAAGACACTGTTCAGGATGTCGTTGATGTCGAAGCCGCCGAAGCCACCGCCGCCGAAGCCACCGCCCATTTTCGGTCCGTCGAAACCGAACTGGTCATACTGCTGTCGTTTGGTGTCGTCAGAGAGTACGCTGTATGCCTCTGCCGCCTCCTTGAATTTCTCTTCTGCGTCTTTCTTTTCTGCATCACTCTTACCGCTTTGTCGGTCAGGGTGATATTTTATGGCCATTTTCTTATATGCCTTTTTTATCTCGTCGGCGCTGGCTCCTTTCTGTACTCCCAGCACTTCATAGTAATCACGCTTTGCCATAGTGTTGTTTTCGTTTTGCTTTTCTTGTTATTCTTTTTGTTTTGGCATGCGCCTCATTTTGTTTTGGCATACGCCTTACGCTGGTAGGTATGCCATTATTGCAGTATCGCCTATTGTCCTACTGCCACTTTGGCATGACGTATAACCTTTTCGTTGAGCATATACCCTGTCTGTACGCAGTCTATCACCTTGCCTTTCTTATCGTCGCCCATTCCTGGAACGAGGGCTACTGCCTCATGATAGTCCGTGTTGAAGTCCTTGTCTTCCGTATCAATCTTCTGAACGCCCTGGCTTTCGAGGGTTTTGAGGAACTTTTTGAAGATTAGCTGCATGCCCTCCTTTATGGCTTCTATGTCGTCTGTTTTCTCTGCCTGTGCTATAGCCCTTTCAAAATCGTCGAGTATAGGAAGTATTGACTTTACGGTTTTTTCTCCACCGTTGAGTATCAGTTCTGCCTTCTCCTTCATCGTGCGCTTCCGGAAGTTGTCAAACTCCGCCTGTCTGTAGAGCATCTGGGTCTTGAGGTCTTCTATTTCGGCGAGAGCCTTGTCAAGTGGTGAAGCCTCGTCGGCGTTGGTGTCTTCTGCGTTTTTGGCATTTTCTTCCTCGCCGTTGTCCTGAATGTTCTCACAGTTGACGTTTTCACAGTTGGAGTCTTCTGGGTCTTGTCCTCCTTGTGTCTCGTTATCCTTTTCTCCGAGGTTGTTCTCTTCGTTCGGGGTTCCTTCTGTTTTTTCACTATTAAGAACTCCATCTTTCTCCTGGAGTTCTTCGTTTATTGTATTTTTCTCTGTCATAATCTTTTTATTTTGGTTTCGCTTTGATATGTTACAAAGTCTGTGCCAAAATTTATTTGCCATATAGTTTAGCTTTCTGTTCCTTTATCTGGTCGTCGTAAATATACTCGTCGTATGTCATGAGTTTGTCTATTGTGCCGTTTGGTGTCAGCTCTATGATACGGTCTGCCACGGTGTTTATGAACTCATGGTCGTGTGAAGAGAACAGGATGTTTCCCTTGAATGATACGAGGTTGTTGTTGAAAGCCTGAATAGACTCAAGGTCAAGGTGGTTTGTCGGAGTGTCGAGTATGAGGCAGTTGGCATTCTTCATCTGCATGCGGGCTATCATACACCTCATCTTCTCTCCGCCTGAGAGCACGTTGACCTTCTTCTCTACCTCTTCCTGTTTGAAGAGCATCCTGCCGAGGAACGCTTTCATGACGACCTCATTGCCCGGACCGTACTGGCTAAGCCAGTCAACAAGGTTCAGTTCACTTTGGAAGAAGGCGGTGTTGTCGAGTGGAAGATAGGCTGTAGTGATTGTGATGCCCCATTTGTATGTTCCTGCCTGAGCCTCTCTGTTTCCGTTTATTATCTCGAAGAGAGCCGTCATGGCTTTCGGATTATGCGACAAGAAAACAGTTTTCTGCCCTTTCTCAATGTTGAAGCTGACGTTATCGAAAAGTACTGTGCCGTCTTCCTCTACAGCTTTCAGGCCCTCAACCTCAAGGATTTGGTTGCCTGCCTCACGCTCCATGGTGAATATTATGCCAGGGTATTTACGTGTAGAAGGCTGTATCTCGTCAACGTTGAGTTTCTCAAGCATCTTTTTCCTTGAAGTCGTCTGTTTTGACTTTGCTACGTTTGCAGAGAAACGGCGGATGAATTCCTCCAGTTCTTTCCTCTTCTCTTCTGCTTTAGCCTTTTGGTTCTGTGCCTGTCTCAAAGCGAGCTGGCTTGACTCATACCAGAACGAGTAGTTGCCGGAGAATACCGTAACCTTGCCGAAGTCTATGTCAACCGTCTGGGTAGACACTGCGTCAAGGAAGTGACGGTCGTGAGAAACAACGAGGACAGTCTGCTCGATATTCGAAAGATATTCCTCAAGCCATTGTACTGTGTCGAGATCAAGGTCGTTGGTCGGCTCGTCAAGAAGGAGATTGTCTGGATTGCCAAAGAGAGCTTTGGCGAGCATCACGCGCACTTTCTCATTGTTTGACAGTTCTGACATCTGTTTCTGGTGAAGAGGCTCGGGGATTCCGAGGTTCTGAAGCAGCTGGGCGGCGTCGCTCTCTGCTGTCCAGCCTCCGAGTTCCGCGAATTTCTCTTCCAGTTCTGCCACCTTTACTCCGTCTTCATCAGAAAAGTCCGTCTTCATGTATAAAGCCTCTTTCTCCTGCATGTTCTGCCATAAAGGCTCATGACCCATGAGGACGGTGTTCATCACCGTGTACTGGTCATATTTGAAATGGTCCTGCTCAAGTACTGACAGACGCTCGCCAGGTCCCAGTTCTACGGTACCTTTGTTTGGCTCCAAATCGCCCGAGATGGCTCGCAGCAGGGTGGACTTTCCTGCTCCGTTTGCACCTATTACACCGTAAATGTTTCCGTTAGTGAATTTTATGTTTACGTCTTTGTAGAGAACTCTTTTACCGAACTGTATTGCTAAGTTTGTTACTGTTATCATCAGTCTAATAGTATTTTTTTTAGGTGGCTTCTAATATTCGCTTTCTAAGATTTTTACTCTTTGCCCTAAGGTGGTGTGAATTGGGGTTTGGAATTTTCCTTCCCTCTGGGCAGTGGGACCGGAGAACACGTTCCCTACCTGAGAATATGTCTCTCCCGGAAAGGTTTAATAGGCATTCTCGAACTCTTTGAGGAACGGCGTGTAGTTTTCTGAGAACATTCTGAGGTCTGAGACCTGATACTTCAGGTTTGTGATACGTTCCACACCAAGGCCAAAGGCGTATCCGCTATATACCTTGCTGTCTATTCCGCACAACTCTAACACGTTAGGGTCTACCATGCCACATCCGAGTATCTCTACCCAGCCCGTATGCTTGCAGAAACCGCAGCCCTTGCCACCGCAGATATGGCATGAGATATCCATCTCGGCAGAAGGTTCTGTGAATGGGAAGTATGACGGGCGAAGCCTGATCTTTGTATCTGGTCCGAACATCTCCTGGGCGAATGTCAGCATCACCTGCTTGAGGTCGGTGAAAGACACGTTCTTGTCAACATATAGGCCTTCAATCTGGTGGAAGAAGCAATGCGCACGTGCGGTGATAGCCTCGTTGCGGTAAACACGACCCGGACAGATGACACGTATAGGAGGTTGGGAGGTCTCCATAACCCTTGCCTGTACGCTGGAGGTATGTGAGCGAAGCAGGATGTTCTTCGTCACGTCGTCGGTCGTTGTCTGCTCAACGAAGAAGGTGTCCTGCATGTCTCGCGCAGGATGGTCGGCTGAAAAGTTCATCTTAGTGAATACATGAAGGTCGTCCTCAACCTCTGGACCATCGGCGAGTGTGAAGCCCATGCGTTGGAAGATATCTATTATCTCGTTCTTGACAATAGTGAGAGGGTGGCGTGAGCCGAGCTCTATGGGGTAAGCTGTGCGCGTGAGGTCCAAACTGTCGTCGTTAGCGTCTTCTACGGCGTGGCATTCCTTCAACTCGTTGATTTTTGCTATTGCCTGTTGTTTCAGCTGGTTGATTTTCATGCCTACCTCTTTCTTCATTTCTGCCGGAACGTTGCGGAATTCGTTCATCAGAAGTGATATCTCGCCCTTTTTGCTGAGATATTTTACATATAGGGCATCTGCCTCTGAGGCGTTTCCTGCACTGAGATTCTCAATTTCTTTGTGCAATGATTCTATTTTTTCGAGTATCATAATTATGTTTGTTTATATTTTGGGTACAAAATTAGTAATTTTTCCGCAAAAAAGGGAATAAATTAAAATAAAGTTGTAATTTTGCACCCAAATTATTGATGAATTATGGAAATGTCATTATGAAAAGTTTTTTTTATGTCGTTATCTTGCTTGCCGTGGCAACGGTGTTCTTTGCCACAGGATGCACAGAAAAGCCTGTTACAGGCAACGACACCATTGCCGACTCGATATCGGCAGACACGTTAGAGGCAGACACTTTGGAGACAATCCTTGAGGCTGCACCCGTACCAAAGGCTGCCGACGGTTTGTTCGACGATTTCCTTTTCAACTTCGCTGCCAACCGCAAACTGCAGTATTCTCGCATCGTTTTTCCTCTTCTGGCGGACTATTTCGGACAAGAGACGCATATAGAACGAAAAGAGTGGAAAATGGAGCATTTCTTTATGCGTCAAGGGTTCTATACCCTCGTTGCAGGGACCAGCGAGGAACTTTATGCCTCGAAAGACAAAAAAGTAAGTCAGGCGGTTGTTGAGAAGGTGATGTTTTCAGACCATTGCGTCATGCAGTACGTCTTCAGACGTGTTGAGGGACAATGGTTTATGCAGGAATTAAGGAAGCAACGCCTCGCTGATAATGTCAATGGGACATTCTACGCCTTCTATAATAAGTTCGTGAGCGATTCGCTATACCGTCAGGAGTCTCTTGCTGAGAATGTCGAGTTTTCAGGGCCAGACCCCGACGACGATTTCTCACGTATCGAAGGTTCTATAATGCCTGAGCAGTTCTCTATGTTCGTGCCGGAGATACCACATGGAACAATATTCAATGTGGTGTATGGTGAACCGAAACCCATGCCCGACCAACGCGTACTCGTCGTAAGAGGGGTGTCAAACGGTTTTGAGATTGAGATGACATTCCAGAAACTCCATGGGCGTTTTATGCTAACAGCGTTGAGCACGTAACGGATTGACTTTTGCAATACTTTCCGGCAATAAATATCCGTGTAAGTTCTAAAATCGTCTTGAATACTCTGTTTTAAAGTTTACAATAACTTATCCTCTCTTATTCCCTACCTTATTATTGCGAAAAATGACAGACAAACGTGATTTCAACCTTTTGGAATATAACACATTCGGCATTAGTGAGACATGTCGTAGGTTCATTTCGTTCAATACTCTCGAAGAGTTGCTTGATGCCTTGCGAAGGCTAACTGCTGACGATATGCCTGTTATGGTGATAGGCAAAGGCAGCAACCTGCTTCTCACACAGCGTTTCGAAGGCACGGTGCTTCACTCTGACATACGGGGCATGGAAGCCGAAGAGGATGGAGACAGCGTACTGTTACGGTGCGGAAGTGGTGAGACGTGGGATGATGTCGTGGCGCATGCCGTGGAACAAGGCTGGTATGGAGCCGAGAACCTCTCACTGATTCCAGGAGACGTTGGAGCATCTGCTGTGCAGAATATTGGAGCTTATGGCTCTGAGGCGAAAGATATAATAGAATGTGTTGAGGCTGTAAACATCAAGACATTAGAGCGAAAAGTGTTCGCTAATGACGAGTGCGGGTATTCTTATAGGCAGAGCGTGTTCAAAAACGAGTTGAAAGGGCGTTTCGTCATCACGCATGTGACATACCGTTTAAACAAGAAATTCGTCCCTCATTTAGAATACGGAAATATTCACTGCGAGTTGCAGCGTAGAGGCATATTCTCGCCGTCTGCAACTGATGTGCGGAATGTTGTAATAGACATACGAAACGCCAAGCTGCCTGACCCTGCTGTGTTAGGCAATGCAGGCAGTTTCTTTATGAATCCCGTGGTGCCAATGGCTGTCTACAACAGTATTAAAGAACGTTATCCGGACATGCCACATTATGCTGTTTCTGAAGAGTATGAGAAGATACCTGCCGGATGGCTGATAGAACAGTGCGGGTGGAAAGGGCGTTCACTTGGAAGGGCGGGAGTTCATGAGCGTCAAGCCTTGGTGCTTGTTAACAGAGGCGGAGCGACGGGAAAAGAAATAGTGACCCTTTGCGAGACCATACGTTATGATGTCAAAGAGAAGTTCGGATTGGAAATATACCCGGAGGTGAATATTATTGGTGGATTCTATTAATTCGCATTGTCATCGTGACGATTTCTCTCTGAGAGAAGAGTATCAGCTCCAGAGGGCTTCTGGGCTAAGGACCCACAGAATAGAGGAAAGTAATTAATAGAATCCGTCTAAATAAGGTTGGAAAAGTATGAGAATGACCTTTTTAGGTACAGGAACGTCTTCTGGAGTTCCTGTAGTGGGGTGTGATTGTGAGGTGTGTCATAGCACTGACCCACGCGATATGCGCTTGAGGAGTTCTGTTATGATTGAGACAGACAATACACGTGTTGTCGTTGACTGCGGACCAGACTTCCGCAGTCAGATGCTTCGTGTGCCATTCCGAAAAATTGATGGACTCCTACTGACACATATACATTATGACCATGTCGGAGGACTTGATGACCTCAGACCGTTTTGTGTCTTTGGTGACATACACGTAATGGCGGATGCCTCTACCGCAGAACAACTCCATCATACCATGCCATATGTCTTTGCAGAGCATCTCTATCCTGGAGTTCCACGCATCAATCTTGATGTCATTACCCCGTATTCTACATTTATGATTGGAGATATTCCTGTAACACCGTTCCGCGTCTTTCATGGCAGGCTGCCAATCTTGGCATTCCGATTCGGAAAAACGGCGTATATTACAGATATGAAAAGAATATCTTCTGCCGACGAGAATGTCGTGAAAGGGGTCGAGACTCTTATTGTAAACGCTTTACGTTTCGAAAAAACTCATGCTGCACACATGTTGGTTGACGATGCGATAGCGTTTGCTAATAGGATAGGGGTAAGGCGTGTCTTTCTCACGCATGTTACTCATGAGATTGGATTACACGATGATGCTAACGCAAAACTTCCGGAACATGTGCGTTTCGCATATGACGGAATGACTATAGAAGGGTTATAAGTAGGTGTGAAAAGATATAAGGTTGGTTCTATTAATTATTCTCACACAATATTTATAATTAGTGGAGTTTATCAATTTCATAGTTACTTTCCTCTGGTCTGTGGGTACTGGGGACAAGTCTCGCTTTAGATAATACCAACTGCATATACTTCGTAGAATATCGTGCAAACAGGTGAAATTCTATTCTTGCATCAAGATTTCGGAGTGCAGCCGATATACAACGTGGTTAAATGAGGGGGAGGAAGACAGCAGGTCAGATGTCCCACCGTCAAAAGTTAGTAACACGAAGGTTGATTTGCTGTATGCGAAAGGTCGTGAAGATATTTTGCGTCTTTTCACGACAGAAAACTCACTGTTTTGGTCCTTTCGGACGACCTTTCGGAGCGTGAAAACGTCATTTATACTGAAAAAAACGTCCATTTTAACACTCTTCGTGACCACAAGAAGAAAAAACAGAACCGTTTTTGGCCAAAAATGACCGCGGAAACAGTCTTTTTTTCATTTTTAATGGCGAGTTTTCTTCCGAAAAAGTCCGAAA
>CALZUQ010000061.1 GCA_945829425.1 uncultured bacterium | reverse complement strand
ACCTGCTGCCAGTATCAGATTACTGACAGCAGGAAGCTGCAAACCCATGTAAAAATTATTGATGAATTTAAACACGAATGTGATGCACACTAAAAGTGTTGCAGATGTCAATACTGTGCGTAGCTCTGGCAAAAGCTTTTCATCGACGTTCAGGAAGAGATATACATCCGTATGCCATATCAAAAAAGATAGTATTAAAGCTACGGGAAACATGATACATACAAGCATGGCGACAGTAGAGCTGATGATTTTCTGTGCCTCTCCCCTATTGTCGTGAGCCATATGTATAGCCAAGATGTTTCTAAGACCATTTCCGAGACCTATATCCATCTGGTCAATCCATACAAGGAGGCTGCTTATTGTAAGCCAGACACCATTCTTGTACGTGCCAAGGCACGTTATTGTCAGTGGTACCATAAGCAAAGTTGCTACTGCCGACCATCCTTTAGTAAAAAAAGACAATATTATGTTTTTCAGAAGCAACGTTGTCCGCGGATTGTTTCCTAAACTGTATGAAAACTTACTGTTGAGCATTGTGTATATTAGTCTGTCTGTATAACGAGAGTGTAAAGGACTTCTGAGTGCATAGATATGTCACTATCGCCATACGTGGGACGAAATATGCCGATGTGAAAATGTACTCTTGGAAGAATTGCAGAGCAAGCACGTAGGCAAAGTACAGGTATAGACATTTTGCAAAATCATTACCATTCTGTTTGTAACGATATAACAGCCCGCAAATAATACCATTTATCGCGCCAAAATATGCCACGCCGACTTGCCCGAAATCCTGATAATATGGTTGGAATGCGGTATATACATTTGTGCATACAGGAACATATACAAATTCTTGCAATCGCTCCATTATTGCGTATGTACCAAAACCGAATTTGTTCAAGTAGTAATACAGCAGAGGTAATGAATTAGCTCCAAATTGCGTGTCAATATCTATGTTTAGTTCGCAGTATGCTACCGGTGGTGAGAGTATATACATTGCGATGAAGCCGAAAAGCGTCTCATTCTGCTGATAATCACTGTCTTCTTTTGCACGCATTATGTTGAACATGTAGAAAAGCAATAGGACAAAGACCCCAAAGACAGCTATCGTGCGTAACTTGATAATCTTTTTCTCAAAGAGCACGAACATAATGCAGAAGGCAACCAGTAAAAGTCCGCCCTTCTCCATAATGGCCAGGGAATTGAGGATGCAGCCCATGACAGCCCATACAAGTTGCCATTTCTTGATGTGTGGATATGCCCATACCGAAACGATAAGCAAGGCAGAGTTTATCAGGTTGCTATAAACCAAAACACCTAACTGAAGGTCTCCGTGAACAGCATATTCGCGAACACTACTCATGAAATCCTCTGTACCGAATATCAGTACGACATCATAGATCTTCTTCATGTACAAAGGAGTCATGACGACACTTACCCAAAAAAGGCAATTGAATACCAACTTGTTCAGCGGTGTCATATCAATATGTGTTGTTGCCTTGTTGTTATTTTCCTCTGTATGTGGTAAGACATTATATATGATTAATGATGTTGATATGAAGAACGACAGCCACAAAATAAGGCTGATATAGAACTGCTTTCCTGCAGGATTAAGTAGTGAAGGATCACGGAACAAACTGAGTGTCAGAATAAGGCCCCATATCAAGATGGTTATTGACCATGGAGACGACAAAGTACCAAAAGACAGTTTGAAGCCACCCTTTACGTTCTTCTTATATTGATGACATACGAATGTTGCAAGCAGTGCTATGGTAAGAAACACTATTATGAAGCCCGCAAGAGATTTACTTTGCTTGTTGGGCACGGTATTAGCTTTGACAACAGTAAAAGAATAGTGGTCACGATTGAGAAGAGCTTCCTCACGAATACACTTTTCAATCACTTCCTTATATGTTTTTTCTTTTGTTTTTAAGATGTTTCTCAGCTCTTTCTCTTTTGTTGTCCTATTCTTGGAATGAGCTTTATTATGCGAATCGGTATAGTCAGAATACGCTGACTGTGCGGCTTGATATTCTTCTTTTGCTATCTTGAGTTGGCTTTGTGCATTAGCGAGACTGACAGAAGTATTGGCATGGTGTGCGTTATTGATGAATATCTGTAGTTCATTGACAAGCGAGTCAAGCATCATTGCGGCAACATACGGATCATTGTCTTTTAGCTCTATGGTGAGCATAGCCTTCTTCTGACTCAGATTATAATTGATCCTATCAATTATAATACCCACCGTATCTTCCTCACTTTGCCACCATGCTCTGTTATTTACTACATGCGTTCCGTATGTTAATTCTTTATTCAGTTTCTTTTCTGAGAGCTTACGTGCAAAGTCTTCGGTTTTCAGCACTCTACGATATACCTCAATATCATTGATTCCTGTGTTGACCTGTTTGATGACTTTATTAAGCTGAGCCTGAAAACTGTTCATTCCAATCCCTAAATCCATCTCCTTGTATTCGTCGCTGATGGATGTTGTTGCAGCATACTCCTTGGGCGTGATGTTCCACGCCACTATGGCAAATAGTGTGGCAATGATACTGACATATATGTAGAAGCGTATTCTCATTCTGTTAGTTGTTACAACTCTATTTGAATTCTATATTTAGTGCTGAAGGGGTGGCTGTAATACGATTAGCTTGTATATTGATAAGCCATGAATATTGAAGACAATGAGTGAAGTCTATATGCTGACAAACATCTTTTTGTTTTTCCAAAGAAGAATACCTGAGCGAAGCAGAAATCCTAATACCATCCATATCACAAGAGTAACAATCTTTGGACGACTGCTGTGTTTATTAGGTACTGTAGCACTCTGCAATACTGTGAAAGCAGGTGTTTTCTCTTGAACCTTTGCTTTTGCAAGTTGGAGTTGCTCTGCTACGGTTTGGAAGATGTTGTATTTCAGCTCCATCTCATTTTCAAGTTCTAATTCCTTAGTCTTGTATTTTTGCAGGACAATACCTTGGTGTGTATCGGAATATGTAGCATAAGTTTGTCTTGCCTTATCATAGTCATTTTTTGCTTCATCATACAACTTGCCCATATAGTCCATGTCTAATCTTGACTTCTTCGTCCTATAATCTGTTATTGCTATTTGCAGATGCTGCTTAATGCTGTCTGCAATAAGAGCTGCGACACGTGGGTCCTGATCCTCTACTGTGATTGTTATAACGCTGGTCTTTTTGTCGACACTGCATTCTACCATACTGGACATGGCTTTCGCAATCTCTTCCTGTTTCCTGGAGAGGGATATTGTGCCTTCTTGTTTCGATTTCAAAGGAGAAGATTCTTCTTTTTTCGAGAACATGCCTTTTAGTTTTACTAAAAGTGCTTTGGGGTAGTCACTGACTGCGATTTTCTGATGTTTTTCCCAGTATGTGTAGTAATCACATTTCACACTGTTGTCCTTCGTACTTATCTCTACAGGGAACATTCCGATGATGAAATCGGTAGAAGAAACAATGTTTGGATATATCTCAGGATATAGAGCATCTCCTGTCTGACCGAACTTCATATTAAGCCCGACCATTGCAGACAACGACGAAAGGCTTCCAGAAAAGCCACCACCAGACTCTTCAGGGGCTAACATTACAGTAGACTTGTATTTTTTAGGTGTTCCGAAGGCAAGCAAAACGCCTATAACTCCCGCCGTGATAGAATATATAATAATCTTTTTTTTGTCACTCTGTAGAAGTTTTATAATTTCTATTATATTCAAATCGATTATTTTTTTATTGTCTGTCATGATAAAAAAGTTTTTGCAGATTGTTTTAGTGTTATAAAACTATTATTCACCACTTTTCATGAACAGTATATTCTGAATTGTTGGTGGTTACACGCAGTAATCGAAATTGCTACAGCCTTGAAATTTCTTCTTCTGACAAGCCTGTCCCCTCGGCAATGGTGGCGATGGGGACACCTAAAGCCTTGAGCTTCCTGGCGTTGGCCCTGCGTTCTTTAGCCCTGCCTTCCGCTATACCTTTCTCTCTGCCTTCCTCAATGCCTTCCAGTCGTCCTTCCTCTCTTTCTGTTACTATGTTGTTTTGGAGTATCACGATATTGTCGAGATGACGATAGTAGGAGTTGAGCTCGGCTTTCGTCATTGTCTGAAGGCGGAGCTTCTCGCGTACGACGTCGAGACCGGGAGCTGTAGCGGAGTCAGGGAGGTCGCCGGTGTTGAGATAATATATCCATTCTTCGAGGTGTGTCTTAGCAACCTTATTGAAGTCGTTGACCTTGAGGATATAATACTCGGGATAGAGTTCGCTGACTTCCGAGAAGGAGAATTTCTGTTTCTGGAACGGTGACAGCTGGAGGATGTCGCCGTCGTGAATGCCTCTGAACTCCGTCTTTCCGTGGTAGACGTAATCCTTTCCGCTTCCCAGAGAGAAATAGATGATGTTTATGCTGTAAACCTTCTTTACGTTGTCGTAGTTCTCGCCTCTCTCGATATATTCCGTCACGAGCTTTGAGGTACCGAAAAGCATACGCTGGAAATAGGCGTATTCGCTGTTGTTCTGAACCTCTATGAGGAACAGATGTCCCTTGTCGTTCTCTGCGAGTATGTCGACACGGTTCTGCTTGTCGTATTCCGTCTCTTGATTGCTTTCGCTCTCAAGGAGTTTCTGTATCTTGATCTTCTCGCCGAGCAATGTGGTAAGCAATCCTTCCAAAGCACCGAAATTGGCTTTGTCTCTGAGCAGACGTTTCATTGCCAAGTCGAATCTTATGTATTTGCTCATGATGTGTCGATATTTTTAGATTACTAAATCGCCTCCTTTATATCAAATAAACGGAAAATGTACGTTTATATTGTGTAAAAAGGTTGGTTCTTTACAAATCATTCATGTCGTTCTCCTTATTATAGGTGGGTTATATTAATTCCCACCGTCTAAATGTTATTAATTATGGGTTGACGTTTTGTCATCTTTCCGTTTCTCTCTGGCGCATACTGCCAGTTTTCTCAGTCACGATGCCCGCATCGCTCCTTCTAAAACTGACACTCTGCTCTCAGAGATAATTCGGAAATCTAACAAAGCTAATTAATAGAACCCACCTATAGTGAGTACAACATTAAGTATGCTTTTGAAATCCTTGCAAAATTAATAAAAAAAAATGGAACGACAAAGGAAAAGCAGAAAATAGTTTTTAGAAATGACAGAGACACCTCTACCCTACTACCCCACTACCCTCTTTTAGACCTGAACACCATAACTCCTTATCCAAACATTTTTATAACAATACTAAGCCACAGATGTAAAACTGAAAAACCGTGTCTTTCCGTGTCTTTCTTGGAAAACGACAACTAAGACAACTAAGACAACTGTGATGAACGTAAATCACTGGAAATTTAACACAAATTATCGGAAATAACACGTGAGGCATAAGAAAAAAAATCGGAAATTCACGGATAATTCACGGAAATTCGCGTTCAAAAAAAGTCAAGGTTAAGGTTTCAGGTTTCAAGAGGGTTTCAGGTTTCAAGAGGGTTTCAGGTTTCAGGTTGGTTTCAAGGTGATTCCAAGTTCCTCCCAAGTAAGTCCCAAGTAAGTCCCATTTTTTATCGTGAAAAATGGTATTGAAAAGGGATAAAAAAAGGGCAAGCCGTAATGACTTACCCTTTGTCTTTTTTCTCGTCTCAGGCATAGCCTGAAGAGTTCCTTACTTTACTTTGGCAACGATAGCCTTGAAAGCCTCAGGATGATTTACAGCGAGGTCAGCGAGCACCTTACGGTTGATCTCGATACCTGCCTGGTGAAGAGCACCCATGAGCTGTGAGTAGCTGAGTCCCTCGATACGAGCAGCAGCATTGATACGCTGTATCCACAAAGCGCGGAAAGTACGTTTCTTGTTCTTACGGTCACGATAAGCATATGTAAGACCTTTCTCCCAAGTATTCTTGGCAACGGTCCATACGTTTTTACGAGCTCCGTAATAACCACGAGTGAGTTTAAGTATTCTCTTGCGCTTAGCGCGTGATGCAACGTGATTTACTGATCTTGGCATAGTTTTCTTACTTTAAAAAGTTAGACATAAGATTAACGCAGACACAGCAGATCACGAACCTGCTTTGTGTTTGTAGAATCAACGATAGTAGACCCGAGAAGGTTACGCTTCTGCTTTTTGGTCTTTTTTGTCAGAATGTGGCTGTGAAAAGCGTGACGACGCTTAATCTTACCTGTTCCTGTGAAAGAAAAACGTTTCTTTGCAGCGGAATTAGTCTTTACTTTTGGCATTTTTTTTAATATTAAACTGTTATTAAATACATTTGTGGCAACGCATATACCGGGCGTTACGCACTAAAATTCTTCTGTTTATTTTGAGGCGTTCGTTCCGTATCTTATCCTCTGGAAACACATGATATTCGCATATCATGCCATGACAGAGTCACAGAACCGACTCGTTACTCCTCGTCGAACTTCAGGTCAGCGAGTGCGCTGAATCCTTTTGCGTTAGCTGCCAGTCCGTTAACGGGTGTTTCTTCTGCCTCCTTATTCTCTGTAGCCTTGCTTTCTTTCGCCTCAGCCTCACGACGTTCGCGGTCGATTTTCTGCTGGCTTTTTTTCGCTACTCCAGCTTTCTTTGGTGCGAGCATGAGGAACATTTTCTTTCCTTCGAGCTTTGGCATCTGCTCTACCTTTCCACATTCCTCCAGGTCGTTGGCAAAGCGCAGCAGCAGGACCTCTCCCTGTTCTTTGAAAAGTATGGAACGTCCCCGGAAGAATACATGCGCCCTGACTTTGTTTCCTTCTGTCAGGAACTCCTGAGCATGCTTGAGCTTGAAGTTGTAGTCGTGCTCGTCGGTCTGTGGTCCGAAGCGTATTTCCTTCACTTCTACCTTGACCTGTTTTTGCTTCAGTTCCTTAGCCTTTTTCTTCTGCTGGTAGAGGAACTTGGAATAATCGATGATACGGCATACCGGTGGCTCAGCGTTAGGTGAAATCAGTACGAGGTCTTCATCTCTGTCTCTTGCCATGTCAAGTGCCTGGCGCAAAGGGACAACTGTTGAGCCGTCGTCACCAACGATACGCACCTCCTTGGCTCTGATTTGTTCGTTGATGCGGTACTGGTTGTTGTCTTTCTTTTTCTCTATTTTCATCAATTTTAATTCGTTTGCAAAAATGCGATGTTTCTTCCGTTTATTGCTGTTAAATTTTGTTGGGATTACATTTTATGTAATGCTTTCACCTTCGTTTATCTTGTCTCAAACGTAAAATGCGGGTGCAAAGGTACACATTTTTTTTCTATTATGATTTTATCATAAGCCTTTGCACCTCACATTTTAACATGATTTAATATATTTCTCACTTCTGAGGTTTAATATTCGTAGCTTCAAGCATTTCAGCCACTTCGTCGAGTATTCTTTTAGCGAATTCTTCCTTCGACATTACGGCTTGCTCTCCACCACCCTGCTGACGCATGGCGACATTGCCTTCGGCAGCCTCTTTCTCGCCAACTATCACCATATACGGCACACGTTTCAGCTCGTTGTCGCGTATCTTTCGTCCTATTTTCTCGTTGCGGTTGTCAACAGAGGCACGTACACCTACCGAGTCGAAATACTCCTGCACCGCCTCGGCGTAGTCGTTGAATTTCTCTGAAATAGGCAGTATGGCTACCTGCTCCGGAGCGAGCCATAGTGGGAAATGTCCTGCTGTATGCTCTATGAGCACGGCGGTAAAACGCTCCAGCGATCCGAATGGTGCGCGGTGTATCATCACCGGACGCTGCTTGCTGTTGTCCTCAGTGGTATATTCCAGCTGGAAACGTACCGGGAGGTTATAGTCCACCTGTATTGTTCCGAGTTGCCAGCGTCTTCCTATGGCGTCCTTCACCATACAGTCAAGCTTAGGTCCGTAGAATGCTGCCTCTCCCAGCTCACAGCGAGCCTTTATGCCTTTCTCCTTGCATGCCTCTATGATAGCACTTTCTGCCGACTCCCATACCTCGTCGCTGCCGATGTATTTCTCCGTATCCTGCGGGTCGCGGAGTGAAATCTGGAACTCCACCTGGTCTTCTCCAAATCCGAACACCTTGAATACAGTCTGTATGATGTCGAGCACGCGGAGGAACTCACCCTTCACCTGGTCCTGACGGCAGAAAATATGTGCGTCGTCCTGTGTGAACGAGCGAACACGTGTCAGTCCGTGAAGCTCACCGGATTTCTCATATCTATATACCGTTCCGAACTCAGCGCAGCGGAATGGCAGGTCTTTGTATGAGCGAGGCTTTGAGGCGAACACCTCACAGTGGTGTGGACAGTTCATCGGCTTGAGCATATACTCCTCGTCCTCCGGTGTATGTATCGGCTGGAAAGAGTCCTTGCCGTAGTGGGCATAGTGTCCTGAGGTGACGTAGAGGTTCTTCGAACCGATATGCGGAGTGATAACCTCATAATATCCGAAGTTCTTCTGTATCTTGCGCAACATCTCCTGAAGACGTATGCGGAGGTCTGTACCTTTCGGCAGCCATATAGGAAGACCTTTTCCCACACGTTCTGAGAACATGAAGAGTTCCATCTCCTTTCCAATCTTCCTGTGGTCGCGTTTCTTTGCTTCCTCAAGCATTACGAGATACTCGTCGAGCATCTTCTTCTTAGGGAAGGAAATGCCGTAGAGACGCTGCATCTGGTCACGTGAGGCGTCTCCCCTCCAGAATGCTCCGGCTATCGCCGTGAGTTTCACTGCTTTGATTATTCCTGTAGACACGATATGCGGACCCTTGCAGAGGTCTGTGAAGCTGCCCTGTGTATATGTCGTGATAGAGCCGTCCTCGAGGTCTTCCTCTATGTGCTCGCATTTGTAGTGCTGTCCTGCCGCCTTGAACTCTGTGAGGCAGTCGGCTTTAGATATCTCCTTACGCACCACCGGCTCGTCCTTTCGTGCCAGTTCCAGCATTTTGTCCTCAATTTTCTTGAAGTCACCCTCTTTGATCATCTCTCCGTTGGGGAGCATGACGTCATAGAAGAATCCGTTCTCCACCGCCGGTCCGAAGCCGAACTGTATGCCGGGGTAAAGCTCCTGCAGTGCCTCGGCGAGGAGGTGTGCGCTGGTATGCCAGAAGCTGTGTTTTCCCTGTTCGTCGTCGAACTTATACAACGCAATCCTTGCATCGGCGTTGATAGGTCTGTTGACCTCCACTGTTTCTCCGTTCACACCGCATGCTATGATGTTGCGTGCCAGAGCAGGAGAAATGCTCTCGGCAATCTGCATTCCCGTGATACCCTGTTCGTACTCACGTATGCTGCCGTCTGGAAATGTAATCTTTATCATTTCTTGAGTATATTATTTATTGTTTATTCTCAAAATATTCCTAATCATTTTTTCTCGGAATTAAGCTTTTTCATCACGCTGTATGCGCTGTACAGTCCTAATTCCCCGGCTTTGCTGAGGTCGCGGAGTCCTTCTTTCTTCTTTCCAGAGAAAGCATATGCCAGTCCCCTGTTGAAGTATGCTTCCGGCATTCTGTCGTCGAGTTCAAGAGCCTTTGTAAAGTCCGCAACAGCATCGTCATAGTCACCCTGCCGCGCCAATACCGTACCCCTCATATAGTACAGCTCCGCCTTCTCCGGTGTCTTCTCGATCATTGCCGTGATGTCAGAGAGCGTCATCTTCTTTCCTGCCTTTGGCACGTTTCCTGCTGTCACCTCGGCATAGTTCTGCAACATGCTCGTACCGCTCTCCGGGTCGAAGCCCGTTATCTGCTGTTCCGGCAGGAAGTCTATAGCCACCTTCCTGTTCTGCACCTTTCCTCGGTATTCGCTCTGGTATTCCCTCTCCGGTGTCTGGTCGTCGACCACGAGCTGCTGGTATTTCTCGGGGTCTATGTCCCCCTTTTTCCTCATCTCCTGCAGCTTGTGCTTCGTCCACCGTGGCTGTACTCCGATATGTTTGTCCATTTGCGCCTTCAGTATTCGGAACTCGTCCTTTTCTGCCTTTGCCGTCATGCCGAGGCGTCGGTAGCACGAAGCACGTCGTGACAGTCCGTTCCAGAAGTTCGGAAACTCCTCAATCACCTTGCTGTAGTCACGTATTGCGCCATGCAGGTCTCCCGTCTGGTCAAGCAAGACGCCACGGTTGAAGAGTGCCATGACATTTCCCGGCTCAAAGCGCAGGACGTAGTTGAAGTCGTCTATGGCACGGTTGTCGTCGCCCACCTGCTGTCGCAGGAGTCCTCGGTTGTAGTGTGCGAGGAAGTTGTCGGGGTCTATGTCGAGTGCAATGTCATAGTCCGCCATTGCCCCGCGGAGGTTGTTTATGTTACACCTTGCGAGTGCCCTGTTGACATAGTTCGCCACGGAACGAGGCTTGAGTTGTATTGCCCTTGTGAGCATGCTGTCCGCCAGTTGCCATTCTTTCCTTGCCATAGCGATGTTCGCCCTCATCGACCATGTGCTGACGTTATACTGGTCAACCTTGAGGCTTTTTTCCAGCCATTCTGCCGCCGTCACGGTGTCTTTCTTCACGAGATATATCTCCGCCATGGCGTTATACGGCTCCGGGAATGTGCTCCACCTCTTCACTATGCTGTCCAGATCTGCCTCGGCATTGTCGTAGTCTTTGTTCTCCATTCGGCATACCGCCCTGTTAAACCAGAAGTTTCGGCTTGTGGGGTCGAGGCGTATGGCGTTGGTATAGTCGTCGATGGCTTCAGCATAGTTTTTCTGCCTTATGCGGCATATTCCTCGAAGGTCATAGAGGTTCGGGATGTACGGGTTCAGCTTCATTGCCTCCGTGGCGTCCTGCTCTGCTCCGCTGAAGTCGTCGAGGTAATACTTCGCCGCTGCCCTCAGCTGCCACGGCTCATAGAGATGTGGCTTGAGCATGATGACCTGTGAGAGATATTGTATGGACAGGACATAGTCCTCGTAATACAGTGCTATCCTTCCGCTTGCTGTCAGCCTGTCGGTGTTGAACTGCGGGAAGCACGGCATATTCACGAGCCACAGCAGCACGGCTATGGCTGCCCGGCTTTTGATACTGCGTATTATACTGAAAAACAAATCCATAAACTGTTGACGCAGGATTTTTCCGACGTCATTGCTTCTGACGCCTGTCATTTTCCGACGTCATTTATGTTGCCGCAAGTGTTTTCTCCTCACGTCGTCATGCCCTTGGGACTTTTGTCTTATATCCGCATGAGAAACGTCCCTGCATCAAAGCCTTCAGCTTCGATTTTATGAGCTGTTTGCGGAATGGTGATATACGGTCTATGAACATCTTTCCCTCAAGATGGTCGAACTCATGTTGCATGACACGTGCGAGATACCCCTCCACCCATTCTTCGTGGTGTTGGAAGTCCTCGTCGTCATATTCCACCCTGATGCGTGTAGGGCGTGTCACGCTTTCATGTATGGCGGGAACGGAGAGACAGCCCTCCTGCGAGCTTTCCTTCTTCGAGTTCTCGTCGTATTCGAGTATGTGCGGATTGATATACACTTTCTTGAAACCCTTATACTCCGGCATGTCCTCCGCCAGAGGGTCGAGGTCAATGAGCACGACACGTATGGCGCGCCCTATCTGGGGTGCTGCAAGTCCTATGCCCTCGCTGTTTGCCAGGGTCTCCCACATGTTCTCTATCAGCGTAGAGAGCTCGGGGTAGTCGGGTGTTATATCCTCGGCAACCTTACGCAATACCGGCTGCCCGTATGTATATATTGGAAGTATCAAAATATAAATATTTTTTATTTGTGGTGGGTATTCTACCACATTGATTAATGTCTCCGATGCCTTGTTGCCGTCGCAGAGTAGCCCTCCTGCCGTCGTTGTCAGGGTTGTCCAGTCCTGTTCTTTCTCGACTCCATATAGTCCTGGAGTATTATTGTCGCAGAGACCTTGTCCACGAGAGCCTTGTCCCTGCGTGCCATTTTCCCTTTTCCCGAGTCGAGGATGGTTCGGTGAGCCAATACTGAGGTGTAACGCTCGTCATACCATTCTATCGGTATTCCCGGCACCACCTTCTTCAGCCTTCCTGCGAAGGAGAGCACGCGTTGCAGGTTCTCGCTCGGCGTTCCGTCGCTCTGTGTCGGCCTTCCTATGACTATTGTCTCTACCTCCTCGCGTGAGCAGTAGTCTTTCAGGAAAGACAGCAATTCAGATGTAGGAACAGTCACCAACCCGTTTGCAATGATCTGCAACGGGTCGGTGACTGCCAAGCCTGTACGCTTCTTTCCGTAGTCTACAGACAGTATTCGCATAATATGCTTTCGTGTTTTCTGAAAAACATTGTTCCCTGACTGACAACCGTATTATTTGCTGTATAGCAGCCAAGCGTCAGCATACTGTGAACGCAGGGCGTCACGGCTGCTCACCGCCTCACCCTTTGTCTCGAACGTTGACGCTACGACGCGGTACATCTGGTTTGACGAGTTGAAAACTATCTGTGCGTTATATCCGCTGTTTATGAGCCTCTGCTGCAGTCCTTCGGCGTTTGTCTTCAGTCCGAACGAGCCAACGACAACGCTGAAACCTTTCAGGCCTGAACCGCTGACAACAGAGACATTCTCCGTGCGTACTGCGACATTGTCGTAATTGTCCTGCACAGCAGGCTGGTTCTGTGGACGCTCCACAACAGGTGCCACGACGGTCTCCTGTGGCTCTGCCGCAACAGGAGTCTGCTCCTGAGCCTGTGCTTTCTCGTATGCCTTACGGTATGCGTTCTCCTTGTTCGTACCGCAACTTGTCATCATCAATACAGCGCCGAGGGCAGCGCAAAGAAATACGTGCTTTTTCATTTTTCTGAATTATGTTATTTGGGTTCTTTGTTCACTTTCTTTCGCAAGTGTGGCGGACTCTACTCATGTCCTCCTCTTGCGTCGTCTTTATTATATTATTATATAATGTGTCGACATTCCTTTCTTCAGTCTTTTCGGCCTTTTTCCTGTCATACACACCACTTGAGCGCAAAGTTACAAAAAAATAATAAAAGGGCAAGTGTTCCTGCGCATAAAGTATGTTAAAACTGTAAAAAGCACCCTGTTTAACAAAATATTAGACTATTTATTTGCACATAATCGAAATCTTTAATACTTTTGTTGTGCGAAAAGCGAAGTATTAACATTTTAAACAAACACACTATTATGAAAGCATTAGGTTATATTGGAGCGTTCCTCGGTGGAGCCATCGCAGGAGCAGCAGCAGGCATCCTCCTCGCACCGGAGTCAGGAGCAGACACACGCAAGAAAATCGCAAAGACAGTAAAGGACTTCTGCGACAGGAACAACGTACAGCTCTCTAAGAAAGAGATGGCAGAGCTGGCGGAAGACCTCATTGCGGTAAACGAATAAACCCTACGTGCACTCCCCTGCCCTGAGCACGGGAGTGCATAGTTTTTTTTCAGACACATGTTCAGCACAGACAAAAATATCGAGACACTGGCACAGCTGATAGAGGCTGTCAGAGAGTACTTCTCGCTTCAGAAGGACTACCTTCAGGTGAGTGCGATAGAGAAGACGGTACGGCTCATTTCCGCCCTGCTGCTTTTCATCATCCTCGCCTTCCTCTTCATGCTCGTCGTCATACTCCTCTCCTTTGCGGCAGCGTTCTGGCTCAGTGCCAACGGCATGACGACGGCAGGGGCTTTTGCCGCCATCGCCTTGTTCTATCTCTTCGTCGTCGCTACAATATACATCAAGCGTGAGGCGTGGATCCAACGCCCGCTGATAAGAGTTTTTGCAGAAATCCTAACGAAATAGCTATGACAACACAAGGAAAGACATTTGCCACTCTTGAAGACATCAGGGTGGAGAAGGAACGGTTGAGACTCGCCATGTCAGAGAAGGGCGAGGAGGTGTCTATGCTATGGCAGGAGCTGGTGCATCCCGCGGCAGACGACGAAGTGAAGACACCAACGCAAAGACTACTCCACTACGCTCATGCCGGAGCAGGACTCGTCGACGGCGTCATTATGGGGTGGAAACTGTACAGAAGGATTGGAGGGACATTCTCATTGTTCAAGAGAAAGAAGAGAAAATAATCCTAACTGTGTACGGTTGAAAGACTTACCCTTTATGTTGTTATTTCCGGAGACTCCGTCGCCGCCTTCTAAAAGTATATCCTTCCGGCCTGAGCCGTCCACATAGTCCGAAACCGTACAGGTGAAAAAAGTCCTACGAAAAAAAGATCTTTCAGAATGAAAAAAGGAAACATCCTCATTGTCGATGACGCGGAGCCGCTTCTCGTGTCGCTGAAGATACTGCTGCGCAGTGTTTTCTCCGACATACAGCTGACTTCCAATCCCAATACGATACCAACACTCATGCAACGTACCATGCCCGACGTGGTGCTTCTCGACATGAACTTCGGGAAGGGGATAAACAACGGCAATGAAGGACTCTTCTGGCTGAGAGAGATAAAACGGCTGGCACCGACAGTAAGCGTGGTGCTCTTTACGGCATACGCTGACATCGACCTTGCCGTGAGAGGCATAAAGGAGGGGGCTGCCGACTTCATCGTGAAGCCGTTCGACAACGACCGTCTCGTAGCGACATTGGTTGACTGCCGTGACAACAGAGGAAAAGGGCGACGTAAAGACAGCCGTCACGGCATGTTCTGGGGGACATCGCCGGTGATGGAAGAACTGCGCATGATGGCTGAGAAGGTGGCGGCAACCGATGCCAATATCCTCATAACGGGAGAAAACGGTACGGGAAAGGAGGTCCTGGCACGTGAGATACACTCGCTGTCTCACCGTGCAGAGCGGCTCATGACTGCCGTGGACATGGGGGCGATAACGGAGACATTGTTCGAGAGTGAGCTGTTCGGACATGTCCGCGGTGCCTTCACCGATGCAAAGACTGACAAGGCGGGGAAAATGGAGATGGCGCAGGGCAGCACACTCTTCATGGACGAGATAGGCAACCTCTCATACTCCTTGCAGGCAAAGCTCCTCACAGCGCTGCAGCGACGTACCGTGACACGTATCGGGGGGACGAAAGAGATACCTATTGACATACGTCTCATCACGGCGACAAACCGTAACCTGCAACAAATGGTGGCGGAGGGGACGTTCCGTGAAGACCTTCTCTACCGCATAAACACCATCTGTCTGCACCTGCCGCCACTACGCGAGCGTAAGGAGGACATCATCCCCTTAGCGCAACGTTTCATACAGAAATTCTCTGACATGTATAACAAAAAGCCGCTGACGCTGAGCGAAAAGACGTGCGACATGCTGCGTTCATACCCTTGGCAGGGGAACATACGCGAACTGGAGCATGCCATGGAACGTGCCGTAATCCTCGAAGAGATGTCGCCGATGAACGTTGAGAGCCATGACGCGCTGCATCTGTCTCCCAGCGACAGCATAGCGCAAAGCGGCTCTCTCGCTGACATGGAACGTTCGCTGATAGCGCGTACCATACGTGAGTGTGATGGCAACCTCACCGCCGTAGCCCAACGTCTTGACATCACACGCCAGACGTTATATAACAAAATCAAGAAATACGGTCTGTAACTCTCTCACCTTTAATACCTCTCTCACCTTAATACCTCTCACACGAAAGACTGTAGAAATCATTATACGTATTATTCACGACACTTCACGTAATATCTTCGACACTTCACGTAACATTCACGATACTTCACGTATCTCTCCGTGCCTTCCTATAATCTGACAGGAAGGCTTCCTCTTTCCTGCTGTGGAAGATGCAGCAATTGACATTAGGCTCGTTGATGAAAGTCATCGTCTGCTTGCAATAATACTCAGTAACTATTTTTTTTGCTGTTTTAGTCCCGTCCATACTATGGACGCACCTACAATCCAGTAGTGCTTTCTTTAATAATTCCCTCTTTGTTTGATGTCAAAGGCCAACGTCGTAAGTACAGTAAGACCGAGAACAAGGAACGCAAATAAAAGACATTGATTATCAATGATATAGAAAAAATGAGAAAAATAATTTATTACATTTATTAC
>CALZUQ010000060.1 GCA_945829425.1 uncultured bacterium | reverse complement strand
TTGAATGATGGTCAACAGATTGATTCTCTGAGATGAATGATAATCGAGTGGGAGTGAAAATCGTGTCTTTTGCACTACCGTCGCTTCTGCGGAAAACTGTTGGTTTTGAAACATAGGCAAACGCCAGACTAATCGCAAAGCGGCTAATCGAAAACTTTAGATGCCTAAAAAATCAGTAAGGACACAAAGATACAGACACAGTGAAAGGCTGAAAGAATACAAGCCTAAAGACTGATTGAAAGGCAGGAAGAATACAAGTCTACATACATACTGAAAGGCAAAAGAGAAACAAGCGATGACCACCATTTGCGTTCCACTAAGTAGAGCACGAATGGTGGTCATCGCTTTCTTTACTGCAACACTACAGCATTATATGTGCCAGGTTTTTATTTTGCGTTTTTCAGTACTTCCTCCATATCCTCTCTGAGTGCCTCACAATATGTCGGAGCATAGTCAGCTGACTCTGTACCGATGAAATCATCAACTTTCCATTCTCCTTTCTCCTTTATCATAAGCAGCCTTATAAAGCTGTCGTAAAGTCTGTTGTCACCATCGCGTACCACGACGTCAACATATCCTTTGTCTGCCGACTCCCTGAACACTTTTATCACGTTTGCCTCAGGCTGATTCGAGTCTTGAGCAAGTACCCACGGGTCACATCCCCAACCTAAGACAGGATAGCCCGTTTCGTTATTTACCTTTTCCGCCTCATCAAAAGTCTTGTTAAACGACTCTGACGCATATTTTTTAAAACCAATCACCATGCCATTTAATTCATCTGATCGGTATAGCTTAAGAATGTCATTGTACATTACTGTGACAAAGTTTCTCAGTTCCATGGTGTCTGCCTCGATGCTTTCATTCGGTATAGCTTCAGGAGCATCGGTAGTTGTCGTGGCAAGAGAGTCGTTCTGTGAGGCATGGCTTGAAGTCTTGCTCTGACATGCAGTGATGAATGCTGCCAAAAAGACGACGGCTACGAATTTGACCTGCATAAGGCTTGAGGGTCTTGAGATGTTAGAATTTTCCATATTTATTGTATTATAAGAGTTAGATTTTTCCATATTTATTGTATTATAAGAATATGTATAAGAACTGTTTATGTTACAGAGACTGTCACGGCAAGACATACATCAGGGAAAAGTAGCATGAGGATACGAAAAGATAGATAAGGAGAAGTGGCACGACATCACGTATGCCGGAGCACATGGCGTAATAAAGAGCCTGAAGCGAGGCAATACGTCCAGAGAAGAGACCGTAGGTAGACATTATTACGGCAGTCATGAGTAACGCCATAGGCACAGCACCTTTAGAGAGACTACTGTCGCGGTATGTCCCTGTAGCACTGAGCAGAATGGTGTCCGGCCCAAAGATGAGGAAAAGAATGAGACAGGTAAGAATGATCGTTACGGCTATGGTGACATGGAAGGCTATGCGCTCCGCATATCCCCCAAGCAAGTCATCGCCATTACGTCTTCTAAACACCTCATGCAATACCCCCCATGCCATACCTGCTGTCAGTAACCACAGCATCACCTCTGACGCCAGCATGTCGGGCATCTCGCCTACCATCCACCGTATTCCCTTGTGCGACAGCAACGATGTCATGCCAAACTCCGGCCATAGTGCATTGGCTATCCATGACACAATGACTATGGTGAGTTGGCATACAACCATTGCCGCCAACAATATAGGCAATATGGTACTATGAAGATTATGTATCGGTCTGTTCCTCATCGGCGACTGATATGCTTAAGATTATTCCGCTTCCTCATCGGCGACTGACTGAAGATTATTTCTATTCCTCATCGGCGACAAGGTTGTCAATATCGATGATATGGAGTTCGAGAGCTTTTGTAACTAAGCGTGTGGCGTTTATACCACTCTTCCCCGGGAAGAGTTTCTGTATCAGTTCCGCCTGACGCTTCTCCAACGATTTCACGCCGAAAGGCATAGCGCGCAAGGTTGTTATCTGCTCCTTGGTATATCCCAAGGCGAGGTGTCTGAGGAAGCGCTCGTCATATTCGTCTATCTCATATCTTATCTTCGCGTCTTGCAGCATTATTTCTGAGTTGACGGAATATTTGAACCGCTCTACAATTTTCTCAAGGATGGGTTGGTTGAATACCAGCTGTTTGCCACTCATCACCGACACCACATCACGACGCGTGAGCAGCTCACCCGTCTTGAGTATTATGCCGTCCGCTCCGGCATCGAGCACATCGACCCACAACTTCTCGTTGAGAATCTCTCCCGTAAAGATAAGCACCTTGATATGCGGCCTCGACTGCTTCGTCTGCCTGCATATCTCCACGCCAATTGTCGTAGAACCGCCCAGCCCGAGGTCAAGTAGCACGAGATGCGGCTCTTCGTTGCGTAAAAGTCTCCAATACTCCGCCTCGTTCTGTGCCGTACCTATTATCTCCGCTTCGGGAATATCATTACGCACGATGTTTTCCGTACCTTTCAGTTCGAGGGCTACATCCTCTACTATAATCACTTTGAAATTGTCCATTGTCTGTAATGTTCTGTCGTTTGTTAAATCATCACCCCTACCCTATCACCCCGTCCATGATAATGTCATGACGTTCATAAGGCACAGTGGCAAGTTTCTGGAAAGGCAAGCATACGCCAAGTGTGTATATCTGTTTTCCGGATAGGAAACGGTCATAATACCCCTTTCCCCTTCCGACCCTGTGACCTTGTATGTCGAAAGCCACTCCAGGAACGAGCATGACAATTTCGGTCAGTCCCTCTCTATATCCTTCGAAAGTGGTAATTTCCTCTTCCTCGCCGCAAGGTTCCAATATTCCATAGCGTCCTGCTGCAAGTGAGGCTTCGCCCTCGTATCGGCATAATATCATCTCGGTGTCAGAGACAATACGCGGCAGGAACAAGTCTTTCCCCTGAGTCCATAATGCCTTTATCGCATCCCGTATATCCACCTCGTCGGGCATAGGCCAGAAGGCTATCACGGTCTTGGCTTTCCTTACGTAAGGATGGCGCAAAATCTGACGGCATACTTCCTCAGACATTACCTTGAGTTGTTCTGAAGAATAAGCCTTACGCCTTGTGCGTATCTCTTTCCTTATTTCCGCCTTTTCGTCTGTCATTGCATATTGTTATTACGTCTTCCTGACAACCGTCTGTCATTGCCATATAAGCATTTACTTCCTGCCTGCCTTCTGTTGTTTCACATTAGCATTCTTCACCTGCTTCGGAGCTGGTTTCTGCGGGAAAGCCTTTCCCTCAGCAAAGACCTTCTTTGCATTCTCTATAACAGGGTCAGAGAGGTTAAGATATTCCGTCAGAGCCTGTTCGTCAAGAATATTATATATCACTCTGGCATTTATGAAACGGTCGAGCAGAACGTATGACTGTCTGATCATGAGATTACGACGCTTCAACCCGTTCTTGTCGGCGAAAGCAGCGAACTTCTCTACGAGGTTCTGTCGTTGAAGATGCTTCAACAGCGACGGCATGTCGTCATATTCCGACAACGTCTTGCGGTTTTCGTCGGTATATTGATATGCGTATTTCATCATCAGTCCTGTCATCACAGCTTTTTTATAGTACGATGTCATTGACGACGTGTCTTCCGCCACAAAGATGTCCGGCGTTATTCCACCCCCTCCGTAAACCTTACGTCCCAGTGTGGTGTGATACTCCGGTCCGTCATGCTTTATGCTGTCGAGAGAGAAGTATTCTCCATTCTTGTATCGCTCAATGAGGTCCTGCTCATAACTCTCTCCGTCTCCGAGTTTGTAGGGTTTCTGAATACATCGTCCGGAAGGAGTGTAGTAACGTGCTATTGTAAGGCGTATCATGGAAGCGTCAGGGAAAGAGATCTGCTGCTGCACAAGTCCCTTTCCGAAGGAGCGTCTGCCGATTATTGTCCCTCGGTCATTGTCCTGTATCGCCCCGGCGAAAATCTCGCTTGCCGATGCCGACCCTTCGTTGATAAGGACGACGAGAGGTATCGTCTTGTACGCTCCCCTTCCGTCGCTGAGGAAGTTCTTGCGTGGAGAACGCCGTCCCTCCATATATGTTATAAGATGTTTTGCCGGAAGGAACTCATTAGCCATCTGTACGGCTGTCTGCATATAGCCTCCGGTATTGTCCCTAAGGTCAATGACCAGGTTCTGGAGGTTTTCCTGCGAAAGAGTGGCAAGCGCAACGAGTAGTTCGGCATAAGTGTTCTCGCCAAAGTTCTTTACTTTGATATATCCTGTATTCTCGTCGAGCATATATGACGCCGTTACGCTTTCTGTGCGTATCTCGTCGCGTGTCAGCGTCACACGCTTCACGTTCTTGCTGCCGTAGCTCATGATTCCTACGGTAACCTTCGTTCCTTTCTCACCCTTCAGGTGAGCCATAGCCTCCTGGTTGGTGACCTTTTTCCCTACGAAAGGTTTTCCGTCCACCTCAACGATTTTGTCTCCCGCCACTATACCTGCACGTTCCGCCGGCCCATCTGCTATGACATCTTCAACATGTATGGTATCCTCGCGTATTGTAAACTGTATGCCAATGCCGAAGAACGAGCCTTTGAGGTCGTCGTTCATTGTCGTCACTTCCTTTGCGCTGATATAGACAGAGTGTGGGTCAAGTTCTGAGAGAATCTGCGGTATTGCGTTCTCAACCAGCTGGTTGACATTTACGCTGTCAACATACTGGTCGTCAATGATACGGAGCAGATTGTTCAGGCGGTTTGACTCTGTATTTATGATGTTCAACCTATTGCCGGAGAAATGGTTTGTATAAAACGAACCTATCAGTATGCCTGCCACCACACACAATGCCATGAGCAATGGCATATATCTGTTTTTAGGATTCATATTGTTTTTATTTGGTATATTGCTTGTTGCACGATATTTCTTTCAGATACGCTTATGCCTCTTTACCGTTGTTTAGGAAAAGAAATCTGCCTTTTATCCTTCCACACATAAGATGCAGGAGGAGTGTCTCGTCCTATCCTTCCTTATCTGTTTTAGGAAGATAGACAATCTCTATTCCTGCCCTCCGCAAGAGGTCTATGCCGTCGGTCAGGCGGTATTGCTGTGAGTAGACGATGCGCTTTATTCCTGACTGTATAATAAGCTTCGCACACTCTATACACGGAGAGTCTGTAACGTATAGTGTCGCTCCTTCGCTGTTGTTGTGCGAGCGTGCCAGTTTTGTTATAGCATTGGCTTCAGCATGAAGCACGTAAGGCTTTGTAATGTTGTTGTCGTCCTCACAGACATTCTCAAAACCTGACGGAGTGCCGTTATAGCCGTCGGATATTATCCTTTTGTCCTTCACCACAAGACATCCCACTTTTCTGCGTTGGCAGTATGAGTTTTCAGCCCATATTGCAGCCATACGTAGATAACGTTTGTCGAGCAGTTCCTGTTTCCCACATTCTTTCTTTATTCCGTCCCGTTCGAGGAGAGCATCAATAGAAGGTTCTGAGCCTTTGAAACGTTTGTAGAGTGTCATAGGATGAGCTGTACCACCCTTTGAGAGTATAGTGTCGCGGAAGCGTTGTGCCGTTTCGGTATTGAATATGCCTTCCCTTTTGAACACCGCGAAAGCGTCTGCATCAAGCACTTCCGACCATTTATATCCGTAATATCCGGCAGAATATCCTCCTGCCATGATGTGTGAGAACTGCACTGTCATGCATGTATCAGTCATTTGCGGTTCAATACATGCTTTCTGCCATGCTTTCTTCTCGAACGTCACGATGTCTTCCGTAAACTCTTTGTCAAGGGTGTAATACGCCATGTCGAGCAATCCGTATTTCACCTGTTGCAGACATGCCATGGCAACGTGGAAATTCCGCGAGCGCTGTACACGCTCAATGAGGTCGTCGGGTATTGTCTCACCTGTCTCGTAATGTACTGCAAAGGTCTTCAGGAAGTCCTTCTCTATGGAGTAGTTCTCCATAAACTGTGACGGCAGTTCCACGAAGTCCCTCCACACGCTGGTACCCGACATTGACGAAAAGCGCGTGTTGGCGAACATGCCATGGAGAGAGTGTCCGAATTCATGAAGGAAGGTATTTACCTCTCCAAGTGTAAGCAGTGCAGGTTTCTCAGGGGTAGGCTTCGTAAAATTCATTACGAGCGAGATATGCGGTCGCACATTGGTCCCGTCGTCGTCAATGAACTGCTCCTGAAACTCCGTCATCCATGCTCCGCTCTGCTTTCCCGCCCTCGGGTGGAAGTCTGCATAAAGTACGGCGAGATACGCTCCATTGTTGTCGAACACCTCATATGCCTTGACATCGGGATGGTATACAGGTATCTTCCTGTTCTCACGGAATGTTATGCCATAGAGCGTTGTAGCAAGTCCGAAGACACCCTTAATGACATTTTCCAACCTAAGATACGGGCGTAACATTTCCGCATCTATGTCATACTGCTCCTTCTTGAGCTTATGCGAATAATATGCCGTGTCCCACGCCTCCAGGACGAACGCCTCGCCTTCCTGTTTTCTTGCGTAACTCTCCAGTTCCTCACGCTCTGCAACTGCCGCCGGACGATAAGCCTCCACAAGTTCGTCGAGCATCTTGTACACATTGGATACATTAGATGCCATACGATGCTCAAGGAGATATGCAGCGTATGTGTCATATCCGAGAAGCTGAGCCAACTCTCTGCGCAGGTTTACGAGACGTTGGCAGATGGTGAAGTTGTTAGAGCTGTTGTCGTGGGTGCAAAGAGTATTGTAAGCCATATACATCTTCTTGCGGAGGTCACGACAGTCGGAATATGTCAGGAAAGGGCGCATAGATGGAGCGTCAAGAGTGAAGATCCAGCCATATCCGTCGTTTCCCGTTTCAACATTGCCAGGAGCCTTCTCGCCGAAATGCTCACGTGCCGCCTGAGCCGCCGCCGAGCGTGAAGTCTCGGGCAATCCGCAGAGTTCTGTCTCGTCTGTTATGTGCAGGATAAAAGCCTTGGTATCGTTTATCAGGTTCTGTGAGAACTGTAGGGAGAGGTTACTGGCTTCTTCTGTCAGCATTCTGAGGCGGTCCTTGTCTTTATCACTGAGCAACGCTCCGGAGCGTACGAAGCCGTCATAACATTTTTGCAACAGCCTTTCCTCCTCTGGCGTAAGTTTGCGGTGCTTGCCAAGTGTAGCCTTACCGTTTGTACCGGTATTATTGTTTATACTCTCGTTATCGTTAACGTTGTTATGATAAACGTCATAGACATGCTTTGTACGCTCGAAGAAAGTCTTGTTCAGCGAAACGTCGTTAGCATGTTTTGTCAGCAAGGGCATCATTTTCTGCGCCAATTCATCCATGCCGTCTGTTTTCTCGGCAGAGAGGAGGTTGAAAAACGCCGTTTCTGTTCGGTCGAGGAGGTCATAGTAATGTTTCTTATCCGTAGTACGTGCTATGGTATTGTCAAAAGTAGGCTCCTCAGGGTCGTTACAGATAATGTCTATCATCTCCTCGGAACGCTTTATACCTTCAAGGAAAGCTTCCTCGTAGTGCTCCAGCGTAATCTTGTCGAAAGGGATGGTGTCGTGGGGTGTGCCATAGGGCAGTATGAGAGGGTTGTTCGTATTCATCACTATGGGTTATTGGTTCTTACGTTGGTGCCTCTCCTGCCCATGGCAATATCGTGCCGTGGTAGGGAAGCATTTTCTTGACAAAAATACTAAAAAAACATCATATCAGACATATACGGCTGATACTTTTAACTTTAGTTATACCTTGGTAGGCCCTGGGTAGGCTTAATATTATGGCCTGGGTAGGTCATAAGTTATGACGTGAGGATGCCTTAAGTTATGACATGAGGATGTCATACGTTATGACGTGGCGACTTCAGAGACATATCAAACATAAGAATATGGCAAAGTCTGCATGCCGATGAAAAGGGGCTATATCAGTATTCCTGTGCCATAGGCAATCACAGCGTACCTGAAGGCTTTGCCCAGGGTTACGGCAAGGAAGGTAACGAAGATATTTGCTCGCATTAGCCCTAAGGTTATGGCTATTCCCGTTCCGATAATCGGCAGAAAGGTAAAGAAGCCTATCCATGCTCCATGACCAGCCATAAAGCGCCGGGCTTTATCAAGACTCTCACGCTTTACGTGAAGGTAGCGTTCTATCCAGTCAATCCTTCCGAACGTGCCTATCCAATAATTGAACATAGAGCCAAGGACATTGCCTATAGTGGCGTAAATAAAGAGTAATACAGGGTCGAGACCGGCGGCAAGGAGAGCTATCATGATGGCTTCGCTGCTCCACGGGAAGAAGCTGCCGGCGACAAAGGCTGCTATTAGCATGCCCCAATATCCGTAGGCGGACAACAATTCTACTATATAATCCATATCATTCTTAAGGTGTGTTATGTCACTTCCACTATGGTTAGTGGGGACGGGAGGACAAGTCTCCCGCCGGAAAAATAGTTTCTTTTCGGGCAATGGGCAGAAGAGCCGTGCATGGATGCTGCCCCTGGTTTGCTTTCGTGCTGTGAGCTATAAAAAGCTCGTCGTCAGGCTCGTTAGCAAGAGTATGGCGATGACAGCCGTTATGACGTATGATGCCACCATGCCTGACCTCGAAGAGGAAATGCTAAGACAATGGGACAGGAGCGGAGTGGCACAAAGGACGAGGACTGACCATAGATAGCCTATTGCAGAACGTCCACACAAAGACAGCTGTGGCAACAGGAGTCCGGCAACGACAACGCCCGAGGCTAAAATCATGAAGAAATTGTAATACATCCGCACTTGTATCCTGTCTGTGAAACTGTTACGCATATAATGCACAACACCGATAAGAAGCAATACAAGAAGCAACAAAACAGACAGGAGGGAGGTAAGGGGCATTCCGCCATAACTCTCCAAAAGATTTGTGTAATGGAAATTCTCCCCAAGGTGCGTCATATTGTCATAAACAGCAAGCATTCTTGACATCACGTCCGATAAACCGCTTATAATCACAGCAACAGGCATGATGAGCCAATAGGGGGTCAGCAAACCTAAGAGGCATGCCCACATAGACTTCGCTCCAAAAGACATAAAGCAATATCGCTCGCCAATAAGCATCAGTGGGACAAACAATACTATCGGATGCCACAACAATGAGGCAAGACCTATGAAGAGATAGGCAAAATACTTCTGGCCGTTGGAGTCGCTATGCTGGTATGTCATGAAAAGCATACGTATGGCAAGCAATACAAAAAACTGGACGGCAAGGACATGGATGTCTGCGAGTGTCTCTGGTATAAGGGACATAAGTACGGCATACACCGCAAGGACAATCCTTCCACGCTGACTGACAAGGGCGTTGGTATGGTTGACATCCCTGAAAAGAAGGATATTAACAATAAAGAGAAGAAACTCTTGCCAAAGGGAATAGTCGCCTGCAAGCAGTATCAACCAGCGAAGTAGGACAACAAGGAGAACCAGAGGCAGCGTGAGCCGGCTGGTAAGTATTCTGTTTTGTTTCTTTCGCATCTTCTTTAGGTTTGGCAGGTCCTGCAATACCCACCGAGAAAAATCTTAACTGTACGGTCAGGAAAAAAAAGACAATCCTGACCGTACAGTTCAATATCTATAAATCTCGTCCTATGTCTGAACGGAAGTACTTATCTGTAAAACAAATCTTCTGCGCCTCGGCAAATGATTTGCCCAGAGCGTCTTCTTTGTCGGCACCGTATGACGAAACAGCGATGACACGCCCGCCGTTGGTTACCACCCTACCCTCATTGTCGAACGACGTTCCGGCATGGAACACTATAGAGCCTTCAACATCATTGATGCCTGTTATCTCATAACCTTTCTTATATGCCTGAGGATAACCACCAGAAACAAGCATGACACATACAGCAGCACGTGGGTCATGTTCTATTGTGCGTGTGTCGAGACGTCCTTCGGCAACACCTTCAAAGAGTTCCACGAGATCTGACTTCAGACGAAGCATGACGGTCTCTGTCTCAGGGTCACCCATACGGCAGTTGTACTCTATTACCATAGGCTCGCCTGCAACGTTTATCAGTCCGAAGAAGATGAAACCTTTATAGCATATCCCTTCCGCAGCAAGACCCTCTACCGTAGGGCGTATGATACGCTCCTCTACTTTCACCATCCATTCCTTTGTGGCAAAAGGAACAGGAGAAACAGAGCCCATACCACCAGTGTTTAGTCCGGTGTCGCCTTCTCCAATTCGTTTATAGTCCTTTGCTTCAGGAAGAATCTTATAGTGCTCGCCGTCGGTAAGTACGAACACCGAACACTCTATACCTGACAGGAATTCCTCTATTACCACACGCGACGAAGCATTGCCGAACATTCCTCCAAGCATCTCACGAAGCTCTTTCTTCGCTTCATCCAGTGTCGGAAGTATCAGCACGCCTTTACCCGCACATAGTCCGTCGGCTTTCAGCACGTAGGGGGCCTGTAATGTCTCAAGGAATGCCAGTCCTTCCTCCAAATGCTCTCCATCGAATGTGGCATAGGCTGCCGTAGGTATGTTATGGCGTTTCATAAACGCCTTGGCAAAGTCCTTGGAACCCTCAAGAACAGCCCCTGCCTTCGAAGGTCCTATGATTGGTATGTCCTTGGTGCGCTCGTCGGTCTTCAGGTCGTCATAGATGCCCTTCACCAACGGGTCTTCAGGTCCTACGACGACCATTTTCACGTCATGGCTTACAATAAAGTCCTTGACGGCTTCAAAGTCGTCGGCTTTCATATTGACGTTCTCTCCCTTGCCTCCGACACCGTCAGTACCGGCATTGCCAGGTGCTATGAAGAGTTTGTCACATTTCTCACTCTGTGATATTTTCCATGCCAATGCATGCTCGCGTCCGCCGCTGCCTAAAAGTAATATATTCATTGTCAAGATTTTTTGTTTATATGGTTGACGTATTTACTATTGTTTTTGATTGACGTTTTATTTTCGTTATATCTTATTTAGTGTAATCCTTGCCCGTTTCCAATGGAGTCATTTTAGGAAATCATCGAAATAGCGTGTTATACGTTCGTGCAGATGCACACTGGCGTGGTCTTTCATATTATGTCCTTCGCCCGGATAGAAGAAACAGTCCGGTTGGACATCAGACTTGACACAGGCATCGAGGAACTGCAAAGTATGCTGTGGCACACACGTAGGGTCATTCATGCCTATTATTATCTGCAGGCGTCCCTTGATATTATGTGCTTTGTTTATAAGCGAGGTCTCCGCATACCCTTCCGGGTTCTGCTGTGGGGTGTCCATATACCTCTCTCCGTACATCACCTCATACCATTTCCAGTCTATTACAGGCCCTCCGGCGACACCAACCTTGAAGACATCAGGATAATCCGCCATAAGCGAGATAGTCATAAACCCTCCATAGCTCCAGCCATGCACTCCCAGACGGTCGGCATCGACATAAGGCAATGACTTGAGATATTCTACTCCGCACATCTGATCTTTCATCTCCTCCACTCCAAGGTGTCGGAAGGTGACCTGCTCAAAGTCCTTGCCACGTTCTGAGGAACCTCTGTTGTCGAGAATGAAAAGGATATATCCTCTCTGCGCCATATATGTCTCCCAAGGGCGTGACGCCCAATGCCATGATGCCATGACATTACGCGCATGAGGACCACCATAGACATACACCACGGTGGGGTATTTCTTTGATGCATCGAAGTTAGGAGGCAACACCATACGGTAGTAAAGGTCCGTTACGCCGTCAGCGGCTTTCAGTGTTCCGCAACTGTACTGTGGTACGGCATATCCCTTCCATGGGTCAGCAGCACGGAAATACTCTGTACGCTTTTTCTTTACCACGTCCGTTATCTCATACACCCTCGGCTCATCCGGTGTGGAATATGTGTCGAGGAGCAGTGTGCCGTCCTTGGTCAGTTTTCCATAATGTACACCTTTTCCGTTGTCAAGGAGTGTTCTCTTTCCGCATCTGACATCCACTGCATAGAGGTTACGCTGCAGGCATCCTGCCTCATTCGAAGCTATTATAACGCTACGTGTCTTTTCGCAGAAGCCGAGCACTTCAAGCACTACGAAACTGCCATCAGTCAGCTGCTTGAGCATCTTGCCCTCGGTGTCCATGAGATACAGGTGCATAAACCCGCTCTTCTGGCTCATCATAAGGAAGCGGCTGCTGTCCCAAGGTAGGAAGAAGACGGGATTGAGAGGTTCGGTGTATTTGTCGTCGTGCTCACGATAGAGAGTGCGCAACTTCCTGCCCGTCCGGCTGTCATAGACATCCAGCGACGAGTCCGTCTGGTCTCTGTTCACCTCAAAGAGATACAGCTCAGTGCCTTCAGGTGACCAAGTGATATTGGTGAAATACCGGTCGGTGACATCACCAAGGTCGAGCCATACCGTCTTTCCGGAAGCGAAAGTATATATTCCTATCGTAACCTTATGGCTCTTCATTCCTGCCATAGGATATGCGTCAGGCTCGTATGTGGCGATACGCGTCGAGGTGTTAACCTGAGGATAGTCCGTCACCATGCTCTGGTCCATACGGTAGAAAGCCACTGCGGAGCTGTCGGGAGAGAGGAAAAGACCATTCTCTATGCCGAACTCATTACGGTGGACAGCCTCGCCGTAAACGAGCTGGCGGGTGCCATCGACTGTCACCGCCACTGGCTCGCTGCCTACTGAGGTCTGGTAATAGATGTTATAGTCGCGGACAAATACCTGAGGATATGTCACAGGCTCTGCCAGCGTATCTTTATTCACCAGTTCGTGACCACGCCACCATAGGTCAAGCCTCTGGGGCGACATCTCACGGTAGTTCTTGCCGTAGTACATCAGGTCTTCGAGACTGAACATCTTCTGTTCCTGGGCAGGAAGTCCATAGGATATCAAGGACATTGCTATTGATAATAGTAAAACTTTCATAACTGTTAGATGTGGTATCTTAAGAAAGACGACAAGCGTTGCCTAAGATGTAGGCTGAAGGGGAAAGGGAGGACATTCTCTATACGTATGATGAGAATGGCTTTACCCACGGGCGTTATTCTTCATCATCAGAGAACATACGACGGCGGTCGGCACTGCCACCACGACGGCTGTCTCCACGGCGGTTATCCCCTCGGCGGCTGTCTCCACGACGTGAGTCTCCACGACGTGAGTCCCCACGTTTGTTGCGCCTTTCCTCATCGAAAGCCCTTCGCTCGTTCTTTCCGTACGGCTTGCGCTCGCTTTTTCCCCTTGGCGTGTCGTCTCCGTTGCGTTGTCTGCGTTTGCTTCCCATACGGGAGTTGTCCTCATGCCTCCGCTCTAACGAATGGAAGTGGAAAGAGCGTATGTCGTCTTCTTCGTCACCGTCACTGTCTCCTCCGTTCAACTCTTCAGTCATGCGCTGCTTGAATTCGTTCCGCTGTTTGAACCGGTTCTTCTCCTCCATCATCCTGCGTTCTTCATCAGTCTTCACCTCACCACCTTCCTTACGGAAGTCAGAGAACTTGCCTCCGAAGAGTGAGTACTTCCTGAACTCACATTCCAGCGAGCCGTTATATACCGGGACTTTGAGCGACGGTTTCAGCCCTATAGATTCAAAACATTCCTCACGATATGAAAGTATCCATGCCTCATTGCCTTGGAACTGATGCTTCAGGCGCTCGCCAATCATACGGTATGTATTCAGAAGGTTCGGTGTTGAAATTCGCTCGCCATAAGGTGGGTTGAACACCATGATAGCCGGTGCCTTAGGCTGTACGAAGTCCTTGAAGTCCGCACACTCCACATCAATACTTTTTGTCAGTCCTGCTGCCCTGACATTTATGCGGGCGGTATTTACGGCTTTCATGTCTATGTCATAACCGTAGATCTTATGGCTGAACTCACGCTCTTGGGAGTCGTCGTTATATATCGTGTCGAAAAGCTCAGCATCAAAGTCGGGCCATTTCTCAAAGGCGTATTCCTTACGGAAAAGCCCGGGGGACATGTTCTGGGCTATCAGAGCCGCCTCAATGAGCAGCGTACCGGAACCGCACATAGGGTCTATGAAATCGGTGTCACCTTTCCAACCCGTCATGAGTATCATGCCTGCTGCAAGGACTTCGTTAAGTGGGGCGTCGACGCTCTCCTGACGGTAGCCTCTGCGGTGAAGCGACTCGCCTGACGAGTCGAGGGATAGGGTACAGTCGTTCTCTGATATATGGATATTCAAGCGAAGGTCTGGATTCGCCACTGAGATATTCGGGCGCTTCCCTCCTTTCTCAAGGAACTGGTCGACTATGGCGTCCTTGACCTTATACGTCACAAAACGTGAGTTACGGAAGTCTTCCGAATAGACCACAGAGTCAACAGAAAACGTCTGCTTGTCCGTGAGAAACTCACTCCAGTCAACAGACTTGATGCCGTCATATACTTCGTCTGCTGACGCAGCTTTGAAATGTTTTATAGGCTTCAGGATGCGTATCGCAGTGCGAAGCTGGAAATTGGCACGGTACATCATCTCTTTGTCTCCGGAGAATGAAACCATGCGGCGTCCTGCATGTACGTTGTGGGCTCCAAGGCTCTCAAGTTCCTTAGCCAACACTTTTTCAAGACCCATGAAGGTCTTAGCTATCATCTCATATTCCATATGTTAGATATCTTATTGCGGGTTAGTCGTTCTTTCCCCTGCCCATGAGGGACCGTGGGAGAGGTAACCCATCGTTGTTACTGTTGTTCTTTTTATCGTAGGGTGAAAGCTTTGCCTTCTAATATAGGTTACATAGTTTTATTATGTCCCTCTTGAATTACTTACCATTCTTCTGCAATTCTGAACTATATGTTCTCCAGGCTCGGTGCTCTCCGTCACCCATATGTTTCCGCCTATCACCGTGCCTCGGGCTATGGTGATGCGCCCCAAAACTGTGGCGTTACTGTAAACTATCACATCGTCCTCAAGGATAGGATGACGCGGTATGCCTTTGATAGGATTACCGTTCTCGTCAAGCGGAAAACTCTTTGCACCTAACGTCACGCCTTGGTAAAGCTTGACGTTATTGCCTATGATACACGTTGCTCCTATCACTACACCGGTGCCATGGTCTATAGTGAAATGATGACCTATTTGGGCTCCGGGATGTATGTCTATGCCTGTTTCTGAATGGGCTATCTCGGTAATGATGCGCGGTATTAACGGAACGCCAAGGACATAAAGCTCATGAGCCAACCGATAGCTCGTCAATACGCGTATGACGGGATAACACGATATTATCTCGCCATAACTGTCGGCTGCAGGGTCTCCGTTATATGCCGCCTCGACATCAGTGGCAAGAATCTCCTGAAGCTCAGGAAGGCGTTCCAAGACTTTCATAGTTATCTCTTCCGCCTTTTCACGAAGACAGCAAAGGCACGTATCGCTCTCGTCTGACACTCCGTTCTGGGCAAAGCACAGCCCTGCCAGCACCTGGTCTACAAGAAGCTCGCGGAGGGTCTGAAGATTTGCACCGACCGGATACTCCAAAGAATGTAATATGATATTTGACTTTCCAAAATACCCTGGAAAGACTATGGCACGCATTATCTCCACTATTTCCTCTAACACTTTGCTCGAAGGTAATGGATGCCCGTCTCTATGCTCGTGATAGAGCCTGTTAAGAGCGCTGTTTGTCGTGAGGCGCTCTACAAGTGCCGTCATCCGGCTATCATCTATTTTTAAAGACATTACAATATCAGGTGGGAAAATATGACAGGTAGGACACTCATCCCCCGGACCCACTACCCGAAGAAAAGCGATTTGCTAAAACCTACCATGACCTGCTATTCTTATAATTCTTCTGCAAAGATAAGAATTATATTTTTTTTTACCAAGCATTTGAGCCATATTTTTTCGTCAACATATAATTATCGGCTATATTTCATAACATTATGGGTACTATATCCTACCCTGACGGCCATTTGGGAAGTAAAAACGGGCAGGGCTTACAGCCGACACCTGCCCAAGTCTATCCGGCGGACAAAAGAGAAATTCTGCGGACCTAAATCAAAAGAACGGCCATAAAGTATTATAGCCCCACGCTTACAGTCTGTCTTCCATAACCCTCCGCCAAAGACGCAACGCTCGCCACGCTCCAAAAGGTCACTATGAAGGTATACCGTTCCGAACTAAAGGTGGGTTCTATTAATTCACTTTAGATGATATGGTTGCATTCAACGAAGTTAAATTCAGCCAAATTTATGTAACAATAGTTCGTTAAAAATTCAATATATAGCTAAGCAGTCTTGCGCTGCAAGCACGAGAGATCTTTGAAAATCTTACTAATTAAAGTTCGGTTA
>CALZUQ010000059.1 GCA_945829425.1 uncultured bacterium | reverse complement strand
TTGACAAGATAATTTGTTATTTACAATTCTCGTTGACTCTACTTCTCATTGTTCACTCTGCAGGTTGACCACCCCAACATAACGAAACAAAGAGAGGGAAGACTGCCCCCACCCTACTTTTTACACCTCACGAACAGCGACAATAATGTGGGGTTCTTATATAAATATATATAAAATCGAAAAAAGATGAAGTAATTTTTTCATGTTTAAATAAATCTTTGTACCTTTGCACTAAAATTTGTATTCTTTTTTATAAACCATGACTCTTGATTTATTGACAGCAATATCGCCTATCGACGGCAGATATCGTGGCAAGACGGAAAGTCTTGCAGAATATTTCTCAGAATACGCCCTCATACGCTACCGCGTAAGGGTGGAGATAGAATATTTTATCACATTGTGCGAATTGCCGCTGCCGCAGCTGGCATCCTTCGACAAAAACCTCTTCGGAGCACTGAGGGGCATATACCGTAACTTCACGGTGGACGACGCACAGAGAGTGAAAGACATAGAGAAAGTGACAAACCACGACGTGAAAGCCGTGGAGTATTTCATAAAGGAAAGACTCGACGCCATGGAAGGCGGCGACGGCATAGCGAAAGGGTATTTCGAACCGTTTAAGGAGTTCATACACTTCGGACTGACATCGCAGGACATAAACAACACCAGCGTGCCACTCTCAATAAAAGAGGCTTTGGAACAGGTGTACTACCCGCAGATAGAAGAACTCATAGCTCAGCTGAAAGAATATGCCGAAGAATGGAAAGACGTACCTATGCTCGCCAAGACACACGGACAGCCGGCATCACCGACACGCCTCGGAAAAGAGGTAATGGTTTTCGTTTACCGACTGGAGGAACAGCTGCAGACACTGAAGGGATGCAAGCTGACGGCGAAGTTCGGAGGAGCAACGGGAAACTTCAACGCACACCATGTGGCATACCCGCAGTACGACTGGCGAACATTCGGAAACTCTTTCGTGGCAGAAAAACTCGGGCTACAGCGTGAGCAGTTTACCACGCAGATTTCAAACTACGACCACCTCGGAGGAGTCTTTGACGCACTGCGACGCATAAACACCATAATAATAGACCTCGACCGTGACTTCTGGATGTATATCTCCATGGAGTATTTCAAGCAGAAGATAAAAGCAGGAGAGGTAGGCTCGTCGGCAATGCCGCATAAGGTGAACCCTATAGACTTCGAGAACTCGGAGGGAAACCTCGGCATAGCCAACGCCATACTACAGTTCCTCGCAGCAAAGCTGCCGGTGAGCAGACTCCAGAGAGACCTCACCGACTCTACTGTGTTGAGAAACATCGGAACGCCACTCGGACATGGCGTGATAGCCATACAGAGCACGCTGAAAGGACTGCGGAAACTCATACTGAACCGTGACGCACTGCAGCATGACCTCGACGAGACATGGGCTGTCGTGGCTGAAGCGATACAGACAATACTGAGACGTGAGGCGTACCCTCATCCTTACGAGGCGCTCAAAGCCTTGACACGAACAAACACAAAGATGACGGAACAGACGATACATGAGTTCATACGCACTCTCGACGTCTCAGACACGGTGAAGGAAGAGCTCATGGCTATAACGCCGTCAAACTATACCGGCATCTGAACAAATAAAGGGAGGAGGACATGACAACGTGTATATGATACCGATGCTCAGGAAACAGAAACATAAACGGAATGGCATCGGGGAAAAGACAGAACAGAAAGCACAAGGTGGGGGAATTCCCCCACCATAAAAAAGACAGTTAATTTCATATAATTCTTAAAAAGTAACGTATTATTAAAACAAAGAAAAACTAAGAAACAGAAAAACGAAAACAAAACAACTACACACATGTCTGAGGCTCGAGAGAGTCGCTCAAGCAACAAGTTGGCAGAAAAGCATTACTGCCGTAAGTCAGACAAAAAAAACAACAATTAATTATCAGTGGACAGCAAGCCACCACAAAAAAACACAACTATGGAACAGGAATTTGAAAACAACAAGAACGAGAGAACAGGTATGGATGAGAATAGCCGAGAGGGCTATAACAAACCAGCGTACAATGAAACGAATACTGAAGGTACACCACACAGAGTGCGTACAAGGGTGCAGCGTCCGGCATACGGCTCGGACCGCCCACGCTTTGTAAGACGTGACGACGAGGGCTTCCGTCCGGAAGGCTTCGGAGCGGCATTGCAGCAGGACAACGGAGAACGTGGCGAGAGACGGCAAGGATATACTCCGCGCCCACGTTACAACGGCAACGGCTACGGTCAGCGTCAGCAGGGGTACCGTCCAAGATACAACAACGACGGCGAGGGCTACGGACAGCGTCAGCAGGCCTACCGTCCGCGTTACAACGACGAGGAGGGTAACGAGAACACAGGATACAGCCGCGGAGGATACAGCCAGCAGGGTGGTTACAACCAGCGCAACAGCTACCAGCAGCGTGGAGGATATAACCAGCAGGGAGGCTACAACCAGCAGCGTGGAGGATACGGACAGCAACGCAACGGTTACCAGCAGCGCGGAGGGTACAACCAGCAGGGAGGATACCAGCAACGAGGAGGGTACAACCAGCAGGGAGGATACGGACAGCAAAGAGGTGGATACGGACAGCAACGCAACGGATACCAGCAGCGCCGTCAGCATACCGCCGACTACGATCCGAACGCAAAATACAGCATGAAGAAACGTATAGAGTATAATGAGGCAAACATCGACCCGAACGCTCCTATACGTCTGAACAAATATCTTGCAAACGCAGGAGTATGCAGCCGACGTGAGGCTGACGACTTCATACAGGCAGGACTCGTCACGGTAAACGGAGTGGTCATAACAGAACTCGGAACAAAGGTGCTGCGCTCAGACAAGGTGGTCTTCCACGACCAGACGGTATCTTTGGAGAAGAAAGTCTACGTGCTTCTCAACAAACCGAAGGACTATGTCACCACAAGCGACGACCCACAGCAGCGTAAGACGGTAATGGACCTCGTAAAGGACGCATGCCCGGAACGAATATACCCGGTAGGACGTCTCGACAGAAACACCACCGGCGTACTGCTCCTCACCAACGACGGCGAACTGGCTTCAAAACTGACACACCCACGCTTCCTGAAGAAGAAGGTTTACCATGTCTTCCTTGACAAAAACGTTACTGCACACGACCTACACCAGATTGCTGAGGGCATAGAACTGGAGGACGGTCCGATACATGCCGACGCAATAGAATACGCATCGCCGACAGACAAGAAACAGGTAGGCATAGAGATACACTCCGGAAAGAACCGTATCGTACGACGCATTTTCGAACATCTGGGATATAAGGTGACAAAGCTCGACCGCGTACAGTTCGCAGGACTGACAAAGAAAAACGTAAAGCGTGGAGACTGGAGGTTCCTCACCGAGAAAGAGGTCGACATGCTGAGAATGGGAGCATTTGAATAAGATTTCAGGGGGAGTACAGACAGCTGAAAGCTACTGTCTGCAGGTGTCCTGAAATATAATCCAGGACACCTGCCAACCTAACCCCACAGTAATAAAACAGAAACACAAAGATGAAAAGGACAAAAGTAATTGACGTACTGAAAAGTACAGACTTCGGCAGCAAGGTATGTGTAAAGGGTTGGGTGCGTACGCACCGCTCAAGCAAGGCAGTAGACTTCGTCGCTCTCAACGACGGTTCAACGATAAAGAACGTACAGCTCGTATGCGACACAGACAAGTTCGACGCTGAACTGCTGAAACAGATTACTACAGGCGCATGTATCGGCGCAACAGGAACACTGGTGGAAAGCCAGGGCAAAGGACAGACAAGTGAGATACAATGCACGGAGATAGTAATATACGGACTATGCGGAAGCGACTACCCTATGCAGAAGAAGGGACAGAGCTTCGAATATATGAGGCAGTATGCACACCTGAGACTGCGTACGAACACGTTCGGCGCCGTCATGAGGATAAGGCATAACATGGCAATGGCCATACACACGTTCTTCCACAACAAGGGATATTTCTATTTCCACACACCGCTCATCACAGCCTCTGACTGCGAGGGAGCAGGACAGATGTTCCAGGTGACGACGAAAAACCTCTATGACCTGAAGAAAGACGAGAACGGACAGATAATATATACCGACGACTTCTTCGGAAAGCAGACATCGCTGACAGTGTCAGGACAGCTCGAAGGAGAGCTGGGAGCTACGGCACTCGGAGGGATATACACCTTCGGACCGACATTCCGTGCCGAGAACTCAAACACTCCACGTCACCTCGCGGAGTTCTGGATGATTGAGCCGGAGATAGCTTTCATGGACCTTGAGGAACTGATGCAGCTCGAAGAGGAGTTCATAAAGTTCTGCGTGAAGTGGGCACTCGACAACTGTCAGGACGACCTCGCCTTCCTCAACCAGATGATAGACAAAGGACTGCTGGAGAGACTGAACGGAGTGGTGAACACAGAGTTCGTACACCTGCCATACACCAAGGGAATAGAGATACTCCAGGAAGCCATGAAGAACGGAAAGAAATTCGAGTTCCCATGCAACTGGGGCGACGACCTGGCGTCAGAGCATGAGAGATACCTCGTAGAGGAGTATTTCAAGAAGCCGGTAATCATGACGAACTACCCGAAGGACATCAAGGCGTTCTATATGAAGATTGACGACGAGAAACCAATGTGTATGGGAAAGGAGATGAAAGAGACCGTACAGGGAACGGACGTGCTCTTCCCGCAGATAGGCGAGATAATCGGTGGCTCGGTACGTGAGGAGAGCTACGACAAGCTCATGGCGGAGATAACACGACGCAACATCCCTATGAAGGACATGGAATGGTATCTCGACACGAGGAAATACGGCTCATGCCCGCACGCCGGCTTCGGCCTCGGCTTCGAACGTCTCATCCTCTTCGTAACAGGTATGCAGAACATCCGCGACGTAATACCGTTCCCACGCACACCGAACAACGCAGAGTTCTAAAACAAGACAAGTACAAAGGCTGAGCGTATTACTGCAATGACAACAAGGGAAACGGGTATTCCTGCAATGGCAACAAGGGAAATATCCGAAACTGTATATAAAAGACTATATGTAATGCTATATATATAATAAGGTATAGGAAGACTTGTTGTCCGCTGACGTACAAAAAGAAGGAATAATATGCATCAAAACAAGAAATGTTGCATAAAAAAAGTTAAATTATTCTTACTTTGAAACGCAAATCAGCAAATATTGCTTACCTTTGTACCGAATATTTGTTGTTCAAAGCTTATAACTTAAAATTAACATATTAATACTTAGTGTAAGATGAAAAAAATTGTAAAACTCTTCGGTTTGCTCTTATTGACTTCCTCTTCGCTGACGTTTACAGCATGTAAAGACTACGACGAGGATGACTTCAATGAGTTACGCACTGAACTCGAGAATCAGAACAAGACTCTCACACAGCTCATCGAGAGCCAGAAGGCAGCTTGCCAGTCAGAAATCGACGCCTTGAAAAAGGCTCTGAACGACATCAAGAGCTGTACTTGTGACCCTGCTGACGTCGATAAGAAAATCGAGCAGGCTCTCAAGGACTATGTAGCAAGCCACCCGTATCTTTCTGAGGAGCAAATCCGCAGCATCATCAAGCAGGAGACAGCTCTCTTCGTGACAGCAGAACAGCTTGAAGCAGCTATTGCCAAGCTACAGGGCGCTGTTGACAAACTCAACGAAAAGCATGATGCGGACATAAAGGACGTGCTGACCAAGATTGCTGCTGCAAACCAGGCTGCCGCTGACGCTGCCGCTCTTGCAAAGACAGCCAAAGACCTGGCACAGAACGCTCTCAACCTCGCACAGGCTGCAAGTGACAAGGCTGACGCCAACACTGCAAGGATAGAGGCTCTTGAGACACTCGTAAACTCTCTCCAGACATCTGTAGCTACTCTTGAGGTTACTGTTCAGGGACTTTCTACAGACGTGAAGAAAGCTCTCCAGGACGCTGCCGACGCAAAGGCAAAGGCTGAGGCTAACGCTCTTGAGATACAGAAACTGTGGATCGCCGTAAACGCTCTCAGCGGCGGCACGGTAGACCTCTCTAACTACTACACCAAGGAAGAGGTGCAGGCTCTCTTCGGGCAGTACTTCACAAAGGACGAGGTACAGGCTCTCCTCAACCGTTACGTTACCAAGGACGAGCTTACAGCAGAGGCTAACCGCATATACCTCCTCGCGCAGGCTTACATCGACCAGCTCTTCCAGCAGCTTGACGTATATACCAAGGGTGAGGTGGATGTTAAGGTAAGCGCACTTACTTCTGACATCACCACGCTCCAGGGACAGATGACGACAGTACAGACCGACCTCGGAACAGTACAGACAAACGTCACAAACCTTCAGAATGACATTGATACCATCAACACCAAGATAAACAATATCTTCGGTCTTCTCAACAAGCTCGTAAGCGGCATCATCGTTCAGGGCACTACAAACAACGTATTCGGAAGCGTACGCCTCCCGATAGGCGTAGACACAAAGATGCTCATAGCATTCTACGGAAAGTCTATCAACAGCGGCAAGTTCCCTACCACAAGCTCTGTAAACTACGCTAACCTCGCCATATCCAACGTACTGACAGCGAAAGAGGCTGAGATGATCAACCTCTCTGGCAACGTTATGGAGTCGACAGCTATCACGAGCGGTTCTACACTCATCAGCAAGACAGCAGGCAACGCAGGTAAGCTGTACGTTACGGTAAACCCGTCAAACGTAGACTTCTCAGGAATGGCTCTCAACCTTGAGACAAGCCAGGGCAACGAGTCTGGCGTTGAGCTCACTCCTCTCGCAAAGTCTGACGAGGAACTGAAGTTCGGCGTAACACGTGCTGCCGACAACGGCTTCTATGAGACACAGGCAACAATCAAGCCTTCTGCCATAACAAACAATCAGGTACAGCGCGTCGACATTGACGTTCAGGGCTTCGCATCAATAGCAAAGAACCTCAAGAACAGAGTACAGGGCAACGAGAGCCTCGACGCAGGTCAGATAGCTGAGGTGCTCTACAACACCATAAAGGGCAACCTCAACGCTTACGGCGCAAAAATCAACGTCCTCGACGATGCAACAGGCGTACGCCGTCAGGTAACATCAGAGTATGGCGTAGCAGCAGCGGTATTCACTCCACTGTCTTACAACTTCGGCTATACATTCTACGGACGTGAGAACTTCTGGGGCTATGAGTATGCTGACAAGTTCATCGACAAGATTGGTGGCAAGGTAAACAGCCTCATGCAGAAGATGGTTAACGAGGTGCTCGGCTCTATCGAGATGCCTGAGGCTCCGACTATCCAGCGCATCAACCTTGTTCGCCTTGACCCGAACGACCCTTCTATAGCTCATTTCGAGATACAGATACTCAACAAGGTCAGCGTAAACGGAACAATGCTTGAGATAAAGAAGGACCCGGCTGACGGAAAGTTCTATTACTACTATCCTGGCACAAACAACAAGTACAACAATACTCCTATCACTACCGTAACTCTCGGCATACCTGAGCAGGACATAGATGTAAATCTTGACATTAATTCAACTGTTCAGATTCCTTCTCTTGACGGCAATGTAACAATTCCTGGTGAGGGTGGTGCTCCTGATACAACTGGAAGTATAAAGACTGACGCTACCACAGGTTCTGCAAACGGTACAGCAGCAGGTTCTGTTAAGATACCGGCTCAGGATCTCATCACTCTTCCTGTCTCTATCGACCTCCGTTCTGAGCTTGCAGACTTCTACAACCAGATGGTTGACCAGGTAGAGGGCATCAACGGCATGATTGACGGCATCCAGACATACCTTGAGCAAGTCAACGGTCTCCTTGACAACCTCCACGTAAACGAGAAGATCGAGACATCTGTTGGCGAGGCAACATCGGCTCTCCACAACGTCCTCAACCGTATCAACGGCAAGGCAGTGAAGTTCCTCAATGCTGCTATCCTCAAGATGCAGCCGGTAATGTTCTTCACATCTGTTGAGAACGGCACGACATCTATCCACTACACCACATCTACGATGAACAACCCATCGGTAATTAAGGATGGCAACATCACTCTCGTACCTATCTCATTCACCGGCGAGATGCTCAACCCGGCATACAAGAAGCACGTAGCTGTAGTAAACGTAGTGAAGGGCGGCAAGAGCGCACAGAACGGCGACGCAGAGTGCCAGAACATCCTCAAGCAGGTTAACGCTCAGGAGAACATGAACACCGTAATCGACGGTGGCATACAGAAGATCGCTGTATCACTCCCGAAGGGTTATACATACCAGATAGCTTACTCGGCTGTTGACTACACAGGTGTTATGAGCACAGTACGCTCAGCAATCCGCGTTCTTCAGTAAGTAAATCTCTCCGCAACAAGCCGGAGAACACATAGTCTCTGATAAGGGAAAGCCTTATTCAGAGAATACAAAGAAAATAAATTTCTTCTTGCTCTTTGCTCTTGTAGTGGGAGCAAGAAGAAAATTTGTTTCATACGAGGACAACATTTATCTGTCATGGATCATGAGGTCTATTGAACTCATCTTTAATTTTTAAAAAAAATAATATGCAGATAAGAAAGACATTATTTACCGCATTCCTTGCTGCCGCTGCTCTTACCGCTTCGGCACAGGAACAGCCGAAGACAGAATATGTCTTCCAGCCACACTGGTACATTCAGGCACAGGCTGGCGCACAGTACACGCTCGGAGAGCTCTCGTTCTCAGACCTTATCTCTCCTAACGGACAGGTTGCCGTGGGATATAACTTCTCAAAGGTTCTTGGCGCACGTCTTGGCGTAGGATTCTACCAGAGCAAGGCAGGAACGGAGAGCTGCGACTACAAGAACCAGTGGCGGGCAGAATGGAAATGGAAGTACGTGGCTCCTGCCATAGACATCACGGCAGACCTCACAAACCTCATAGGAGGATATAATCCTAACCGCGTAGTAAGCGTAGGCATCTTTGCAGGTATAGGAGCAAACATAGGCTTCAGCAATGATGAGGCGGCAGACGCAGAGAAGATGCTCCAGACATCTTACGGCAAGCCGTCGTTCGGCGAGGACAGGTACCTCCGATATCTTTGGGACGGCACGAAGGTGCGTCTCTTCGGACGTGCCGGAGCGTCTGTTGACTTCCGCGTCTCTGACGTTGTAAGTCTCGGAGTGGAGGTTAACGCAAACACCCTCAACGACAAGTACAACTCCAAGAAGGCAGGCAACGCCGACTGGTATTTCAACGCTCTCGCCGGAGTGAAGATAAACCTTGGCAAGCGTTATACCACACGCACCATAGAGCCTGTTGCTCCTGCTGTCGTAGAGAAAGTAGTAGAGAAAATCGTCGAGAAACCGGTAGTGGTAGAAGAGAAGCGTGAAGAGATACGCCGTGACATCTTCTTCACCATACGTGCTACAGAGATCACACTCGCCGAGAGCACAAAGGTAAAGGAAGTGGCGGAGTATATGAAGAAATACCCGGACTCAAAGGTTACGGTGACAGGCTACGCCGACAAGAATACGGGCAATGCAAAGATCAACCGCGACCTCTCAATAAAGCGTGCCAACGCCGTGGCTGACGCTCTCCGTCTGCAGCACGGCATAGACGCGGAGCGCATAAAGGTAGAGGCAAAGGGCGACACAGAGCAGCCTTACGCCGAGAACGACCTCAACCGCGTGAGCATCTGTATTGCAGAATAATAACTGCAGGTAGGTTCCATGAGAGAAACGCTTCCAGGGAACCTATCTCTCTTTTTGTGATGCTATGGGCGTGTCCTCTCCATGCAGGTTCTGATAATAACCTTCCCCTGGTCAGTATTTCCAGAGGACAAGACATCAACCTTTGAAGGACATCACGCACCAAGCACAACGTATTAACAGTAAATTTATAGAAATGAAAAAGTTTTTTACTTTAGTATCTTTCTGTGTACTCTCCTTGGCAGCACAGGCACAGCTTAACGGCAGTGGCTACTATCGCGCGAAGAACCACAACACAGAAAGATTTATCTATGTCGTAGATGACAAGGGTTACATCAACCTTGCTGCCAACGAGGCAGACACAGAGGCTCTCCGCCTTCGCAAGGGCGAGCAGTATGCTCTCGACGACCCTTCTTCCGTACTCTACGGATTGAATGTAGGAGGCACGAAGTGGGACCTCCAGGCTCAGGGTTCCGGCGTTTACGGCATCATAGGCATGTATGTCGATGTGGAGTCACAGAACAATGGTGACAACCCATACACTGTCTCTGGTACAGCTTCCGGTCAGACAGTAAGTCTTGTGGACAAAGAGACAAACACAGACCTTGAATTCGGAAAGCTCGCAACAGGCGGTTCATCTTACAAACGTTGGATGATTTATCCTCTCAACCAGGAGAACAACTACCTTGGCGTTACCCCTAACGTAAAGGCCGGAGACAAGTATTACTCCTCTTATTATGTCTCTTTCCCATACTCTTTCTACAGCGAGGGAATGAAGGCGTACTATGTCTCGAACATCGACTACAAGAACAATGTCGTAGTGATAAAGGAGATAACAGGCACAGTGCAGAAGTCCACTCCGGCAATCATAGAGTGCTCTACACCTGACGCTGTGACAAACAAGCTCGCCCTCCAGGACTATCTCAGCAACAACAACGCCCCAAGCGACAACCTCCTTTCTGGAACGTATTTCAGTCATCATAACCACGCTTATGACGGCAAGCCGGTAGGACGCATAGAGTACGATCCTAACACCATGCGCATCCTCTCCTCTGTCGACGGCAAGCTGGCTTACGTCAACGCCAAGGACGACAAGAACCTGCTCAACTACCAGCCTCAGACAGCTATCTTCGACCCGGAGTGGGAAATGATTGACTACGCTCCGCGCTACCTCATCAAGCCGAACCAGTCTTACCTCGTAGTGCCGGAAGGTTCCGCAGACACCTTCATGGTAATGACCGAAGCAGAGTACGAGAAAGCCTATCCTTCAACGCCACAGGGTGACGTAACGGGCGACGGCAACTTAGACGCTCAGGACTGTACGTCAATAGTTGCATATTACACCACAGGAACAGGCTCTATAGACACAAAGGTTGCTGACATAACCGGCGACGGCGTAGTAGACGCTCAGGATGTCATCATGCTTGTGAATATATATCTTTCATCAAAATAAATATTATTCGGTAGGTTTTATATAACCCACCTAAATAGACAGGAAAAATGAAAAAACATTTCTTTATAATATTATCAGCGTTTGTTGTCGCACTTTCCGCCACAGCACAGTCTGTAGTGACAAAAGAAAACCCGAACCTCAAGATTTCCATGACAGACAATCTTAATTTCGTCGCTGACGGCAAGACTGTTACTTACGTGACTTTTTACGAGACATGCCCAAACACAAGCTACTCAGCTTTCCAGATTGAGGCAAATCTTCCAAAAGGCATTGAGGTGAACAAAGTTATCTCCGGACGTAAGGAAGTAGATGACGTTACATTAAACGCTACCCGTTTTGAAGGTCTCGGACACACTATTTCAGTAGGTATGCCAGAAGATGGTTATCTGAAAATGGCATGTATTGACACAAAGGCGAATGACAAGTTCTACAATGATGATATTTCCGGAAACATTGTGCCAGACCTTTTGGTTATAGGACTCATAGCAAAAGAGACAGCGGAGATAGGAGACTTCACCATAACTCTTAAGAACGTGAAGTTCATTTATCAGAATGCTGACGCCGACCTTCCTGTAGGTCAGATCACAGCAAAAGCTACCGTTTCTGCTGCTGCCGGCATAGAGAACATCACTACCGACGCTACCGCAGCAGAGTATTATACTGTTGACGGAAAGAAGCTGCAGCAGGCTCAGAAAGGACTGAACATCGTACGTATGTCTGACGGCTCAGCAAAGACTGTAGTAAGACAGTAAGCTTACACAAATAAACTAAGCTTACACGAATAAATAACATATGCCGTTTCAGTATTTCATGCTAAAGCCATGGACAACTGAAACGGCGTTTTTTTGACATGAACACAGGAATATATCACATCATAGCTTTTCTTACCGTAGCGATATGGGGCACGACGTTTGTATGGACAAAGCTTCTGATACAGAACGGCATGACTCCCGAGCAGATTTTCACCATACGTTTCGTCATAGCTTATGTCATGCTTACCGCCTTCTCACTCCTTCGCCCGTTCTTTCTCCGAAAGAAGCTGCGTCACGCTTTCCCAGAGAAATGGCGTAAGATACGACACCGCTGGCTGTGCTCCTCGTGGCGTGACGAGGTGAACATGGCAGGTCTCGGCATTATGGGCGGCTCACTGTATTTCATGACAGAGAATGCTGCCTTGGTTTATACCACTGCCACGAACACCTCACTCATAGTATGCTCCTGCCCCCTGTTCACCGCCCTTGTCCTCGGCATGTTCTATCCCGCAGAACGTTTCTGCCGACGGCAGTTCCTTGGCTCTCTCGTCGCCTTTGCCGGCATGGCAGCAGTAGTATTGAATGGCCAGTTTGTGCTTCACCTCTCCCCCCTTGGCGACAGCCTCGCCTTTGCGTCGTGCATGAGCTGGGTGGGCTATTCCCTCCTTATGAAACCCGTCATGGGGCGTTACTCAGCCCTTTTCATCACCCGTAAGGTTTTCTTCTATGGCGTTGTCACCATTCTCCCCTATTTCCTTCTCACCCCCGCGACATTGCCTTCCGCATCCCTCGTCTTCAGACCTGACGTCGTTGTCAACCTCCTTTTCCTTGGCTGCGTAGCCTCAATGCTCTGCTACCTCACGTGGAGCTGGTGCATGTCACGCCTTGGCGCAGTAACCTGCACAAACTGGGTTTACGTCAATCCGCTTACCACCATCGTCTTCGCCTGGGCTGTCCTCAGCGAAGACATAACGCCCTTTTTCCTCTTCGGTGCGGCAATGATACTCTCCGGCTTATACCTTTGCAGCAGGAAAGCCACACGATGAGAAAGTGAGTCCTTAATAAGAAATCTTCACTCCGCAGTATATGCTCCTTGGCAGCGAAGGCCCGTAGACGTAGTTTGAGTCACGGTTCCATCCTTTGTCAAAGTCTTTCTGGTAAGCGTTGAAGATATTCTGCACGCCTCCCGCCACCTCCATGCTGACGTATGTCGCTATCGGGAAGGAATACGCCACCTTGGCGTTCGCCACGAAGAACGCCGGCGTTTCCACCACCTCGGGTGTCTCCACCCCCGATCCTGCGCTATGCCCCACAAGCATCCTTCCCGTATAGTTTCCCGTCAGCGAGATGTCGAGCCGTCGTATGGGAGAATATGTCGCGGTGAAATATCCATACGTCTGAGGTGTCTTGAAGAACCTGCGGTATTTCTGCTCTGGCACCTCCTCGTTCCATTCTATCTCCTCGTCATATTCACTGCGCTGCACCGTCATTCCTGCCTGTATCTGCATCTTCGACGAGAACGCCACCCTTCCCTCGATGTTTACGCCATATACCTTCGCACCATAAGCGTTGTACCTCTCCTGCACGATATTCCCCATGGCGTCAGGCACGTCGAGCTGGCGTAGCGCGAAGACATCGTTAAGGAGGGTGCAGAAGCCCTCCACGAGGATATTCCCCTGCGCTTTCCCCATGTGGCAGTACATATCCGCCGAGAGGCTGAAGCTGTGCGACCGTTCCTCCTTGAGGTTGTCTGCCAGCACGGTGACGAGTCTTTCTCCCCCTACCACTCCCACGTGGAGGTCTTCGTCGTAAGCCTGTGGCGCACGGAATCCGTCGGAATAAGACGCCCTGAGGTTTATGTCCTCCGTAGGGTTATACCTCACGTTCACTCTCGGGCTGAATATCATGCCGTCTATGAGGTTATGCTTGTCTATCCTTCCCCCAACGAGGAAGCTCCACGTCTTGTTTTTCCATTCGTTCTGCAGATATGCGCTTGAGATACGCGTCGTCTGCTTGAAGTCCCTGTCATACCCTACTATGATGTCGTGCAAGGCATCCCGCGTATATTCCGCCCCGACGGTAAGGTCAGAAGGCATGAAAAGCAGTCGTCCGAACTGGTGAATATACTGCGCCCCGACGACGTATGTCAGGTTGCTCGTGTTTCCGTATGCCCTCGACGCTGCTTCGCGCTCCTCCTCTGTCCCCGAGCCGATACCGCCATAGTAGCTCTTACGGTCGGTGTTGAGGAAAGAGACATACGTCTGCAGGCGGTCTTTTCCCGTTCGGCTGTAGTAGTTATATGTCAGCGACATGCCGTTGATGTCATGCTCCGTCTGCTCTGTGACGTTGGAGAAATGCGCCGCCTGGTCGAGGGCGTTGCCGCCGCGGCGGAACTCGTTTATGCCGTTATACTGCATTGCGAGCTTCGAATATGGCGAGAGCCTGAGGAAGGTGTTCACGCCGATGTTCTTGCTTCTCATCACCGGTATCTCCGTATATCCGTCGCCGTCATGGTCATATCCCTGCCTGTTTCTGCTCTGTCCATATACGAAGAGTCCAGCCTTGTTGTCATCAGTGACCAACGACGCATTTGCCGTCGTGACGTTGTCGAAGGAGCTTGAGCCTGCCACGTTGAGGATGTTATGCCCTATCTCCGCCGTGTTCCTCAGCGGCTCTTTCGTGATGATGTTTATCGTACCGCCTATCGCCGACGCTCCGAAGAGTGCCGAGCCGCCACCTCTCACCACCTCGACACGGTCTATCATGTTCGCCGGTATCTGCTCAAGACCATATACGCCGTTCAGTGCAGAGAATACCGGTCGGGAGTCTATGAGTATCTGCGAGTAATGTCCGTCGAGTCCGTTTATCCTCACCTGTGTGAAGCCACAGTTCTGACAGTCGTCCTCCGTCCTTACGCCCGGCTGGTAGGACAGTCCCTCGCAAAGGCTTGGCGACTGCGTGATGTTGAAGACCTTCTCGCCTATCACGCTGACAAGACTCGGTGCCTGCCTGCGTTTCGTCTCGCTACGGTTTGACGACACCACGACCTCGTCGAGGGCAATGTTATCCTCTTCGAGCAGGAAGTTCTCCTCTATGGTGTTGTCGTTGTCCCTTCGGGCTTCCTCCTCCTCGCTCGGGATAGCTGGAGCAAGCTCCGCTCTCCTCTCGCTCGTTCGTCGGTTGTCCACCGTTACGTTGCGTGTCATGCTGCGGTAGCCCATGTACTTCACCTCTATCGTATGCTCTCCCACAGGGAGGTTCTTGAAGAAGTAATGCCCCGTGGCGTCTGTGAACGTCGTCAGCGTGGTGCCTGCAATGCTCACCGTGACGTAGGGCAGGTGGTCGCCGGTCTTCCTGTCTTTTACATGTCCTACGATGTTTGCGTCCGTACGCTTCGGGCGTACCGTTGTCTCTGCCACCGTTTCCTCGGCAGCCGATTCCATACCCCACACCTCTGTTCCTGCCCTTTCTCCGTTAACGGGCATGCTGACACTCGCCAGCGCAAAAAAGAAAAAAATGTTTCTGATCATTTGAAGCATTATTACACAATAATTTTTGAGGGTGCAAAATTACTGCTTTTACTCCTTCCGTGCAATACCTAAAAATAGTGATTTTTATTTAGGTAGGTTCTATAAATTAGCTTTGATGGGATTTTGCTCTATCTTCGAGCAAATTTCTTTGTAAGGGTGAAGCAGCATAGCGAGCTATGGTGCAAGACCTTACAAAGAAAGATGCCGGAGAGAGTGTGAAAGACCGCAAAGGTAATTCCTCAAAGAATTGTAATTAATAGAACCTACCTTTAATGTATAAATTAACCCGTTGGCGGAATTAACAGTATAAAGCTCAAAAACTTGACAAACACATGGGTGTGCCACGAAATTAAGCAGTCGTTTCTCGCTTCGTATTCATTACCGTTCAAAAACCGTTCAGAAAAAGGGCCGTTGACACACGTGCGTTCATTTTCTGTTCACCACCGTTCAAAGGTGCTATTGACGTACGTCCAAGCACCCTTAGGACGTACGTCCATAACCCCTCACGCCGTACGTCCATAGACCCTTTGAACGTACGTCCATAGCACCTTATGTCGTACGACCGTAGAATTTGTTGATTTCACACGCATTGCAAGGAAGGTCTCAGCGAGAGACCGAGGGCGAGCAGAAGAGTCTTGTTTGTCTTTATATGAGCCTTATATGAGCCTTATAAGAGTCTTATGTGAATCCTAAATGCCTCCTAATTGATTCTTATGCGGAAGTACGGTTTCTATTCATACAGACAATGTTCTCTGCGCCATAGATGCCACCAGTGTTACCCGTTACCCGTTACTTTTCAACGACTCTTAACGTGGATACTATTCATTATTACTTCCCTCTGGTCAGTGGGTCCCGTTTCCGGGGTATTGACATACCTTACGAAGTATCTAAACATACTTTACCATTTATCTTTAGATACTTTGCCATTTATGTCAACATACTTTTTTGAGCGTCTTTCTGGGGCATCAAGACAAGGAGAGGGTCGAAAAAAAACAGATGGTTCACGGACCGGTCCCCTGACGCTTTAGAACGTTTTTTTCATAAAAAGAGTGATTTTTCTCAAATTCCTTTGTAATTTCGGGAATAATGCGTATATTTGCAGCGGTTAAACATACGACGCTTATGATTACGAGCAGAGAATGTATCAGCAAGATTATTCCATACAAGGATGAAATAATGTCTAAATATG
>CALZUQ010000058.1 GCA_945829425.1 uncultured bacterium | reverse complement strand
TGAGCTTAGAGAAATGAGCTTAGAGAAATGAGCTTAGAGAAATGAGCTTAGAGAAGTTAGCTTTGAGGAATTGGCTTTGAGGAATGAGCTTTCAGAAATGAGAATTGAACTTAGAGACGACTTCCGCAATAGTATTACCCCAATAAAAATATGTTTTTCTGCTTTGAGGTTGAAAAGAAAGCGTAAATGCTGATTATAAGTATAGACGCTCATTTTCAACCTCTTTTGTATAGTTATGACATCAACTTGTCTTTCCCTTTTTATATTCCTGACACAAACTATATCTTTTCTAATGATTGTCTTGGCACCTGCATTTTTTTCAATGATTTTTCTGTAGTATAGTATGTTTTTGGAGAAAATGGTATCAGAGAGCATTGTCTTCAAAACGGTAAGGTTCCACCTGGATTATAATATACGTCTCACGGCCAAACTCTTTCCAGATTGCATGTTTTATGGTGTGGGCACGACGGTAAGCTTCTTCAAGCGTAAGAGTGCCAGGAAGGCACAGGTGCATCTCAATGGCTGAGGCACGTCCAATACGGCGGGTCTTGAAATTATGTATTTCCTTAACCATGGGGTCTTCGTAGGCTATAGACTTGATACGTTCTATAATCTCTTTTGGCAGGCTTTCCTCAAGAAGTTCACCCGAAGCATGACGCAAGAGGCGTAAGGCGGAGAGGAAGAGCAACACGCTGACGACTATTGCAGCAATGGCATCGAGCACCTCCCAACCGTTTCCGAGCAGTATGGCGCCTCCTATGCCGAGTGTCGTGCCTACAGAAGAGAAGGCGTCACTACGATGATGCCACGCATTGCTTTCCAAAGCCGGCGAGTCTACAGCTTTAGCGACATTCTTCGTGATACGGAAAAGCCATTCTTTTGACACTACGCTGACAACAGCTACAACAAGGGCTATGATATGCGGCGCTGCTTGCTTCTCTCCATGATACCATGCCACGATTTTCTCTACTCCGTCATAGGCTATGCCAAAAGCCACGAAGAGAAGTCCCATACCGATTATTGACGAGGCTATGGTCTCATATTTACCATGGCCGTAGTTATGGTCGGTATCTGCAGGGCGTGAGCTCAGACGTACGAAAGCAATGACGACAAGGTCGGTGGCGAAGTCACTGAACGAGTGTATGGCATCTGCCATCATTGCCGCGGAATTTCCTGTTATTCCTGCCGTAAACTTCACGATGAGCAGCATGACGTTGACAATGCTGCCGAGCAGTGTTACCTTATAAATACGTTTTGCGCGTTCTGAAGAAGGGGGCGCAGTGTTTACAGCCGTTGTTGTTTCCATGTTTTTGAGAAGTGATATTACATAGTTCCCAGCACATAGCAAGGAAAGAGAACGCAAAATTACAATAAATTATCGTAAACACCAAGAGTTCGGCGGATTTACTTGCATATATCGGATTTTTTTACGAACTTTGCAAAAGTAACCTCATGCATAAGATGCGCTTTATAAAAAAGAAGAAAAAACGTTTTGTCATGGAATATCATTTTGAAGTTACCATGCAGGTAAGAGACTACGAATGTGACCTGCAAGGTATTGTCAATAACGCCAACTACCTGCATTATGCAGAACATACCAGACACCTCTTCCTGAAAAAACAGGGGGTGTCTTTCGCTGAGATGCATGAGAATGGCGAAGACGCTGTAGTGGCAAGAATGACCCTACAGTACAAAGTGCCGTTGAGGTCGGAAGACGAGTTCCGCTCATGTCTCAGGATAAAGAAGGACGGCGTAAAATATATCTTCTATCAAGACATATACCGTGTTGCGGATGGAAAACTTGCCTTCCGCGGGCAAATAGAAGTGGTCTGTCTTGTAGGAGGGAGACTTGCCGAAAGCGAGACATGCAACAAGGCTTTTGCGGAATATCTGTAAAGCGTGCCGGCATGACATTTCTCCCTATGAAAGAAATTCACTTTATTCCTTTGCTTCCAGAAGCAGTATAATTATCCTAATTCCATACTATGCTGTACACCTTAGCACTCCAACGCCTGATGTTCAATCATTACATTTCTGCACCTATGCTCTTGCAGATTGCAGGCTCAGCAGAAAAAGTCTTCCTCGCACGTGGCGATATCCGACAGATTTTTCCTGATGCCACACCTGTTGTATGCTCTCTCCTCAGTGGCAGTTGGGATGATGACTTGCGTTATGCTGAACGAGAGATACTTTGGTGTGAGAAAAACAACATACGTATTCTCTCTTTGCTCTCCGACGAATACCCACAGCGTATGAAAAGCTGTCTTGACGCACCTCTCGCACTTTTCTATCGTGGCACAGCAGACATCAATACTCCACACATACTCTCTGTCGTTGGAACACGAGGAGCTACGCCATACGGCAAGGATGCTGTTCATAGAATTATTCACGATTTGCATAATCTGGTGCCTGATACGCTGATAGTCAGTGGGCTGGCATACGGCATAGACATTGCAGCGCATCGTGAGGCTCTCAACGAGGGAATGATGACCGTCGGGGTATTGGCTCATGGACTTGACAGGATATATCCTGCCGTACATCGTAACAGTGCTGTTGAGATGTTAAGACAAGGCGGGCTTATTTCTGAGTTTCCGTCGAATACAACGCCGGAAAAATACAACTTCATACGCAGGAACAGGATTATCGCAGGAATGGCTGACGCGGCACTCGTAGTGGAGTCGAAGGCAAAAGGCGGAAGCCTTGCCACGGCACGTATCGCCAATGACTACAACAAGGAGGTCTTCGCACTTCCTGGGCGTATCTCCGACATCATGTCTGAAGGATGTAATAACCTTATAGCCGACAATAAGGCTCTTCTCGTTTCTTCAGCGGAAGATATAGTATCCGCTTTGGGATGGGTGACAGAAGAGAAAAAGAAAGACAAAATGAAAAACGGCATAGAGTTGCCCCTATTCAAAGAACTTACTCCAGAAGAGCAGGCTGTCGTTGACATACTGTCAAGAGATGATATGCACCAAAGTATGTTATGCACACTTTGCGGAATACCTTATGGAAAATTGTCTGCCATACTCTTTGAAATGGAAATGAAAGGACTGGTACGTATACAGGCAGGAGGATTCTATCATCTGATAGTATAAATAGGTGTACAAAGATTATTAGTGATCCTTACATTGCCTACTAAGCATTATCGGTATGTGACAACAATAGAATAGGGGAGGCTGCACTCTTTTGCACAGCCATCTAATACAACCTTTTTCGCCTACTTTGTTATGACCGAAGAGCCATAACTAAGGCTTCTGGTATATGCCAATGTAACTTTCTGCTGTAGAACTATTTTTTCTGTCTGTAAGCAGAAGGCGACATGCCTACATTAGCACGGAAGAATTTTCCCAGTGAAGACTGGCTGCCGAAATTCAGTTCGTCGGCTATCTCTTTTATAGACTTTGTGGTATGGGTGAGCAACAGACGTATCTCAAGACTGGTATATACGTCGAGCCATTCATTCGGTGTACGGTTGCTAACCCTCTTAACCATTTCCAGCAATGACTTTGACGATATGTCCATCTGCTCGCTATACCATCCGACATTACGTATAGTACGGAAATTATGCTCCACAAGGTGTATGAAATGCTCAAAGACCTCTTGAGCCTTCGTCTTGTCTGTATTCGGAGTGCTCATAACCCTTTTGGCGGCATTGCAGATGTCGTATATCATCGCAGCAAGAAGAGTGCCGGTTACTTGTCTACGGAAGATATGCGTCTTGTCTGCCACCTTGTCTTTTATTATTGAAGCGTAGCGACGGAATATGTCCACCTCTTTCAGCGTTAACGTAAACACCGGATATTCGCGTGCCAGTACGAAGAGGTTTGTCACGTCATGGACATCGCTTATTATATCGAAAAGGAACTCGTTAGAGATGAATACCCCAAGTCCCTTGAACTCCTTGGTTATGGATATGCCACCCAGCACCTGCCCCTCAGGAATGATGATGATGTCGTTAGGATGAACGTCACGCTCTAATGTGCCTACGTTATAACTTCCGCGGCCTTGCAGGCAAAGAGCCACGAACGTACAGCGCATAAAGCGGAAGTCTTCCGGCATAGGCATAGAGTCGAAATCAATAAGTACGAAGTCCTCGTCGATGTTATACGCAACATCGCAATACTGCAATACTCTTTTTATGCTTACAGGCAATAGGCTGAGTTTTTTCATTCTTAGGGACGTTTTCTTAATGCGTTTTCTGATGGCTGTATGACATAACTCTCGTTGTCAGAAAGGGAATGTTTTTACTTTTTGTCGTCTTTCTTCTTTATCTCTCCGAGGTTATATGACAAGCGGTGGTATGGTGTTACGCCATAAAGACTTATCGCCTCGCGGTGTTTCTTTGTAGGATAACCTTTGTTTGAGAGCCAGTCGTATTGCGGATATTCCTCAGCGAGAGCGTTCATATAATCGTCGCGATAGGTTTTTGCGAGAATGCTGGCGGCAGCGATAGAGAGATATTTGCCGTCGCCCTTGACAATTGTAGTATGAGGCAGTGGGATTATTTTCCTCTCCTCACCGTTTTCTTCAAAAGGATAGTACGGCGTAAAGCGGTTGCCGTCGATTATGAGAGCCTCGGGTCGTACTTTTAGTTGGTCTAAGGCTCTGTGCATGGCGAGGAACGACGCCCTCAGGATGTTTATACGGTCTATCTCTTCAGGAGTCACCACACCTACCGCCCATGCTATTGCATCACGCTCTATCTCCTCTCTGAGCAGGTATCTCGTCTTCTCTGTGAGTTGCTTCGAGTCATTCAGCCTTTCGTTATGATAGTCTTTCGGCAATATTACCGCTGCGGCATATACCGAGCCGGCAAGACATCCTCGCCCTGCTTCGTCACATCCTGCTTCGATGATATTCTTATAGTAATGGCTCTCAAGCATAAGTAGGTGTACAAACTTTTTTTATAATATTGGATAGTGATGAAGTATCAGGATGTGGTATATAGAAGTGTAGCGAAATCTGCTCGACTGTTATCACGTACTGATAGTGTGAGGTAGGCAGTGCAAGGACTATAAGAATATTTTGCACACCTACTTATCTTTCGTATGATACCTTAAAACATTGTGGCTATGCGTGCGATACCCTTTACGAAAGCGTCAACCTCCTCCTTCGTGTTGTATAATGCGAACGAGGCGCGTGCTGTACCGGCTATTCTGAGGCGGTCCATAAGAGGTTGAGCGCAATGGTGTCCCGTGCGTATCGCTATCCCGAGACGGTCGAGTAGGGTACCCATGTCGAGATGATGAATGTCGCGCAACTGGAAGGATATTACGGCGTCCTTCTTTTCAACGTCCGCAGGACCGAATATTTTCATTCCCTCTATCTCTTTCATACGCTCCATGGCGTAGCGTGTCAGTTCCTTCTCATGCCGTGTGATATTCTCCATGCCTATGGCTGTGACGTATTCCAGTGCTTTTGCCAGCCCGTGTGTGGCGACATAGTCCGGTGTTCCTGCTTCGAATTTGAATGGCAGACGTTCAAAGACTGTCTTCTCGAATGTCACGCTTTCTATCATCTCTCCGCCGCCCTGATATGGTGGAAGCCTGTCGAGCCAGTCCTCTTTTCCGTATAACACCCCTATTCCCGTCGGTCCGTAGATTTTATGTCCTGAGAAGGTGAAGAACTCACAGTCGAGAGCCTGTACATCAACGGTAAAATGAGGTGTTGACTGTGCTCCGTCAATCATTACCGGCACTCCGTGGTCATGGGCTATACGTATTATCTCGTCAACAGGGTTTACCGTTCCGAGAACATTGCTGACATGTGTCACACTGACAATCTTTGTTTTCTCAGAGAAAAGCTTCCCATATTCCTCAATATTCAGTGTGCCGTCGTCATTCATCGGAATCACCTTTATCGCTATCCCCCGTTTTGCTGCCTGCAGCTGCCATGGCACGATGTTCGAATGGTGTTCCATGGCTGATATGATGACCTCGTCGCCCTCGTTCATGAATGCGTCTGTGAACGAAGACACTATAAGGTTTGCGCTCTCTGTCGTGCCACGTGTGAATATCACCTCGCTCGTAGAGTGTGCGTTTATGAAGTTCCTTACGGTCTCTCTTGCCTCTTCGTGCAGGTCTGTCGCCTGTTGCGAGAGATAATGCACTCCCCGATGTACGTTTGCGTTGACATTATAGTATTCCTCTGTCATTGCCTCTACAACGCTTCTCGGTTTCTGTGTCGTCGCAGCATTGTCAAGATATATCAGAGGCTTGCCGTAAACCTTACGGCTCAGTATGGGGAAATCGTTGCGTATCTCGTTGACGTTATACATGTCTTTTCTGTTTCTTCTTGTTTTAGGTGTAGCGTTTTTCAACTCACCTTACCGGTATTCCTCTGGAACGTTTTCCCTCCAGGTGGGGTAGGGGTGTTTGGTGATGTATGAGTTATAATAATAAGGTATGTGTGAGACGCGCGGTCCGAGATACTGCGGAGTGTCAAACTTCTCGTCCTCTGACTCCAACTCCAGTTCTGCCACTACGAGTCCTTCGTTTTCTCCGTGAAACTCGTCAATCTCGAACACTCTGCCGGCGTACGTCACAAGATAGCGTGTCTTCTCTACAAAGCCCTTACAGAGTGTAAAGAGATGATGCGCCTCGTCGGGGGTTATCTCTTTCTCAAACTCATAGCGTGACAGTGCCCCTGCGCCTTTATGCTCTTTTATCGTGAGGTACGCCTTGTCGTCCCGTTGTCTCACGCGTACTGTACATCCCTCGGCAGGTATATATCCTTGCCTTATCTCGCTGTGGGAGTCGGCATCCTCTCTCCATGGAGTTCCCATGCCTTTCCTTACCGCAAATTTTATCTCTGTCTCTATACCGCTCATTTTCTTCTCTTTTTCTGCGTGGCAACCTTCTCCCCGCCATTATCCTGCATGTGAGAATCAATAGTCCCACCGGTAAAGTTTTTCTCCTTTTCCCTTATCTCAAAAGGTGTTTTCAAGGTTTGTTACACAATGATGTTGATTATAAGAACCCACCTTCAAAAGACATCAGGCATGTTCTGCAATAGGTGTGTTCCGTTACTTCCCGTTTGTAGAACCGTCTGATGTCTTTTTCTCTCCCGCAAGTTTTTGGTGTGGTGCGGGAAGCCGTGTCACCCCTTTTTAGAAGCAGAACATGAAATATCCTACTAAAAGAAGTGTCAGCACGAGCAGTGAGCCGGCAATCCATTTTATGACATTCTTTGCCTGTGCCTCCTCACGTGCTTCTCTGCGAGCACGGCGTGTTTCCTTTGAGATTTTGTTTTTAGACATAGTTATATAGTTTTATTGCCTCCGAGAGTGTCCCTCTCCTCTGGCTGTAGTTAATGATTTGGTATTTCTTTCTTTTACTGTCGCAGCAGGCAGTCCTTTCCCTTGTCCCCGTTCTGCAGTAGACGTCTGTCACCTTCGTGATGTCGGAATACTTCCTTATGCGGTTCTTTTCTTTGCCATGTCAATGGCCGTTATTGCTCAGCTGAGGGGAACTCCATAAGATATGCCTTTATGAAGCCGTCGAGTTTTCCGTCCATTACGGCGTCGACATCTCCCGTCTGGTAGTTTGTGCGATGGTCTTTCACCCTTCTGTCATCGAAGACGTACGAGCGTATCTGACTTCCCCACTCAATCTTCAGCTTGCTTGCCTCTACGGCAGCCTGCGCCTCCAGACGTTTTTTCATGGCACGGTCGTAGAGCTGTGACTTCAGCAGTCGCATGGCGTTCTCACGGTTCTGCTGCTGCTTTCTGCTCTCCGTATTTGCTATGAGGATCTCTTCCTCCTCTCCGGTGTCAGGGTCGGTGTACATATACCTTAGTCTCACGCCCGTCTCCACCTTGTTGACGTTCTGACCTCCTGCGCCACTTGAGCGGAATGTGTCCCAGCTTACTTTCGACGGGTCGACATATACCTCTATGGTGTCGTCGACAAGAGGTGTCACGAATACTGAGGCGAAACTCGTCATACGCTTGCCTTGAGCGTTGTATGGCGATACACGCACAAGACGGTGTACGCCGTTCTCTGACTTCAGGAAGCCGTAGGCGTATTCTCCTCCCTCTATCTCCATTGTTACAGACTTTATTCCCGCCTCGTCACCTTCCTGCAGGTCGGATATCGTAACCTTATATCCCCCCTTTTCCGCCCATCTCTGGTACATGCGCATAAGCATCTGTGCCCAATCCTGTGCCTCTGTTCCTCCTGCTCCGGAGTTTATCTTCAGCACGCAGTCCATAGGGTCTTCCTTCTGCCTCAGCATGTTGCGAAGCTCCAGCGACTCTATCGCCTCAATGGCTTTACGGTAGTCTTCGTCCACCTCCTCTTCTGTTATCAGTTCGTCTTTGTAGAAGTCGAAAGCCAGTTGCAGTTCGTCGGCAGCCGTCCTCACGTCGTTATATCCGTCAATCCAGCGTTTTATGTCCTTTACGAGTTTCATCTGCTCCTGCGCCCGTACCGGGTCATCCCAGAAGTCAGGAGCCTGAGTGCGTAGGTCCTCCTCCTCATACTCCATTTTCTTTCTTTCTATGTCGAGATAGCGGTAAAGCGCGCCAGCTCTGTCGAGCACGTCTTTCAATTGGTCTTGTGTTATCATAAGTTTTCTTTGTGCAAACAGTTATTCTGCGTACATTGCCTCGATGATGTCCGCATAGCGTTTGTTCAGTACGTTACGTTTTATCTTCAGGGTGTTTGTTATCTCCCCCTTCTCCATGGAGAATGCCTGTGGCATCAGCGTGAAGCGTTTTATCTGCTCGTATGTCGCCAGCGACTGTTGCAGGGTGTTTATCCTTTCAGCTATCATGGCTATGACCTTCTCGTTCGTCACCAACTCTTCCCTGCTTCCGTACTTTATGCCGTTACTCTTGGCGTATTCCTCCAAGAGTGCGTAGGTAGGCACTATGAGTGCCGAGACGAATTTCCTCTGGTCAGCTATCACGGCTATCTGCTCCACATATTTGTCAACGAGAATCTTCGACTCCACATACTGTGGTGCTATATACTTTCCGTTGCTTGTCTTGTACAGGTCCTTGATACGTTCCGTGATATACATCTCGCCGTCTTTCATATATCCCACATCCCCTGTTCTGAAATATCCGTCTTCTGTAAATGCTGTGGTGTTAAGGTCCGGTCGGTTGTAGTATCCCTTAGTTATCGTAGGTCCTTTGAGGAGTATCTCGCCTTCCTCCGAGAATTTTATGTTTATGCTCTCTATCGGTCTTCCTATGCTTCCTATTGTGTACGGTTTGTCAACATGGTCGTTGCTCACCGTGGCAAGAGACTCCGTAAGTCCGTAGCCTACCATCATGAATATTCCTATGGAGTGTACGAATTCCTCAACCTCCGGCGATACGAAAGAGCCTGCGGTAGGGAAGAAATGTGCGTTCTCCAGTCCTATCTGCTTCCTTACGAGCGAGAACACCAGCTTGTCCATCATGCTGTATTCCAATCTCAGTGCGAGAGGCGGCTTCTTGCCGTGGCTGAGATATTCTATGTTATGCCGACGTCCTATCTCCAAAGCCCTTCTGAAGAGTTTCTGCTGCATAGGTGACGCCTTGTCTATCTTTTCTGTCACTCCGGCGTAAACCTTCTCCCAAAAGCGTGGCACGGCACACATACACGTAGGGTGTGTCTCACGCATAGAGTCCTGCACTTCATGAGGGTTGGTGTTTACGATAAGCGTAGCACCTTCTGTCAGGCACATCAGTGCCCATCCCTTCTCGAAGATATGTGTGAAAGGCAGGAAATTGAGTATGCGGTCTTTCTCTGACAGTTCCAGACCTTTGTGGTTGTCTTTGAAAGCGGCATGGAACTGACCCTGCGAGAGCATCACACCCTTCGGGTTTCCCGTTGTTCCAGAGGTGTATAGAATACATGCCAAGTCGTCCCATTGCGCCTCGCTTTTCAGTTTTTCCAGGGCAGCGTCATATTTCCCGTTGTCTCCCATGGCGAGGAAATCGTCGAAATACATCGATGAAGGGTCATGGGTGGATATTATCACCCTTTTGTCAAAGACAATGATGCGCTCCAGCGTCTGGCATAGGTGTTGCACCCTCCTTGCCTTGTCATACTGCTCCTGTTCTCCGCAGAATATGAACCTTATCTGTGCATCGTTCACCATGAATGCTATGGTTTCCTCGCTTGTCGTGGCGTAGAAAGGCACGGAACACGCTCTTATCCCCCACGCTCCGAAGTCGGTGAAGACATACTGTATGGTGTTCTGTGAGAAGATAGCCACTTTATCCTGTATGCCTATGCCGAGTGCGAGCATGGCTTTCGATGTCCTCCTCGCCTGTTGTGCAAAGTCGTTCCAAGAGATGGTTTTCCACTCCTTACCTCCGAAGTCTTTATACTCTAACGCGGTACGCTCAGAGTATTTCTTCGCCTGATGGTCTAATAGTACTGAGAGATGACTTAGTGTTTGCATACTGTCTTTTGTTAGTCGGGAGCATCAGGATCATGCTGCTGCCCGTGTTATAACCACCTGCAAAGGTACAAAAAAATACAGACAAAAACCCAAAGAAAACGCCGTTTTTTTTCTTTCTGTCCCCTGAAAGCGTGAAAAAATTCTTTTTGTGTAACATTTTCATACTTTTTTCACTACCTTTGCAACGGTTTTAGTTTAAGTACGTGTATAAAGAATTTTCATACACCTGCTTGTAATTCCGCACACCTGCATGCAGGAAATTCGGAAAAGACTATTCCATCCGAAACGTCAGAACAAAAAAAGAGTTTAGAAAAATCCCGGAATAATGAATACAGACATCAGTAAATATACCGACGAAGCCCTCGCACTGCTCTCGTCGCTTATCGAGACACCCCGCAAAAGCCGTGAGGAGACCTTGGCGGCAGACATAATGGAACAATGGATGAAACACCGCAGCCTCTCGCCGCAGCGTGTCGGCAACAACCTCCTCCTCGTAGCTCCCGGCTATGACAGCCGCAGGCGCACCGTCATGCTCAACGCCCATATAGACACCGTACGTCCTGTCGCCACATGGACCCGCGAGCCTTATCGTGCCGTCATTGAGGGCGACCGGCTCTACGGCATAGGCAGTAACGACTGCGGCGGTGGTCTTGTCACTCTCCTTCAGGCATTCCGGATTCTTTCCTCAGAGCCGAGAGACTATAACCTCCTCTACCTCGCGTCGTGTGAAGAAGAGGTCTCCGGCACGGGAGGCATACGCAGTGTCATACCGCTCCTTCCCGACCTTCTCTCCACTCCGGCAGACAAACTGCACGCGAACACCGTGGCTGTCGTAGGTGAGCCTACCGACATGCAGCCGGCAGTGGCGGAAAAAGGCCTCATGGTTTTAGACATGACAGCCCATGGTGTCTCAGGACATGCTGCACGTAATGAAGGTGTCAACGCCATATATACCGCTCTCGACGATATCCTGTGGCTCCGCGACTATCGTTTCGAACATGTCTCGCCCTTCCTCGGTGCTGTGAAGATGACTCTGACAGTGGTAAACGCCGGTACGCAGCATAACGTCATACCCGACGAATGCCGTATGGTGGTTGACATACGTTCCAATGAGTTCTATACCAACGAAGAAATCTTCGACATCATAAAGGCTAATGTCAAGGCAGACATCAAAGCCCGCTCTTTCCACCTCCGCTCCTCACATATACCCCTTGACCATCCTCTTGTAGAGAGGTGCCGCGCTATGGGCATGATCCCTTTCGGTTCACCTACGCTCTCCGACCAGGCTCTAATGCCTTGGCTCTCGCTGAAACTCGGTCCTGGCGACTCTTCACGCTCACATTCCGCTGACGAGTATATCTGTCGGAGTGAGATAGCTGATGCCCTGGAGAAATATCTCTTGTTGTTGCGGGACCTTGACCTTGACTAAATACCTTAAGGTGGGTTCTTTTAATTCGCTTTGTCAGATTTCCGAATTATCTCTGAGAGCAGAGTGTCAGTTTTAGAAGGAGCGATGCGGGCATCGTGACTGAGAAAACTGGCAGTATGCGCCAGAGAGAAACGGAAAGATGACAAAACGTCAACCCATAATTAATAACATTTAGACGGTGGGAATTAATAGAACCCACCTTAAAGGTCTCTGTACACCTTAAGCGAAAATATCATCTCCCTAACCACTGTTCCGGGTTCAGCTTCGCCTTTCCCTTTCTCAGCTGGAACTGCAGGATATTGTCGTTTCCCACCATGCCTAACGTCTGGCGTGCAGCGACCTTCTGCCCTCGGCTTACGCTTACCGACGAGAGGTTGCAATATACGGAGATATATTGCCCGTGGCGTACCATGACGACCATCTGCCCGCCGTAGCCGAATATCGCGCTCACCTCTCCGTCGAATACCGAGCGTGCCGCACATCCTGCTGAGCCCATGATGTTTATGCCTTTATTGTCGAGATGTACATTTGGCAGGCCTTCCACGCTATACTGTCCAAAGTGTGACACTATGCGGTATGGTCCTGTTACAGGCATAGGCAGCCTGCCCCTGTTTTTCTCGAAGCCACCTGTTGCGAGGCGGTCGTTGTCTGAAAGCGTGAAGCGTGTCTCGTTTTTCTTCTTCGCCTCGGCAAGCTCACGGTTGTCGCGTTCGCGCTCCACCGTAGCCTTCCTCTCTGCTGCAATACGTTCCGCTTCAGCCTCACGGGCACGCTGCTCCGCAGCCCTCCTCTCTGCAGCGTTTTTCTTTGCTGCCGCCTCAGCTTCCGCCTTTGCCTTTCTCTCCGCTTCCTTTGCCGCCGCTACTCTTCTGGCTTGTTCCGCTGCTCTCCTTTCCGCTTCGGCTTTTTTCCTTGCCATTTCTTCTGCGGCTTTTTTCCTTGCTGCCTCTTCTTCCGCAGCTTTTCTCCTTGCCTCTTCTTCCGCACGTTTCCTTATGCGTTCCACCTCCTTTGCTATCTCCTTCTCAATCTGTTTGTTCAATTCTGCGTCTTTCTTCTTCTGCTCGTCTATGATGCTCTGTATCGTCTTCTGCTGCTTTTGCAGTTTCTTTACTGCGTTCTGCTGCTCCGTCTGCTTTCCCATGAGTTCGGCATGAGCCTTCTGCCCTTTTTTCAGCAGCACGTCTTTTTCGTCCTTTGCCGAGCGCAGTGCTTCCTGTTTCTCCCTTATCTGCTCCTGCTTCGCTTTTATCTGCTCGCCCTGTTTTTTCTGATGTGCCGCATATTCCCTTACGAAGCGGCTTCTTCTGTACATCTGCGCCATCGACTCAGCGGAGAATATGAACATCAGCTGGTCCTGTATGGTGTTGTGACGGCTCATATACCTCATGGCTTTGACATACCTTTTCTGCCTGTCGGCAAGTTGTTGGTTCAGTGTGGCGAGCTGTCCTTCGAGGATGCCGATGTTCTTTTCTATTCCCGTTATGTCGTGGTTTATGCTGTCTATGGATTTTCTCCTCGTCTCTATGTCCGAGGTCAGGAGCATGAGGTTCTGCAACCCTTTCTTCACGCTCTCCTTGTTTTTCTTCAGTACGGCTTCCTGCGTCTTTATGTTCTTGCGTATCTCGGCTCGTTTGCTTTCAAGTCCACGTATGGAAGCGTTGGTAGGGGTCTTGGCTTTTCCTGCCGCCTTTCCTTTCTTCGTTTTTGTGGCGGTTTTCTTTGTTGCCTTCTGTTTCGACCCTTTTTTCGCTGTTGACGTGTTTCTCTTCGTCGTTGTCGCCGTCTTTTTTGCCGTAGACCGTTTCTTTGTCCCGCTTCCCGTCTGGCTTGGTGCGGCAATACAAAGAGTCATAAGAAGTATAAATGTTATTATTCTCTGCATGGCAGTGCTCCTTTTCTCTTCTGCTATGTTGTTATCTGTCAGGTGGCTTCCCTCCTCAGCCATTCTCATGTTCTCTCCCTCCTCTTCACCTCAGGAACGGTCATTTCCCGGCAAACGACATAAGGCGTGCCATGAGCAGTTCCGGAGCCACCTCCTTATATGAAGACTTCAGCTTCGTCTGCGTGTCAAAGTCGCGTGAGGTGTCCAGTTTTCCCACCTTTATCCTCACCTTCACGTTTTTCCCGCCTTTGAGGTTCGTGTTTATAAGGTTTTCTATGGCTTTGTCCAGTTCTTGCATGTCGTCGGACGTGGTGTTGTAAAGCTTCTGCCATGCGAGATACTCCATGTTGGCGTATGTTATGTTGTTCTTGCGCAAAGCGTCGAAAGCGTCGTAAGGCATGCGGGTGTATTCCTTCTCTATACGGTTTACTATGAGGATATTCTCCGGAGTAAATTCCAGTATGCCTACTTCCACGAATCCCATGAACGTAAGGTTTATCCTCATCACCTCTCCGCGTTTCATGCTGATTTTGCCTCCCAGCGAATATTTGTTCGAGTCCATGGTGACAGAGACGCTGAGGTCGGAGACAAAGCGTTCTACGGTTATCTCCTGCCTTTTCTGTCCCTCAGACTCTTTCTTCGTTGTCTCTTTTCCCGCCGTTGCCGTTGTCTCTTTTTCCGTAACTATCGTTTCGGCGGCTTTCTTCTGGCTGCCACAGCCTGTCAGGGCGAGGCATAAAGTTAAAAACAGTATCTTTCCTATATTCTTCATCATCGTTTTCTATTCTTGTCATTGTCGGTAGCCGATATTGCCCCCACGTTCTTTTCTTGTCATTCCTTAGTGTCCACAGCTCCCACTTTCAGGTATATCGCCTTCTGGTGTTTTACTATCTCGCTTTCCGGGTCGTCCTTTTCCTCCTCGTCGATATATTTCATTGCGAGGTCTATATATGTCCTCGCCTCTTCATACCTTTCAAGCTGGTACATTATCCATGCGTATGTGTCGAGGTATGTCGCGTTGTCCGGCTCAGCCTTTATCGTCTTCAGACTCATCGCTGCAGCTTTGTCGAGCTCCTGCTTCTCCACGGAGAGGTAGTAGGCGTAGTTGTTCAGGCAGGAGATTTTCTCCGGGTTCAGGCGCAGACAGTTCTCATAAGCCTCGAACGCCTTCTCCTTCTCTCCCGCTTTATGCAGTGCGTCTCCGAGAAGTGAGTATATCTCTACTGCGAGGTCCTTCTCCTCGTTCTCGTTTATTATCTTCGTCGCCTCCTCCAGTGTCTTCACACATTGCTGCACGTCGTCTGTCAGGAAATACGCCGTGGCGAGGAGGTGTCTGAAGCCGCAGACCTCCGGGTTATACTCCAAGGCGGGCTTGGCGAGAGCTATCATCTCCTCCGGCTTGCCCTCACGCCATGCGTGGAGTATCAGCTGGTAACGTGCCGATGCGCTCCCCGGGTTTTCCTCCAGCATTTTCTTCAGTGCTTTCTTTATCTCCTCATCGGGCATTTCCTTCAGCTGCATATATGCTATCTTCATCTCCAGGATGTTGGTGTCCGGCTGTTTCTCCTCCAGAATGCGGTCGAAGAGTCTCAGTACCTCCGTAGAGTCTGATGTCTCCTGCTCCTTGGCTCTTATCACCTGCTTGAGTATCAGCAGTTTCGTGTCCTGTTGTGTCTTCGGGCTCAGCAGCAGTCGGTCACGGTATGTCTCAGCTATCGAGTCGTTGCCGTTGCTGCGGTGATAGTCCATCATCGACATTATCGCGTTCTCGTTGTCCGGCTCTTCCTTCATCACCGCCTCAAAGTCTTCCAACGCCTCATCGCTATTGCCTTGTTGCAGCAGCCAGTTTCCCCTCATCACCCTGAAGTTCAGGTCGAGCGGGTTGTTTTTTACAAGAGCGTCCATCTCCTTCCGTGCTTTCTTCTCCTCGCCCATGCTGCTGTACAGCTGCACCTTTGTCATGGATATGCGCTCGTCAGGTCCTTCCTGCAACTCTATGCGCTCCAGGGTCTCCAGACATTTCTTGTTGTCCTTGGTGTGGCTGTAAAGCTTCAGGAGCACCTCCAGCATGTCCGTCCGCTCAGGGTCTTCCTCCACGATGTCCTCTATGGTGTCAATGGCGCGTTGCAGGTCGTTCGTAATGAGGTAATGAGGTATGAGGGCCTCTTTGTATGTCACGTTCTCCGGCTGCAGTTCTGCGGCACGCACCATCATCGCCGTGGCGAGGGAGTCCTCACCTTTCGCCTCGTAATATTTCGAAAGGTAGAAGAACGCCTCCGATGCTGTAGAGTCTTCCGCGACACATGCGTTCAGCATCGTGAACGCCTCCTCGTTTTTTCCTGCAATAAACTCCGCTATTGCTTTATGGAAGAGAGAGGAGTATCTTGTCTCTTTGTCTGACAATATGTCCTCCATGCGTATGGTGTCGTTGTCTGATGTCACCACCACCTTCGACATCTCGTCTTCCATACGCAGGCTGTCGGCAGGCATAGTACTTTCCGTCTGGAGGCTGTCGGCGGCTGTGCCGTCTTTCACCTGTAGGCTGTCATCCGGTGTGGTGTCTTCCGCATAGAGAGTCTGCCACCATAACGTACATATCGTGGCAGAGAGAATCATAAGAAAAATATTTTTCTTCTTTGGCATGGTATATGGCGGCTTCCTTCCGCCTCTTTGTTGTTTCCTGTATATGATGAGCTAAGTGATGTTCAAAAAACGCCTTCGCCATTTTTGTTTCTGGCGGTGGCTGTTATTTCACTCCGGTATGTCCGTAACCTCCTTCGCCCCTTTCTGTCTCGTCAAGCTCCTCCACAGTGTGGAATACCGCTGTCTCATGGCGTGCTATCACCATTTGTGCTATACGCTCGCCGTCGTTTATGACAAAGTCCTTGTCGCCCAGGTTTATCAGCAGCACACCGATTTCCCCACGGTAGTCAGCGTCAATGGTTCCGGGAGAGTTCAGCACCGTAATGCCATGTTTCAATGCCAAGCCCGAGCGCGGCCTCACCTGTGCCTCATAGCCAGGAGGGAGAGCCATGAACAGTCCTGTCTTTACTATCGTGCGCTGCATAGGGCGTAGGATTATTGGTGCGTCGATATTCGCTCTAAGGTCCATTCCTGCGCTTTGCTCTGTAGCGTATGACGGCAGAGGCTGGTGACCTCGGTTTATTATCTTTATTTCCATGTGGTAATCTTAAAAAATTTCATAACAACATGCAAAAATACTCATTTCTATTCACAAAAACCACTGTTTCATGAAAAAAAGTTTGTTTGTTATAGAATTTTACGTTACTTTTGCATAATGAAGAGTTTTGATTATCGCAACCAAACCCTTTATGCTCTAAGATAATACTATGAGTCCTACAGATAATCCTTGCCGTTAATATTATCTCAAAGTTAAGGTTAAGGTCAAGGTTAAGGTCAAGGTTTAAAAAACATAAAGACATGAATTGGCAACAACTTATATCCACCACCCGCCTCGGACAGGAGTCCCGGCATATAGAACGTCACGACGACCGCTCAGAGTTCAAGCGTGACTATGACCGTCTTATCTTCTCTGCCCCGTTCCGGCGTATGCAGAACAAGACACAGGTCTTCCCCCTTCCGGGAAGCATCTTCGTACATAACCGTCTCACCCACAGCCTTGAGGTGGCAAGCGTAGGCATGTCGCTCGGCAATGACGTGGCGCGTGAGCTGACACTACGCCGTCCCGAGCTGGCAGGAGGACTGTTCCAGGAGATAGGCACCATAGTCTCTACGGCATGTCTCGCCCACGACCTTGGCAATCCACCCTTCGGACATTCCGGCGAGAAAGCTATCCAGACGTTCTTCACCGAAGGGAAGGGAGCCTCCCTGCGCAGTGAGGTATCAGAAGCTTTGTGGGACGACATAACGCATTTTGAAGGCAACGCCAACGCCTTCCGCCTCCTTGCACACCGTTTCTGCGGTCGTCGTGACGGAGGCTTCGTCATGACATATCCTACCCTCGCCTCCATTGTGAAATATCCTAACGAGAGTGGCGGAAACAGGAAAAAAGGCAAGTTCGGCTTCTTCCGTGACGACCGTCACCTCTACCTCCGCATTGCCGACAAGCTCGGCATTCCGCGCCTTCCCGACATCAACGGCAAGATGTGCTTTGCACGCCACCCCCTCGTCTTCCTCGTAGAGGCTGCCGACGATATTTGCTATGAGATTATGGACATTGAAGACGCCCATAAGCTGAAAATCCTCTCTTACGACGAGACGGCGGCCTTGCTTCTCCGCTTCTTCACGCCCGAGATGCAGAAAAACATTGAGCAGCGCATCTTCGATGAAGGCATTACCGACGACAACGAGAAGATAATATATATGAGAGCCTGTGCCATAGGAAAACTGGAGAACCTCTGTGCCAAGGCATTCATCGACCATGAGGAGAGCATCCTCCAAGGCACTATGGACGGCAGTCTCATAGACTATATCCCAGAGTATGAGCTTGAGGCATACCGTGCTTGTCAGAAAGTCTCTTTGGCACGCATATACAACAGCAAGCCTGTACTCGACATAGAACTGTCGGGTTTCACCATTATGGACACCCTTCTTGAGAAACTTATCGAAGCCGTGGTATATCCCGACCGTTTCTACTCACAGCAGCTCATCAGGCGCGTCTCTTCACAATACGATATTCATTCTCCAAATCTTGAGACGCGCATTCTTGCCGTCATTGACTATATCTCAGGCATGACAGATGTCTATGCCTTGGAGATATATCAGAAGATTATGGGTATCAGCTTGCCGATAGTATAGCCAGAGGGGCTCATCACCCCTTCAGGCTTATGGCGGGTTAATCCCCTCCCACGGACATAATGGATGAAAAAACCTTGACACCTTAACACCTTAACACCTGGGTTATCACAGTATCTTGAAAAAAATGAAGGCCAGATTAGGGTGCAGGGAGTCTCTGTCACGGCAGGAAAAAGAACTTCTGTATCGCGCGCGTATTATATAATGT
>CALZUQ010000057.1 GCA_945829425.1 uncultured bacterium | reverse complement strand
GGGACCAGATAAAGACCCGAGACATGTAGGAGGAGTCTTCGATAATAGATGTAAATACTTAAGCTGACTACAGTCATTAAATATATTTTTCCCAACTTCCGTGACGCTCTCCGGAATGGTCAGCGAAGTGATTTTGCGGTAGGAAGAAAATGCATACTCACAGATTCTCTGCAAGGTGTTTGGAAGAGACACGGTCTTTACACTGTCATCATAATTATACCTGTTACTTTTTTTACTCAGCGACACAACAGTATAATCAACATTGTCAACAGTAATTGTGGCGGGAACCTTAAAATCCGTTATCGTATTGATTTTAACTATACCTGCACACTCTGCAATGCCATTGGTCTTGTCAAGATAGTAATATACACCATCAATTGTAATAGGATTCTTTGTGTCGAAATTCCATTCCGACATATCAACAGAAGCGGCAGAAGATGCTTCACTCGCTTTTGACGTCTGCTGTGTTGGGGTGCCTGATGATAAGGAGGCTTCAGCAGCAGTGGCACTCAGCCCTGCAAATGCCAAGGCTGCAACTGCCAACATGTAATTTTTCTTCTTCATAACATGATATTTTAATTGTTAATAATAATTTTGTTTCTATTGGATGTATTTTTCTGGGATATTTTTTTCTCTGGGATGTCTTGTATTTCTCTGGGATGTTTTTTGATCCTATTTATCATTAGATCATCTCAGATTGTTCTTTCTGTTTCGTTTTTTTTCAATCTCAGATTGGTGGTGTTATTCTTTTCTGTTAGCTGGTCGTTGGGTAAATAGATTGCTATGGACAAATCACAATAATTGCTGTACAAAGGTACGTAAATTATTCCTAACTACAATAAAGATTTACAGATATTTTTATGTTTGTAGGTAAAAATGTTTGAAATGACCGTATTCGTACGTGAATTAACTTAAAAATGACCATACATTTCATTTCAAGAGTTAACCGTACAACGACAAAGTCGTGGCTCGCTTTCATGAACTTCATCATCTCAGCTCCAATGCAAACTACCAAACGGAACCCTGCCAAACTACAGAATTTGGCTGGTTCAATTATTATGTCAAAGCAAATGAATAGAACCTACCTAAAGTGATAATGCGCCGAACAGTGACAAACATTTCTGTAATTGCAAGGTAACGGGTAACAGGTAACGCCTGCGTCATATTCTTGCCTTTTTCTGTACAACTTCCAACAAAAAAATCCAAGGTGGCATCTATGGCGTGAAAACGATGTCTGTTTGACAAAAACCAACGTGATTTCTAATAAGACTCAATTAGGAGGCATTTAGGACTCATATAAGACAAACAAGGGTCTTTTGCTCGGCTCATGTTAATGACATTAAAACCGCCTTTCGACAGTATGCTTTTGTGTGTTTGTGCTCCGTGGAAAAACTCATCCACGGAAGACACAGATGACACAGAAAAGAAAGCCGTGAGCGTTACCTGTTACCCGTTACCTTGCAATAACGTTTATATTGTCTCGTACAACAGGTTGTCTCTGTTGTCATTGTTGTCGTAGATGAACGCTCTAAACATACTTTGCCATTTATCTTTAGATACTTTGCCATTTATCTTTAGATACTTTGCCATTTATGTTGACATACTTTTTTATGTAGCTTGAAGATGTTGACACGGTATGTAAATGCGCAGTTTTGCCTTTAAAACTCTAATGCTCCCCGTATACAGAGTTATCAGTGAAAAGTGACAAAAACCGCAATTAGTTTGGAGATATGAAATTTAAATCGTAATTTTGCAGCGCATATTTTATAAAGCATCATGGTTATGGACGAAAAAACTGTAATAGAAGCGGCAAAGCGCATACCATACGGTATGATGAACTTCGTGGCTGTGCGCGAAGACAACTATTATTATGTCGATAAGACAAGGTTTATAGAAAAAGTGGAAGATTCGAACAGATACTTTTTCTTCATCCGCCCCCGCCGTTTCGGCAAGAGTCTCACCATGTCTATGCTGCACCACTATTACGACATAAATGCTGCCGATAAGTTTCAGAGACTGTATGGTGACCTGTATATCGGCAAGCATCCGACACCTAATCACAATAAGTATCTCATAATATATCTCAACTTTGCAGTGGTAAATGCCGACTTGGGCAATTACCGCAGTGCGTTGGATGCGCATTGCAGGACAGAGTTTACAGTCTTTTGCGACAGGTATTCCCGTCTGCTGCCAAACAACCTTAAGGAAAATCTTCTTAAAGAGGACGGATGTGTGAAGCAGCTTGACTTACTGTATAAAGTGTGCAATGAAGCTGGGCAGAAGATCTATCTCTTCATTGATGAGTATGACCACTTCACCAATCATATTCTCTCCGATGCCGCCCGTCTCGAAGAATATCGTGGCGAGACTCACGGCACTGGCTACCTGTGCACTTTCTTCGACACGATCAAGGCGGGCACTTATTCGAGTATCGAGCGTGTCTTCATCACCGGTGTCAGTCCCGTAACCCTTGATGACCTCACCAGCGGATTCAATATCGGCACCAACTACTCCCTCGACTATGGCTTCAACGAAATGGTGGGATTCACCGAAGAGGAGGTGCGCGAAATGCTTACTTATTATAGTAAGCATTATAAGTTCAATCATACCATAGATGAACTTATCGAAATTATGAAGCCATATTATGACAATTATTGTTTTTCGGAAGATGCCTACGGTGAGACAACGATGTACAACTCGAATATGGTTCTCTCGTTCCTTTTTAAATATATAGACAACAGGTGCCGTTTGCCCAAGAGAATGCTTGAGGAGAATATCCGCATTGACTATGAGAAGCTCCGCATGCTCATCCGCAAGGACAAGGAGTTCGCCCACGATGCCTCCATTATCCAGGCATTGGTGTCGGAAGGCTATGTGACCGGAGAACTGAAGGAAGGATTTCCGGCAGATGACATCGCCAACAACAACAATTTCCTCAGCCTGCTTTACTATTTCGGTATGGTGACTATCGGCGGTACTGACATGGGCGATATAAAATTTGTCATTCCCAATGAGGTTGTGCGCGAGCAGATTTTTTCATATCTTCTTGACACATATAAAGAGAACGACTTGACGTTTGACAGCTATGACATCAGGAAGAAGGAGCAGAATATGGCATACCGTGGTGAGTTCAAACCCTTCTTCCAGTTTATCGCTGACAGCATATACACCTTTGCCTCTCAGCGCGACCGTCAGAAAGGTGAGGCTTTCGTGCATGGCTTTACCCTTGCCCTTACAAGCCAGTGCCGCTTCTACCGCCCAATCTCCGAGCTTGACAACCAGAACGGCTATGCCGACGTATTCCTCCGCCCTCGTTGCGAGGTTTTCGCAGATATGCAGCACTCATATATCATCGAGCTGAAATATCTAAAGAGTCAGGCAACAGAAGCAGAAGTAAACGCTGCCATAGAACAGGCAAAAGCACAAGTATGCCGCTATGCCGAGACGGTGAACGTGAATGACAACATAGCACATACCACTCTTCACAAGGTCTATGTGGTGTATCGAGGTGTGGAGATGGTTGCGTGTGACGAATTATAACGGATTGAGAGACAGGTTCTGTCATACCGTTGAGGAAATAATTGACACGTCCGTGAACCCATAAAAAATCGAGGACACCTTCATCGATTGATGAGGGCGTCCTCGTTTTTTCAGGTCTTTTTTATTCAACAACGATCTTCACTGTTGTGCCGTCAGTCTTTGTTACGATATTCACACCTCGCTGCAGACGGCTGAGACGGTTGCCGCCTGTGGAGTGGATGGTGCGGACATCGGACATCGTAGAGATGCCGGTTATTCCGGTAGGAGTACCCTGGGCATTAAGCTTCATCGGACAGTCAAGATTGCCAAGACTCTGTCCAAAGAATACAATAGTCTCGCCGACGTGCAGGGTCTCACCAGAAGTCTCGTCGTAGGCACGGAAGGTGATGGTCTCTTGGTCCTTTACGGTTCCATGCACGGTGATGAAGAGTTTCTCACCTACCACACTGCCGATGCCTCGACATTCCTCTCCGCAGAAAGCACCCACGGTATATCTGCCTTGCTCTACTGGCTCATCTGACATATATAGCTTGGCGATGATAGTGGTAACATCAGGATATTTGTGGATGTCGCATGTCCATGGAAGCACACTCTTCGCATGACGTACCGGAAGTACCACATCCTCTGGCTCTACGGCTTCTGTGGAATAACAGAATGTCGTGGCAGCCCCTGTACGGTGATACATATACCCCTCGCCGGCAGTCATCGTTGTCAGGTCTCCTTCCCAACCTTTATCGCCATAGACGGCGAAGCTCGTCTGGCTTATCAGCCTGTCGCCCTTGGCAGCGTCAAGACTTCTCAGCGCGGCAGAGACAGGGAGGTCCGTGGCAGGAATATATCCTATCCAGTTGTAACCCGAATAAATATTTACGGCGGTTATCGACGGATGCTCCGGTATTCCCCGTTGCTGGAGTGCTACAGCCGCTTTCGTCTGTATCTTGTAAGCTGTCGTGACGTCGATGGTACTCAGGTTGCCTACCATGCCCAGTGTCTCGTCGTTGTAAAGCTCTTCCGTCTGGCTCACGATGCGGTTGACATCTGTCTTTATGCCTTCTATGAAAGGCACGGCTTCCGTAGGAATGTTCGTAGAAACCCAGTTCCAGCCCTCTACCATGTCCTTGCTGTTCGTTACAACGTCATGAACGGTGATGTAGAAGGTTACAGGCTTTGGTCGGTATGCCGTAGCATCGGTCTTTACGAACTCTGCAGGAGAGATGGTCGCCTCATATACTCCGTTTGCCATTGAGCTTTGTGCAGCAATAGGCAGTGTGAGGAGTATGCCGCTCTTTGTCTTGAGAGCGTTGCTGCTCGCAGAGTAGCATTGGAACCTGTCCTGTCCCTTGACGCTGACATCTGAGCTGACCTGCTGTCCGTCATCATATACCTCGCTCGTCACATATCCCGGCTTGCCGTCCTTACCGTTTACAGTGCCTATGCCTTCCGGATAGGCTATGTCAAACTGATATGCGGTATAGTCCTCGCCGTCGAGGTCATAATATACAACGATATTCGACGTGCTGCCCGGAGCAACCTTCACATTTGGTACAGACAGCACCTCGCCGTCATACTCCTTGGACGTTGTCAACAGAGGAGAGGCGGCAATCACGCTGACATCCTCGGCGGTTATCTTTCCGTCGTTGTTTGCGTCAGCTTCCTCAGCCACGAAGTTGGCTGGAGTATTGCCGTTGAGATGATTCGTCAGGCATACCAGATCGGCTATGGTGAACATCTTGTCGCCATTGACATCACCCAGGCGGTGGAAGACAGGATAGAGGCTCTTCGCTCCCTCAACAGTATATGTATATGTAGGATCAGTGCTCAACAGTTCATAGCCGTTCATGCTGGCAACACGTGAAGAGGTATAAGCCTTTACAGAAGATGTCGTAGCGTCGGTATACCATCCCACAAATTTGTGGCATGCTTCAGGCACGGCAGTCAGCGTAATCTCTTCCCCATATTCATATATACCTGTTCCGCCACCTGTCACAGTGCCTCCGACAGTGAACGATTCCGTGTCGTCACCTATCAGGCTTCCGTCCACGATATTGCTCACGCTGAGGTTGAACGGCTGGCGGTCGAAGAAGAGTTTCAGCTCTTTGTCGGCCGAGAGGTAGTACTCGTAAGTATCTTCGGTAGAAAGTATCTTGCCGTCTATGCTCCAGCGGTTGAAGATAAAGCCGTAGTTCGGCTCAACCTTCAGTGTCAGCGTCGTGCCGTATGGGTAGGATGCCTCAGGTGTCTGTGGAGTGTCATACTCGGTCTTCTCGTTCTGATATTCCAATGCCAGAACCTTTACCTGAGCTGCTTCAGGATAGTTGAAAGCGAGGGTCAGATCCACAGGTTTATTGGTCTGTTCAATCCATGAAATCGGAGATGCCGTCATACCTACCTTACCGTTTACGTCTGTTATCAGCGCTGTATTTACTGTGAGGCAGAAGAAACCGTCGTTGTGTGGCACACGGCTCAGGTCGACAGTAAGTTTCTTGCCCTCAAAGCTCCAAGTGACATTGGTCATATCCACCACCTCGCCTTGATTTACGAGAGAGAGAGCCTTAGGCTTCACCTCCATGATGTCACGAGTGAAATTCAGTTCCACCGACTGTACCTCGGTATTGCTCACGCTGATGTCGCTGCCCGTCTCCACTCCGTTCAGTTTCACGGAAATGATGTTGAGCGTAGCCTCCGGCTTGGGCTCAAAGCGCAAAGTATAAGTGGTTGAACCGCTCGGGCAGTTGTCGATGATGTGTATGAGGTTCTCGTGTGTCGGACGCTTCCTGTCCACCAGCGTAGCCCATGTCTGCCAAATGTTGCGTAACGGCACAACAGAGCCGTCCTCACGCGTCACCTCCACGAGTGTTGACTCCCCGTTTGTCGGGTCGGCAGTCTTGGCGTATGTCCAGCCTTTGCTGCCAGCCTCAAGTGTAAGGGTGTAAACATTGTCTGCCTTGCCTGCTGTCGTAGCCGCACCGATGTTTATTGGTGCCGTAGTGCCATCGACAAGATAGAGCTTGTCGGGCAGGTTCTGCTCGTCCTCCACCTCATTTACAGCAAAGGCATAGTCGGCATTGGCATTGCCTTCAACGACCACGCTTCTGATGAGTTCGTGAATCTTCACTTCGTTGATCAATGAGAGATTCGGGTTGCTGCTCATGGTGAGCTGTGTATATTTCACATCGTAGTCTATGAAATGTCCCATCAGGCTGGACGTCATCCACCACTGTGCGTAGGCATGACCCTGAGCCGGCAGAGTGCCGAAATCGGTTGTCACGCTCTTGCCAAAGGCGAGCGTCTTCTCCTGTCCGTTGAGCTGTGACGATGTTATGCTGTATTCAATGAGAAGGTTCGCTTCATTTTCAATAATTTCCGGCTGTGCCGTAATCATCTTGACGTCTTCGGCATCGCCATAGCCTATGTTCCTGATGAGGAGAGCAAATTCAGCTTCCTCTGCCTCCTCTTTCACAGCCGTTGTAATTGGGTCGTCAGAAATGACGTCACGCTGCAGGAAATAGTCGAGATTGAGTTCTGGTGACGGTTTTACTGTCATTACCTGCTCTGCAAGGTCGGCATGTCGCTCCTTACCGTCAACAGAGAAGGTGAGGCTTCCGCCGAAAAGATAATCTAACGGTGCTATCGGCGCAGCATACTTTGTGGGTATGAATTTCACCTTCAGAACACCTGTTTCTCCTGACCCCAATGTCCAAGGACCTTTGTCCTTATTGCCCGTGAATCCAGTAAACTCAGTATAGCTGATATCAAACTCCTTGTCGGTAGCCAAGTCTCCATTAGGCATCTTCTCTGTGAGCGTCAGCAGGATGTCGTCCATAGACTTGTTGCTGCCGTTCTCTATCGTCAGAGTACCCTCGAAAGCCTGGCGGGTGAGTGTGAGCTGTTGGTTGAACTGCATCTTTACGGTGACGACAACATCTTCGTCATTGAATGGGGTCACGACAATACATTCACACGGCAGACATGGCCTGCAGTTGTCGCCAATAGAAGTGAACGCCTTGCAATCTCGATATTTCGAGTTGTCACCACATTTCCATGAATATTTGGCTTCCCATGTAATGGTACATCCGTCGCTTTCTTTCTCACGTGTGTAGCGTATGGTGACAAATTGCGTTTCTTGAGGCCTGAGGTCGAAGACTATCGGCGTTAAAGCCTCCCATTTAAAGCCGTAGATGCTTGGAACCTTGAGAGTCACGTCATGTGCCATGATAAGTCCACGGTTGGTCAGTGTCACCTGTATGTCAATAGACTCGCCGACAGCTACATCACTCATCTTAACTCGTCCGGGAGCGGATAAAGTAACCTGCGGAGCAGGGACTGCGACTTCAAGCGTTGCCTCGGTCACAATCTCATAACCGTCCTTTTCCTTTGTCTCAACGACCTTGTATTCTATCTTTATGCCGTCGCCAAGGCTGAGGTTCACGGTGCGGTCAATGGTCTGTCCGGGATATACGAGGATATTATTGTTATAGGTTTCGTGATTTTCAGCAGTTACCGTGTAACTGTAGTAGCCCTCATTCAGGGTGATGCTGGCAGTGCCTTCCTCGCCGGTGTTGAGCGTTTCCACTATCTCGTTAGTGGCACTGTTCCTTACCTCGATAGTAGCGTTCTTTACCTTTGGAGCACTGGCATCATAATATGTATATTCGTCACATACGGAGAAGTTTATCGTTCCCTTTTCGTCTGAAACGACAGTGACGTTATAAGGCAGGACCTTGTCGTTGCCTTTCTCAATATTCACTCCGATATATCCTTTACATATAGTGTTTGCCTCGCCTGCTGGCGACATGGAGATTACTGCCGTAGCTGTCTCTCCAGGAGCTATCGGCATAAGAGCACTCTGGAGAGACATCCACTTAGGCAACTGCAATGATATTGCTCCCGTGGAAGCATTGCCGTTGTTGGTGATGTTGAGGCTGTAGCTGCCTGTTGACTCCTTCTTCACCGTTGTTACTATGCCTGTGACATCTAATGAAATGTCAGCATGTGGCATGATAGGAACCACCACAGCTCCGCTCTGAAATTTTGTACATACGTTGTCGCCATTGCTCTTACATAACAAGGCTTTCGTGACAGTAACTGAGTATGTGCGTCCGTCAAGCCAGTTCGGCGATGTCACAACATCGAGTGTCATGATCTGACCGCTATTGCCCTTGAATGGCTTGTTTGAGGCGGAAAAGGCCGTCACCTTATATATATTATTACCCTGGTCGATACAGGCGGCACTTATCTGATGACCGTCGGCTCGTGCAGCGGTGAGCTGACAACCGCCGGCATTTATGCTGCTACCTTTTGCCAACTGTACGGTCAGTTCCACAGCCACGATGTCATCCGTATTGTTCATCGTCACGGGAAGACCCACTGACTCACCCAGCGAGAGATATTCCATCTCAGCAGTGCCTATAGAGACAGTGTTTTGAACCTGGGCTACTGCTCCCAGTGTGGAGAGCAGTAGCGTAAGGAACATCATTATCTTTTTCATAATATTTATCTTGTTATGTGTGTGAAATGAATACGTTACTTAATCACAATCTTACGCTTCGCACCGTCCATATTGATGATGAGCACTCCGTTGAGGCGTTTCTCTCTGACTCTCTTCAATATGTCTGCTTCTGTAGCGTTAGAACCGGTGATTAATGTCGAGCCGGAAACATCGGTGACACTCCATCTTGTCGCTGTCGTGTCATATATGCCGCTTATGCCTGTCGGAACGTAGTTGCCGACAGTGATAGCACGTGCCTTGCTGTCGCTGAGCGTTGCAGATGATATGCGGGGAGCTGCCTCGGCATCGAATGTGGCGAGCACTGTCCTGCCGGTCTCTATCTCACGTGGCATCAGAGAGTAGATAATGGCATGTGTGCCGTTCTGCTGTGCCGCTGTTGCAGTGGCGAAGCCCATGTCCTCGGTGTTCCATGTCAGGTGCTGCGGCTCTATGCCTGCTATGTGCAGGTCGAGGGCAGCCACCGGCTTGGTGGTGTAGAGGACAAGCTTGCCGTCTTCCACGCTGACACATGCTTCCGTTTCTGTCGCAGCACCAAAGAAAGCCCTTGCGGCAGCTTCCTGGTTGCTTTCCTGTGCCAACAGGATGTTGACAGTAGCCACGATGTCCTGAACGTTGATGTCGTCATCAGGACCGTAGGTGTCGGCTGCATAGAAGTTGAATAGACCGCCTCCCTGGTTGTTGGAGTAGTTGAGCGTGGTCTGCAGGTCAAGCACGTTGATAGCGTCATCCATGTTCGCGTCACCCATATTATATTTATATGTGAAGGTGAAGCGGTGAGGATAAGTGCATTCCAGTGTGGTTGGCGAAGGCCTGCGGAACGGAATGTTGCTTACCGCATTTCCGCTAAGCTCTATCTTACATTCCCATTGTGGGTTATCATCTGTTCCTTCATGAGTGAACTTGCATTGACCTCCTACTCCTATAAGGCCGTAAGCCAAGGAACCGTTGTTGTAGTAGGCTATGCTTGGCAAGCCTTCGTAATCAAGGAGTTCATAGAGCGTATGCTCACCGATGAAGCCCAAGTCCTGCTCCAGCACGTTGATATTGCATCCGCTTGGCAGTGTGCCCTTGAGTGGCATCACGTCGCCGGTGATGGTGTTACGGCTCAGGTTAATTGAGGTCAGACGGGTGAGACCGGTGAATGTCAGTGAGGTAATATCTCCGCTCAATCCGTTTCCACTAAGGTTGATTTCGGTTACATAACCCTCCTCATCGAAGGTGACGCCACTCCATCTTGCTGAAGCCTGAACATTCTTCTCGATGATCCACTTGCTCTTCCATTTGCTGCCACCCAATTTGTTGTAGATGGCACAAAGGTCAGCATAGTCTGATTCATTCATTGGGATTTGAACAGGCATAGCACCAAGGTCGCCCACAATATTGAAATCCTTCCAAACGCTGCTGTTCTTGAACACATCAACCATTTCTTCATAGACATGGAGTGTACAACTTGCCTTGTTGAAGTCATAGAATGCCCAACTATCTGTCACTGGCAAATCGACTGCATGGAAATAAATGTCTTTCAAGTTTTTATTCTGAGACACTGCATATCTACGGATGGTGGTGATGCTTTCGGGCAGTGTAAGTGACGTTAACCCTTTAACGTTCTCCATACAGGAATAACCCAGTACAGTTACATGGCCAGGCACTTCGTATGCCCCTTCTGTGTTGATCGGCAAACGGCAGAAGAAGTTATTGAGGATGACAGGAGATTTCAGGTTAGGGCAAGCTTCGCAAACATGGAGGTAATCTGACAACTTTGTAATGCCATCACCTCCTGTGACAGTTTCCAGTGATTTGCAATTGTAAAGCAAGTCACCTTCAATTGTTGTGACGCTATTGGGGATTTCGATGGTCTTTAAATTTTCACAGTCTGACAAAGTACGATAATGATGCATTGAAATCAGTGTTTTCGGTAAAATAAGCGTCTCGCATCCACAACCGCTTAAACCATGAGTAAGGAATCTGTTATTTTCTACAACCACGTCCCCAAGGTCAAGTTTCTTAAGATTCTTGTCTATTTCGTCATCGATAAAGCCCAAATCGTCTTCGTTGATACTTCCCGTGACGGTAAGATCAACCACGTCGTAATAGATTCCGCCTTTCTCTTCAGATGCCACGGTGATTCTTTCTGCGAGTGTTCCAGGGGTTTCGACATTGATGTTGAGTGTGAGAGGTTGAGGGTCGGGCATGGTGACGTATGTGAATTCCTCTCCCCACGAATTCTTGAAGGCTTCAAGTAAAGATTCATAGACATAAACCGTGATGGCAGACTTGTCAATCCCCTCGAATGCGTTAGATGCTGTCGAAGGAACAGCCTTGCTATTTATGTATAATTCCCTGAGAGCCTTGCAGCCCACAAAGGCTTTGTCTCCTATTGATGACAATTTGCGTGGCAAGGTGAGTTTTGTAAGTTTTTCCGTGAACTTGAATGCGTTTCTATAAATCTGAACAATATTCATTGGCACCTCAAATTCAACGGCATCGACAGGTGCTGCCATTATCTGGTTTTCTCTGTATATAGGCACGTAACTCTTCACGTAATCAATGCTGTAGCTAAAATTGAAGGCATCATCGGGCACTTGAGTTATGGTTGGAGGTAATTCAACTGAGTTCAGAGCCGTACAGTTTCCAAAAACATTAGGTGCCAGCTCTGTGACAGTATATGTCATTCCGTTGTGTGTCACTGTCTCTGGTATGACAATGTCGCCAGCAAAAAACGCGTTTCGTCTCGCCCGTACAGTGTTCTTTCCTGTCACTTCGTAATTCACAACGCTGGGATCATACAGTCCACAGTCAAGATGATAAGCGTAACTATAATTATGAGAAACGTGAACAGCCATGACATTTGGTGTGCCATCGGTATGGATGAGGGCTATATCTTCAGGAGAAAGTGCTACACTGCGAGGGTCGTGCCATTGTACACTGCCCTCCCACTCTGTTCTGTTATCTGAATATACAAGCTTTCCGTTGATGTAATACTCAGCAGGTGCATCTTGATGTGCATAAGACAAATACAACTTAGAGGGTACGTTATCAGTGTTGAATGTGAAAATACGGCGGATATAGAAATCTCCTAATCTCCCTCTGGGAGCCCCACATTCATAAAAGTAATCGTAGTCGCCAAAAGATTTGAATGAGGAAGCATGATTCTCCCATGTGACAGGCTTACCGTCGGGTTGCATGTCCTCTGCACTATTGGTCAAAGCATACCCTTCTTCGTACCATTGTTGTTTCACGTCATCAGCAGGGGGTGTACCAACCCTTACATCATAAACACCATTAAATTTTCCACCCCATATCGTCCAAGTGTCAGCCGTCCAGCACTGGTCGGCCTCAATAGACGAGGCAGGCAGGGTCATGCCGTTGTTGATAAAGCGTACAGCCGCTGTCTGTCCGGGAACGAACTCAGCGGTTACCGTGACACTTGACTTGGGGAAGGAGAATACATATTCGTTGTCCGTGTTGGAAACCTTGGTCACGGGCAGGAGGTTATTGTTTGCGTCTGTCACCTTGACAGCACTCACAACATAGCCGTCAGCAGGAACAACCGTCACCTTCTTCAGCGTGCCTGAGAATGTGGTATTGTCATTGACGTTGATGCTGCCATTCTCCGTAGCACCTATGGTCATGGTGTAGGCTGTGGTTCCTGACACTATGATGGTCGGGTCGCTACTGAATGTTGTTGTGCCGTCGAATGCGGCTCCATTATATGTAAAAGTGGCATTCTTCAAGCCCAGGTTTTCGCCTGTAGGCATTTTGTCTCCGATAGGACTGTTGCTTGTGAATGTTTTTACTGTCTGTCCATTAAAAATGAAAGTTACTTCATACACACCATCGTTGGCATCATTGGTAAGCACAGGATGTTCGTCAATGCCCAATTTCTGTCCCCATACCTGACCTGTAGTCCAGGAGCGTGTACCTTGTTGCAACGCACGAGCAATTGTTCCGTCCTGTAACTTATTAGAAGATGGCACAATAGCCTGAGGGTTACGATAGTAGGAGTAGAGACTGTAGCAGTTGTTGAACGTTGCATCGGATGAACTTCCTCCATTACCTGTATTAGAGAATTCAGTGGTGTAATCACTCGTGACAAAGCAGTTGTAAAAAACCGGATGACACGCCCGTTCCTTCCAACCGAGGAACCAACCTGTCTTGCTGCACCCGTTTAATGTTCCTGAGAACAAACAGTCGCTGAACACGACTTGCGATTCTCCGGCATGTCCGACAAATCCGCCACAGTAGGAATTGCCATTTATCGTTACGGCAACCTCACAACCGAGTATTTGAAGCGGCATATCGGTGTTTTTGTTTACGATACCGACTAATCCGGAAGCATGATATGCCGTAGAAGTAACGGTGCCCGTTATCTTTAGCCCCTTGATGGTTGATCCGGATTCTATTCTGCAAAAAGGTGAAGTGCCCTGCACGGCTTCATTGATGTCAACGGTAATGACATGTCCCTGGCCGTCGAAGGTGCCAGAGAATGCCAAGTCCTCCGACCCCACCACAGTGCTGATTCTGATATCATCAGTAAGTTTGAACGTTCCGCCATTGTAGATGTCGAGATTTTCAGAGAGTTCATCCCAGTCATCAGTATTGTTGATAAGGTAAGCGCCTGTTTCATCCTTTGTCAGATTTGGCCTGTTCATGGTCTTCGGACTAAGTCCTATGAGAGCCTGCATACTATAGTGCCACCCCTTCTCTGAAGGTGCAGCCTCAGCGGCATCAGAATCGAGGGCAAAGAGGTTGAAATATCCGTCGCACTCACCGCCCCATCCCCAGTTGACATGGAAATAGTTTCCGTCTGTCTTATATCCGTCAATAATGAAGGCATGGCCTCCTGCATTGCCTCCAGATCCGTTACGGGCAGCATAAAAAACCGGACGTTTTTCACTCAACTCCGTATATATAAGGTCTTCCCAAGCTTCCGCACTATAGTCCGTTGCAAACCTGATTGCAGTGTAGGGATTATAGCCCAATTTTTCCGTGAACGCCAGAAGGGCATCACCGTTATAGGCTGCTGACGTGAATCCATAGTCCATCTGTGCCGCCTGACCGCAATAGCGCATCAGTGTGGCAACGGCCTCTTTCTGTGTTTCTGTATAAGAACCGGAATAACTATCGATCATGTTGTCCCAATCGAACGTCGTTGCACCCCATGCAGTGACGTTTATCTTGTTCGTCGCAGAGGTATATGCCGATAGGCTGGGGACTTTATCTGTCGGGAATTTATGGTAATAGGCTATCTGTGCCATGGCAGTCGCTACACATCCCGTGAGAGCTGTCTGGTCATTCAGCGTTGGGCAATAGGCGTTGTAGGGATAGTCTTGATTCCACGCCGTGGTGAGCAGGGGAGTGACGTCAGACAGCGTGACGTTAGTGCTGCTCATAGCTCTCGAAGCCAGCACCATAGAGTCGGGCTGCTCGTCCGTAGCCCCAAGCCTGCTGATTTGGGCGGAATAAATGGCCAGCATCTCACGGAGTGCGAGAGGAGCTTTCTGGGCATCAAATGTGCCGCTGTCGGTAAAGCCCAGGATCTCACGGGTGCGGTCGTCACCCGAGACGATGACAAAACCTCCGTTCGTGCCGACATTAAAAACATAAAGAGCCGGCTCACCCGTAGGCGTGCTACTCAGTTGCGTCGGCGTAACAGCACGTACAAGGCTCGTGCCGCTCTGCGATACTCTCATGCTTTTCAGAAAACTCAAGGCTTTAGCCTTCGCATGTTGCTCGTCAATACTGCCTGCCCTGGCATGAATACCGAACAACAGCATTGCTACGGATAGTAGCATCAATCGTAAAGTGATCTTCATAACTGTTATTGGATTGTTTTTTTAAGAATATACCTTTGTTACTTCTGCAAAGGAACAAAAAAGATTTAAATTGTCCAAAGAAAATCTATGATTTTTTTTGCTTTTGACATTTCTTTACGTTTGTCACTCTTTCAGACTCTCGTTAAGCAGATTTTTATTCTTCGTGCTCCCGTTGTTTTCCTGTCGTTTTCCCGTTGTTTTCCCGTTGTTCTCCTATTGTTAGTCTATCTCCGTGCTAACTCAACAAATTTTTGATGAGTGAAGGCAAGAGGAACGTGCAGGTATGTCCAAAACCCAGATGCATGATATTTGATTGTAGGTGAAAGTAAGGTGTTAAGGTGTTAAGGTTTTTGCTTTCAAATCGTCTCCCAAGTACCTCCCAAGTTCCTCCCACGTTCCTCCCAAGTACCTCCCAAGTACCTCCCATTTTTCTGCAGAGAAGTTTGGGAGGCAAAAGGGCGCATCTTGGGAGGTGAGGTTTTCGTCCCGTAACCTCAACACCTCCGCTATTTTTTATGAAAAATCCACAATGCTCTCCTCAAAAGTTGTATTTGTTGTCTTAGTTGTCGTGAAATACAACGTGAAAAACCTTTTTTTTAAAAATATATTCGAGCTGTATGGTTGAAATAATATTCCCTACTTTTTATTATAATTAGGATGAAACGCCTTTTTTTCACCCTCTATAACCCTTCGTGGCAATATTTTTATTTAAAAAAGTGAAATTTTTACGATTTTCTTTGTCATTTGTGACAATTATTTCTTACCTTTGTGGCGGTGTTTATGCCAATACGTTTTTTGCATGTCATCATAGTCATGCGGAAAAGTTTCAAAGAACAAAGTTCAAGGAATAGTGAGTAAAACAGTAATAATAACAATAAAACGCAATACTATGTGTAAAAAACTGAAAAACGTTCTTTGCCTCATAGCCTTTTTCGCTATGACAACCATGCTACATGCGCAAGAAAGTGGATGGACTGTTAACGCACCTGACTATCAGTATCAGATGTCTGTGTATGCAAAGCTGGAGATTAATGGGACAGATGTTACTGCCGACGAAAACTACGAAGTTGCCGCATTTGTCGGTGACGAATGTCGTGGCATAGCAAAAAGAGATTCCAAAGGTGGGTATAACTGGTTGTGGATGTTTGTGAGAAGCAACTCCGCGTCAGGTGAAAAGATTACCTTTAAGGTATATGACAAGACAACGCAACAAGTAAAGAGAATTGCTGAAACTGTCGAATTCGCATCAGACGGACAGATAGGAACAGCAAGTTCACCAACAGCATTTACACAGGCAAAATATACTCTCGGTGATGTTGATGATGATGGTAAAATAACCTCTACAGATGTGACATTTACGATATACAAAATCTTGAAGAAAGACATGTCTACTTCTAATTATATAGAGGAAGCTATGGATATGGATTCAGATGGGAAAATCACTTCAACAGATGTAGCATTAATTATTAATATAATATTGAAGAAATCATGAAAAGATTAAAATTTTACTTGTTAATGGCTTCTTTATTTGTCATTTCTTCGGCATTCGCAGGTTCTGTGTTGTCAATTAATGATATAAAACTGAAGCCTGGAACTACGACTAAAGTGGAAATATCTTTGGCTAATGAATTGCCTGTCGCAGGAACAAATTTTGAGATTTATTTGCCCGAAGGTCTGAATTACGTCATGGAAGATAATGACGAATATACGATTTTGACTTTAGAGCGTACCTACAAAAATGGTTCTGTTGATGTATCATTATTTGGCAATAATTTAAATGTGGTATTGTCAAATATGAGGGGAAATACAATAGACCCAGGTAATGGAGTTCTACTTTCTTTTTATGTTTCTGCAGATGCTAATGCAAAGTTATCTGCTGATGCAAAAATTGATGTTAGGAATGTTAATATCACAGATGTCGTTGATGGTAAGCCTTCGAATGTATCTCAAGATGATTTTCAAGTAAATGTAAATATTTACAATGTCTTCAGCGTCTCAGCTACTTCCGCTGACGAGAAAATGGGTTCTGTAACAATAGAACCTTCTGTAGCTGAAGTAGAAAGCGGAACTACAATTACAGCAAAAGCAACTCCTGTCGCTGGTTATGAATTCGTAAACTGGACAGCTGGAGAGACTGCCGTTTCCACAGCTAATCCTTACTCATTCGAATTGACTGCCGCTACAGCTTTGACAGCGAACTTCAAGGCTATTAAGTACCCTGTGCTGTTCAAGAATGGCGAAGATGTAGTTCAGGAAGGTAATCTTGATTATGCTTCTGAAATAACAGCTCCTGAGACGGATCCAACAAAGACTGGTTATACTTTCCTCGGATGGTATAATGGAGAGACGAAATTTGTGAAGGGTGCTACTGTACCTGTTGATGGTGTGACTTATACCGCTAAGTGGCAGATCAACCAGTACACCATAACCTTCGATACCGACGGCGGTTCGGAAATCGCTCCTATTACACAGGACTACAACTCAGAAGTGACTAAACCTGCTGACCCAACGAAGACAGGCTATACTTTCTCTGCCTGGGATCAGGTGATACCAGCTACAATGCCGGCAGAGAATATTACTCTCAAGGCTATCTGGACAATTAACAAGTACACCATAACCTTCGATACCGACGGCGGTTCAGAGGTTGCTCCTATAAATCAGGATTACAACTCAGAAGTGACAAAACCTGCTGACCCAACAAAGACAGGATATACTTTCTCTGGCTGGGATAAGGAGATACCAGCTACAATGCCGGCAGAGAATATAACTGTCAAAGCTCAGTGGACAATCAACCAGTACACCATAACCTTCGAAACCGACGGCGGTTCAGAGGTTGCTTCTATAACTCAGGATTACAACACTGTCGTTACTGCACCAGAAAATCCAACAAAGACAGGATATACTTTCGCTGGCTGGGATAAGGAGATACCAGCTACAATGCCGGCAGATAATATAACTGTCAAGGCTCAGTGGACAATCAACCAGTATCTGGTTACATTCGTTCTTGAAGACAAGATTCTCTATTCAAAAAAACAGGACTACGGTTCCGCAATTAAAATCCCTGAAACAGGAGTGAAGGAAAACATGCACGTAGTATGGAATCCAGAGGTTAATGAGACAGTTCCTGCACTTGACGTTACCTATAAAGGAACATGGGTTCCAAACAACAGGAAAATCACCTTCATATTCGGTAACGGAGAGGTCGATTATTCATACGTTCTTGAATATGGTAAAGAATTGACATATCCTAAAGACCCAGTGAAGGAAGGACATACGTTCAATGGCTGGTCGTCAGATGTCGAAGATCCGGCAAATTCACAGAAGGACGTTACTTTCACTGCACAGTGGGAGGCAAATAAATACACAATAACCTTTAAAGATGGTGATGTTGAACTGGAAGTAATATCTGCTGCATATGGTAGCAAACTCGATATTCAAGAACCAACAAAGAAGGGCTACACCTTCAAGGGTTGGACAATCAATGGTGAGATAGTTGACGTTCCAGAGACAATTCCTGCTGAAGACCTTACATTCGTAGCTCTCTGGGAAATCAACCAGTACACCATAACATTCGATACTGACGGTGGCTCTGTTGTCGCTTCTATCACACAGGACTATGCTTCTGATATTACAGCTCCGGCAGCTCCTACAAAGAAGGGATATACCTTCATCGGCTGGACACCGGCTCTTCCAGAGACAATGCCGGCAGATAACACGACTCTCAAGGCTAACTGGCAGATAAACAAGTACACCGTGACATTCAAGATTGCTGGAAAGGTATTCCAGACACAGACTCTCGAATATGGTGCAAAAATCGTGGCTCCAGAACCAAAGGTGCTTGAGGGACGTACATTCGAATACTGGAACCCGACAGTCGACGCTACTGTTCCTGACCACAACGTAGAATACGAGGCAGTTTACTCATTCAATAAGTACACCATCACTTACTACGTCAACGACGTCATCGTAAACACTGTAGTAGTAAGATATGGCGACATCATCGAGAACTATGTTCCTACTCTCGACGACGGCATGACATTCGACGGCTGGACAGACGAGATACCACAGACTATGCCTGCTCACGACCTTGAGATACACGGTACAGCGTCAAATACAAGTACCGCTATCAAGAACATCATGACAAGCATTGAAGAGGGATGCAACGTCTACACTGACAACGGCGTTCTCGTGAAGAGAGTCAACAGCAAGGCTGAACTGTCAACACTCCCGACAGGAAAATACATCATCAACGGAGTGAAGATCGTAATAAAGAAATAATTACTCAGGCGAAAAAAGCCGTAAACACTCAAGGTGGGTTCTATTAATTCACACCTTAAGCACACCATCGGAATCCTTCGGTGGTGTGCTTTTTCTATTAGCTGGGGGCTATAAATTCGCTGAATAATGTGTTTGGAGTAGGGGAGTGGGAACGCATGTTCGTTGCCTTTATATATTATATATTAATGTGTAGCTTTGTTTTTCCCTTGACCTAAGTCAAAGAAGCGTAAAAATCGGGATAAATTTTCAATTTTTTCCTCAAAACCCT
>CALZUQ010000056.1 GCA_945829425.1 uncultured bacterium | reverse complement strand
GACACTTAATCACCGACACTTAATCACCGACACTTAATCACCGACACTTAATCACTGACACTTAATCACTGACACTTAATATGAAACCAAAGATTACTGTTCTCGACGCTTTCACGCTCCTGCGTGACGACATAAAGTTCTGGCAGTCGCTCGAAGCCCTTGCCGATGTAGATTATTACGACCGTACCATGCCTGAGGACATCGTGAGCCGCTGTGAGCACAGCGACCTTGTAATGACGAATAAAGTGGTGCTTGACAAGGAGGTTCTCAGCAGACTTCCGAAACTAAGGTATGTCGGTGTGCTCGCTACGGGATATAACGTCGTGGACCTCCCATACGCCACAGAGCATGGCATCGTGGTGACGAACATTCCGGCATACAGTACTGACAGCGTGGCACAGATAGTCTTTGCACACTTGTTACACGTAGTCAACGACGTGGCGTATTATAACGCCCGTAACCATGAGGGGCGTTGGTGTGCCTCTCCCGACATGTGTTATCTCGACTATCCACTCCATGAGCTCTCCTCTCTCACCATGGGCATTGTAGGGCTGGGGAATATCGGCATGAAGGTGGCTGGGATAGCCCACGCCTTCGGAATGAGGGTCTGCGCCTTTACAAGCAAGACGAGCAGCGAGTTGCCGGAGTTCATTGAGCCGTGTGCGCTGACAGACCTCTACCGTCTCTCTGATGTCGTGACATATCATTGTCCGTTGAACGCCACGACAGAGAAGATGATCAATGCTGAGGCGATAGCCGTGATGAAGCCGGAGGCGATAGTGATAAATACCGGACGTGGAGGGCTTGCCGATGAGGAAGCCATAGCAACAGCCCTGAAGTCCGGGAGGCTGAAGGCGTATTGCACAGATGTCCTGTCAACAGAACCTCCGTCTCCGCACAATCCTCTCCTCGCTGTTTCCAACGCCATCATCACTCCACATATCGGATGGTCCACCATAGAGTCACGACGCCGACTGATGGACATCGCTGTAGAAAACGTAAGGTGTTTCCTTGAAGGAAAACCCATTAATGTTGTAAACTGAAAGTTATTCATGTGAAAAGATTGGATTTCTAAAGAAATAAAAGTTAATTTTAAGAAAAATGATAGTATAAGGCACTTTTTCCTGCATATTTTTTGGATATTGATTATTTTTCAGTACCTTTGCAAAAATTTTGTAAAGGAGAGGGCCTGCGCTTAAGGTGACATGGAAGCCATAGTGTCGATGCTGACGCAACGGATATAGGGCTCTGGGAAAAGGAAGAGAGAGAAAAGGAGGGAAGAGAAAGAAAAGGAAGAGAGAAAAAGGAAAAGGTAAAAAGAAAAAAATAGAATATAACTTATGAAACATCCTTTGAGAAGTTCTGTTTGTACAGAAGGACGCCGAATGGCTGGTGCCCGTGCATTATGGGTAGCCAACGGCATGAAGCGTGAACAGTTTGGAAAACCTATCATAGCCGTAGTCAACTCTTTCACACAGTTTGTGCCAGGACATACCCACCTTCATGAGGCAGGGCAGATTGTCAAGGAGGAGATAGAGAAGATGGGGTGTTACGCCGCAGAGTTCAATACGATAGCTATTGACGACGGTATTGCCATGGGGCATGACGGCATGCTGTACTCTTTGCCGTCGCGCGACATCATTGCCGACTCAGTAGAGTATATGTGCAACGCCCACAAGGCTGATGCCATGATATGTATATCGAACTGTGACAAGATTACTCCCGGTATGCTTATGGCTGCCATGCGACTGAACATTCCTGCCGTCTTCGTCAGCGGCGGGCCTATGGAGGCTGGTGTTTACAAAGGTGAGAACCTCGACCTCATAGCTGCCATGATAAAAGGTGCAGACAAGACCGTCAGCGACGAAGAACTGGCGGAGGTGGAGAATCGCGCATGCCCAGGATGCGGATGCTGCTCCGGAATGTTCACCGCCAACTCCATGAATAACCTCACGGAGGCTATCGGGCTCTCACTGCCCGGCAACGGCACCATCCTCGCCACACATGTCAACCGTCGTGAGCTTATGAAAGCCGCTGCACGCCAGATCGTGGAAAATGCAAACAAATACTATTTCGAAGGCGATGACAGCGTATTGCCACGCTCCATAGCCACACGTACGGCGTTCCTAAACGCCATGACGCTTGACATCGCCATGGGAGCTTCAACGAATACGGTGCTCCACCTCCTTGCAGTGGCACAGGAGGCGGAGGTGGACTTTACGATGAGCGACATCGACGCTTTGTCGCGTAAGACACCATTCCTCTGCAAGCTCGCTCCCAACTCGCAGAAATATTCTGTGCAGGAGTGCGGACGGGCCGGAGGCATGATGGGGCTGCTCGGAGAACTGGCCAAGGGAGGACTTATAGACACTGACGTAAAGCGCGTGAACGGACATACCCTCGCTGAGGACATTGAGCGTTACTCCATACTGAAGGAAGACATTGATCCCGAGGCGAAGCGCATATACTCCAGCGCACCGGCAGGGAAGTTCTGTAACCAGCTCGGCGTTCAGGACACGACATACGCTACACTTGACACCGACCGTGAGAATGGCTGCATACGCGACATAGAGCATGCCTACACGAAGGACGGCGGCATGGCTGTGCTCTTCGGAAACATAGCTCAGGACGGATGTGTCGTGAAGACAGCTGGTGTTGACGAGTCGATATGGAAATTCTCTGGACCTGCCGTGGTGTTTGACTCACAGGAGGATGCTTGTGAGGGAATACTCGGAGGCAAGGTGAAGAAAGGTGATGTCGTCGTAATAACACACGAGGGACCGAAAGGAGGGCCGGGAATGCAGGAGATGCTTTATCCTACGTCATACATCAAGAGCATGCACATGGGTAAGGAATGTGCGCTGATAACCGACGGACGATTCTCCGGAGGAACGTCAGGGCTTTCCATAGGACATATCTCGCCCGAGGCTGCCAGCGGCGGAAACATCGGAAAGATTGTAGATGGAGACATCATAGAAATAGACATTCCTAACCGTTCGATAAACGTAAGACTCAGCGACGATGAGCTCAACGCACGACCACAGCGTCCGCTGCAGCGCACTCGCAAGGTCTCCAAGGCGTTGAGGGCATACGCTCAAAGCGTGGCTTCTGCCGACAAGGGCGGTGTGAGGATTATAGAATAAGGCGGAAGATAATGTTCTTGCCGTAAGACTAACGAACAAAAGAGAAAAAAATTATTATATATGGAAAGAATAACTGGTGCGGAGGCTCTTATGCGCTCCTTGGAGCACGAAGGCGTTGATGTCATGTTCGGATATCCTGGAGGTGCCATCATGCCTACTTACGATGCCCTCTACGACCATAGAGACAAACTGAGACATATCCTTGTAAGGCACGAGCAGGGTGCAGTACATGCAGCACAGGGATATGCGCGTGTCAGCGGACGCGTAGGGTGTGCGATAGTGACATCTGGTCCTGGTGCGACAAATACCGTGACAGGCATTGCAGACGCTATGATAGACTCCACGCCTATTGTGGTGATATGCGGACAGGTCGGAGTGGCAATGCTTGGTACTGATGCCTTTCAGGAGGTTGACGTCGTAGGCGTGACAGCTCCGGTGAGCAAATGGAGCTACCAGATACGCTCGGCAGAAGACGTGGCATGGGCTGTAAGCAGAGCATTCTATATCGCACGAAGCGGACGTCCGGGGCCTGTCGTCCTCGACTTTGCCAAAAACGCACAGACGGGCATGGTGGACTATGAGCCGGCGCATGTCGACTTCATACGCAGCTATGAACCTTATCCACGCCCTAAGGAGCAGGACATCATCGAGGCGGCAAGGATGATTGACGACAGCGTGAAGCCATTCATGCTCGTAGGGCAGGGAGTGGAGCTTGGTGACGCTCATGCAGAGCTTAAAGAACTTATAGAGAAGGCTGACATACCTTGTGCAAGGACATTCCTCGGACTCTCAGCCTTAGAGAGCGGACACCGGCTGAACAAAGGTATTCTCGGCATGCACGGCAACCTCGGACCTAACGTCATGACAAACCAGTGTGACCTACTCATCGCCGTAGGTATGCGCTTCGATGACCGAGTGACCGGAAATCTCGCCACATACGCCAAGCAGGCAAAGATAATACATTTTGACATCGACCCTTCCGAGTTCAACAAGAACGTCAAGGTGGACCTCAGCATTTTGGGCAACTGCAAGGAGACGCTGAAGGCTGTCACGGCACATGTGTCAGAGACGAAGCACACGGTATGGGTAAACGGATTCGAGCCATACGATGAGAAGGAATACAATAAGGTAATAAGCAAGGCTCTCTATCCTCAGGAGGGACCACTGCTCATGGGCGAGGTAATCAACAAGGTCAGTGAAGCAACAAGCCATGAGGCTGTTCTCGTTACCGACGTAGGGCAGAACCAGCTGTTCGCATGCCGCTATTTCCGCTTCACAAAACCACGTAGCATCGTTACGTCCGGAGGCATGGGAACAATGGGCTTCGGCATTCCCGCAGCCATAGGAGCGACATTCGGAGCTCCTGAGCGTACGGTCTGTATGTTCTGTGGCGACGGTGGCATGCAGATGACGATACAGGAGCTTGGAACGATAATGGAGCAACAGGCACCTGTGAAGATGATACTCCTGAACAACAACTACCTCGGCAACGTACGACAGTGGCAGGAGATGTTCTTCAACAAACGCTATTCGTTCACACCTATGGTGAACCCCGACTACGAACTGATAGCAAAAGGCTACGGCATTCCCGCGCGTACCGTTACTGACAGGGCGGAACTTGACAACGCCATTGCTGACATGCTCTCAACGGAGGGGCCGTATCTACTGCAATGTGCCATAAAGGAAGAGGACAACGTCTTCCCTATAACTCCTCCGGGAGCGGATGTCGACAAGATGGTGCTTGAATAAAAACGCTATGGACAGAAGGCAAGGGCAGATGTCAGGCGGACAGTGTGGCGAGTGCTCCTCGTGCGGAAAATGTGAGGCTGTGCTGAAACGACATGAGGCAGAGCAGAAAGGCGATGAGGCTGCCGGTGGAGGCAGGTGGCACGACGAGATGAGCCAGCAGAAGAAAAACAAAGAAGAAACAATGGAACAGAAAGACAATAAAACGTTATACACCTTTATTATATATACGGAGAACCTCCCCGGACTCCTAAGCCAGATTACGGCGGTATTCACACGTCGTCAGGTGAACATAGAGTCGCTTAATGTCTCGGCGTCAAGCATAAAGGGAGTCCATAAATATACCATTACGGCGTTTACGACGAAAGAGTGTGCAGACATGATTGTCAAGCAGACAGAGAAGAAGGTCGACGTAGTAAAGGCTGACTATTACATCAACAGTGATGTCTTCCTCGTAGAGGCCGGCATGTTCAAGCTTTCGACACCTGTCGTAATGGACAACCCTGAGATAAGCCGGCAGATACGACATTCGCAGGCGCGTATTACCGAGGTCAACTCCACGTTCTGCATTGTCTCCATGACAGGCACAACGGACGACATCCTCACCTTGTTCCGAAAACTCAACGAGTTTCAGGGATGTGTATTGCAGTATGCACGTTCGGGACGTATCGTAGTGACGCGCTCGTGTCAGGAGAAGGTCTTTGAGTTCCTCCATGAAAGAGGAAAGGCCATCGACGCAGACGACAACGTATGACCATGGAGAATGGTTGCGTTAGGGACATGGAGAAAACAATGACAGCAATGGAGGAAGGTACGACAGATATGGAGACAACAACAATGGATAATAAGGAAGTAACAAAGGACATGGAGCAAGGACTGCCCAAGGTAGGACGATACGAGATGTGGGCTGAGTCGTTCCACTGCGACTTCAAACACAGGTTGCAGATGGGGCATCTCGGCAACGATATGCTCAACGCTGCCGACTTCCACAGCACTGACCGCATGTTCGGCATGAGGTATCTGAACACGCTGAACAAGACGTGGGTGCTCTCACGTCTGTGCATAGACATGGAGGAGATGCCGGAGCAATACAGCCAATTCTTTATAGAGACATGGGTAGAGAGTGCCATGAGGTATTTCACACGGCGTAATTTCAGAATAGAAGACAAGGCTTCAGGCCGCGCTCTTGGATACGGCAAGTCGGTATGGGCACTCATAGACCTCACTACCCGTCAGCCTACAGACATTCTCTCCGTAAACAACGGAGACATAATGAAATGGGTTGAGGAGGATAAGGAATGTCCCATAGAGAGTCCCGGAAGGGTCAAGATGGGCGACAACGCACGCCTTGTGAGGTCTGTGCCGACATATTATTCAGATGTCGATGTCAACGGTCACATAAACAGCATAAGATACATAGAACATATCCTTGACATTTTCCCAATCGAATGCTTCCGAAGTCAACGGCTTCGCCGCTTCGACATAGCCTATGTCGCTGAAAGCTATTACGGTGATACGTTGAACTATTATCTTGACGAAAAGACAGAACAAGAGATGATGATCAGGATAACAAAAGTATCGGAAAAAGAGGAAAAAGAGGTCGAAGTGGTACGATGTGTTATGAAATTTGAAAAAGAATAGCTGTTTTTCTTTGGTATTTCATAATAAAGTGTTACCTTTGCACCGATTTTTATAGCAAAAGATATATTTTTCTAAATAAAAAAGTAATAAAATGGCAAAAATGAATTTTGGTGGAGTTATCGAAGAGGTAATGACACGTGAAGAGTTCCCACTTGAAAAGGCTCGTGAAATACTTAAAGACGAGACAATAGCAGTAATAGGTTATGGCGTGCAGGGACCTGGTCAGGCATGTAACCTCAGAGATAACGGCTTCAACGTTATTGTAGGTCAGCGTCAGGGCAAGACGTTCGAGAAGGCTATTGCTGACGGTTGGGTACCAGGAGAGACTCTGTTCTCTATTGAGGAGGCAGCCGACAAGGCTACTATTGTTATGTGCCTTCTTTCTGATGCTGCGGTAATGTCTGTATGGCCTACACTGAAGCAGTATCTCACTCCTGGCAAGGCACTCTATTTCTCTCATGGTTTTGCTATTACATGGTCTGACCGTACAGGCTGCGTACCTTCCAAGGACATAGATGTCATCATGGTTGCACCGAAGGGTTCCGGAACGTCTCTCCGCACAATGTTCCTTGAGGGCCGTGGTCTTAACTCGTCATACGCTGTCTACAACGACGCTACAGGGCGTGCCCTCGACAGAACACTCGCCCTCGGCATAGGCATAGGTTCAGGATATATGTTCGAGACGACATTTGAGCGTGAGGCTACTTCTGACCTCACTGGCGAGCGTGGTTCGCTCATGGGTGCTATACAGGGTCTTCTCCTTGCTCAGTATGAGGTGCTCCGTGAGAACGGTCATACACCTTCTGAGGCTTTCAACGAGACAGTTGAGGAGCTGACACAGTCGCTCATGCCGCTGTTCGCACAGAAGGGCATGGATTGGATGTACGCCAACTGCTCTACAACGGCACAGCGTGGCGCCCTCGACTGGATGGGACCTTTCCACGATGCCTGCAAGCCTGTCGTCGAGAAGCTCTACGCTTCTGTAAAGTCGGGTAACGAGGCGCAGATTTCTATCGATGCAAACTCTAAGCCTGACTATCGTGTAGGCTTGGAGAAAGAGCTCGCTGCTCTCCATGACTCTGAGATGTGGCGCACAGCAGAGGTTGTACGCCAGCTGCGTCCTGAGAACAACTGATTTCTCAGTCAAAACGTAATAAATAGCCCCCACATACTAAAAACAACTCTTGTTTACGACAGGAAGAAGCTCGGTCTCGGGTTTTCTTCCTGTCTTTTTAATGTAGGACATTGACCTTTGCCTTCCTTCTCTGGCTTCGCCTTCCTCCTCCACATTTAACTTCGTTGAATATCGGCTGCATTTAACTTCGTTGAATATCGGCTGCACTTAACTTCGTTGAATATCGGCTGCACTCGGGATAGCCCGAACAAGTTCGGCTCTCCTCTCGTTGGCACGATATTTCGGGATAGCCGGAGCAAGCTCCGCTCTCCTCTCGCTGTTCCATCGGTTCGCGCCTCGTCATAGCCAAAGCGAGCATAGCCTCTCGCTCACGTTTGCCAGTCAATTTATCCGTTCTATGGTAGAATAAAGATATGGTATAGGATAAAATAAGCCACTTTATAATGAAAATGGAAATAATATAGGATATAATGCTTTTTATCGTGTTTATTTCATACCTTTGCAGTAGAATACTCACAGAACAAAAGCAATAATGATAAAAGACTTTCAGAAAACAGCAATAATCTCTGGCGAACGTAACGTCAGTTATACAGAGATGCTACAGCGCATACAGCTCTTCGCTACTGTCACCCCACACGGCAAGGGCGACATAACCCTCATAATAGGCGAGAACAGAGAGGGATGGATATACGCTTTTTTTGCTGTATGGCACAACCAAGGCGTCGCAGTGCCTGTCGACGCTTCGTCGACACAGTCAGACATTCTGTATATCCTCAACGACTGCTCACCCGTGGCAGTGTGGGTGACATCGTCGAAATACGCCAACGTGCGTGCGGCTGTTGAGGCAAGCGGCAAGGCGGTGAAAATACTCATCATAGACGAGTTTGAAAGGGCTGAGATAACAGAGAAAGAACTGCGTCCGTATAAATGGGCGGAAGGGGGAGAGACAGCCATAATAATATACACCTCCGGGACGACAGGGTCGCCGAAGGGTGTCATGCTTTCCTACGACAATCTTCAGGCGAATATATTTGCAGTATGCGAAGAGGTTAAGATTTTCAACGAGCACCGTCGCACGATGATTCTCCTACCTGTCCATCACGTCCTGCCGCTTATCGGAACAGTCGTAGCACCTATCCTGACGGGCGGCGGAGTGGCGATATGTCCCAATATCTCCGGTCCGGACATCATGGAGACGCTCTGCCGTGGCAAGATAGCCATATTCGTCGGGGTGCCACGCCTGTGGCAGACACTTTACCAAGGCATCATGAAGAAGGTTGACACCTCCCCAGTCAGCCGGGCACTCTTCGCCCTGTGCCGGAAGGCGGGAAGCCGAAGGCTCTCGCGCATCGTATTCTCCTCGGTGAGGAAGAAAATGGGCGGTGAGATTACGTTCTGCGTCTCAGGTGGTGCCGCACTCGACCGGGAGGTCAGTGAAGGTCTTCGCACTCTTGGACTTGACGTCCTTGAAGGCTATGGCATGACCGAGACAGCCCCAATGATTACCTTTACGCGCCCTGACGACATCGTGCCCGGGTGCTGCGGTCTTCCTCTTTCTACCGTAGAGTGTAAGATCGTTGACGGCGAGATATGTGTGAAAGGTCCTAACGTCATGAAAGGATATTACAACCGTGAGGAGGAGACACGGCAGGTTATTGACGCTGACGGATTCCTGCATACCGGAGACCTGGCTCGCTTCGACGAAAAGGGCAGGGTGTACATCACAGGGCGCACAAAAGAAATAATCGTCCTTTCCAACGGAAAGAATGTACAGCCAGCAGAGATAGAATACAAGCTTGAGACATATACCGATATTGTCAAGGAAGCCGCCATAATACAGGATGGCGACATGTTGCGCGCAATAATAGTGCCACAGGAAGACTTCGCTGCTGGAAAGTCTGATGCTGATGTTGAGGAGGCGGTGAAACGCTGTGTTTTAGAGAAATACAACCTCACGGTCATGAACTACAAGAAGGTCATGTCGGTGTTCATATACCGTGGCGAACTGCCGCGCACGAAGCTTGAAAAGCTCCAGAGGTATAAGCTGAAGGATATCGTCAGCAACGTGCAGCATGAGGAGAATACACCTTCAGCCGCTGACGACGAGAGCCTTACACCAGAGTTTAAGGTACTGAAAAGTTACATAGAGCAAGAGAAAGGTTGCCGTGTCTGCCGTTCCTCACATCTTGAGACCGACCTCGCCTTCGACTCTTTGGACATGGTGAGCCTACAGGGCTTTGTTGAGAACACGTTCGGAATGCGCCTGCTGACAGAGACATTGACACGCTGTCCCAACGTCGGGGCGCTCGCAGACATCATTGCAGAGAAAAAGACACGTGTCGACGTTGAGGAAACTGACTGGCACAGCATACTGTCGCAGCATAGCGACACCGTGCTTCCTACGGCATCGTGGACGTACCCCTTCATGGCTAAGATCTGCCGGCTGTTTCTGAAGAGACATAATGCGCTGGAAGTACTCGGGGCAGAGAATATCCCTGACCACGGACCTTATATCATGGCACCCAACCACCAGTCGGTAATTGACGGTCCCATGACCCTTTGCGGCGTAAGGAAAGAGCAGCTAAAGGACTGCTTCTTCTATGCTACCGAAGACCATGTGAAAAGCCGACTGGCAAAAGCCGTGGCAAAGCGTAACAACATAATACTCATGGAGCGAAAGACGCTGAAGACATCAATACTGAAGCTCGCTGACGTCTTGCGTCAAGGCCGGGTGGTGGTGATATTCCCCGAAGGCTCAAGGACTCATAACGGAAAGGTAGCGGCGTTCAAGAAAACCTTTGCCATACTCTCCAAGGAACTTGGAGTGCCTGTCGTTCCTGTTACGATTTCCGGAGCCTATGAGGCACTGCCACGAGGCAGCCGTCTGCCTAACCGCAACAAGGTCACCATTCAGTACCACAAGCCTGTTATGCCTTCGCCAGAGAAGACCTACGACATGATTTCTGACGAGGTGCGCAACGTCATAAACAGTACATTATAAATAAAGGTGGGTTCTATAGAGAACAGTAATTTATAGAACCTACCTAATGCCTTCTCTATTGAAAAGGGGCTGACAGTTACATGACCTCAGGAGCAGACGGTGAAAGCGTCTCTACATATAAAAATCTTGTAAACTTCTCCATAAAGACAGAAACATCTCCTGGCGTTCCGGGAGGTGTTTTCATGCGCTTGTGATGTAGGGCATAATAAAGTGTGATTTTTCATTTTTCCTCTATTCTGTTCTATTTGTAAAGTATGGATAAAAATTGCACACAGTAAGTATTGTGTGCGCAATTTTGGCTCTTACAAACTTAATTTACCTTAAAGAAACAGTTGTTTGGATTAATATGACGGAAATTAGAACTAATTTCGCAGTGAAAAACGAAAAACAAAATGTCACGAACAGCGGAAGAATATTATCTCGAAGGTAACAAATGGAGAAAGAAAGGTGATTTCATGAAAGCTCAGAACTGCTATTTGGAAGCAATCGCTCTCGACCCTGACAGTCCTGCCGTGACTGCTTTGGAGATGCTCAACGACATACAGAACTTCTATCATAAGGACTACTACAACCCTTGAGCACTGCTGACGATGTGCGTCTTTTTTTCCTTCAAAAGACTTTCAGGGGTGTTCTCATCCCTGTTTTATCGCAGGAAGGTAAAGGGCGTTTCAACGTTCATGCTTCTCCTTTCATAGACCTAAACAATTGCGACTGCATGTTTTCTTCAGTCCGTCAGAATATTTCGGTGGGAAAACCCTCCCGATAAAATTTCGTAGGGTACGATATGAAACCCACCTTAACACAAAATACGACAATGAGTAAACCAAAAGGCACTATCGTGGTAGACACAGGGCGTTGTAAGGGATGTTCGCTGTGTGTGGAAGCGTGCCCCCACAACGTCATCTCGTTAGTGGAAAAAAGAGTCAATGCCAGCGGTTATCCCTACGCTGGAGCTGTAACGCCCGACGCATGTACAGGCTGTGCGTCGTGTGCCATAGTGTGTCCAGACGCTTGTATTACAGTATTTAGAATGAAAGGCAACTGATATGGCAGAACAAGAAGTGATGTTATTGAAAGGCAACGAGGCAATTGCCCATGCCTGCATACGCACAGGTGTAGACGGCTATTTCGGATATCCCATTACTCCTCAGAGCGAGATAATAGAGACTCTTGCAGCTCTGAAGCCTTGGGAGACGACGGGCATGGTGGTTCTACAGGCAGAGAGTGAGGTCGCTGCCATAAATATGGTGTATGGCGGTGCCGGATCGGGAAAGAAAGTTCTCACGACATCGTCAAGCCCTGGCGTGGCTCTGATGCAGGAAGGCATAGCGTATATGGCGGGAGCCGAAGTGCCGGGAGTTATTGTAAACGTACAGCGCGGAGGTCCTGGCTTGGGCACAATACAGCCGTCGCAGAGCGACTATTTTCAGGCAACACGAGGTGGTGGCAACGGAGACTATAACGTCATAGTCCTCGCTCCCGCTTCCGTTCAGGAGATGGCAGACTTTGTCGATGTGGCTTTTACGCTCGCTTTCAGATACCGTAACCCTGTCATGATACTCAGCGACGGCGTTATTGGTCAGATGATGGAGCGTGTCGTCCTTCCACCGTTTAAGCCAAGAAGGACAGACGAGGAGGTGGAGTGGGAGTGTCCGTGGGCTTCAACGGGACGTACCAACGGCAGGAAGCCAAACGTCATAACATCGCTCGAGCTCAAACCGGAGATTATGGAGATGCGAAACCTTCACCTTCAGGAGAAATACGCTGAGATACGTGAGAAAGAAGTGATGTACGAGACACATCTCTGCGACGACGCGGAATATCTCATCGTGGCGTTTGGCAGTGCGGCACGCATTGCAGAGAAAAGCATCGAAGAGGCTCGCGAACAGGGCATAAAGGTAGGACTTTTCCGTCCTATAACTCTATGGCCGTTCCCTTCAAAGGCTGTCAAGGACGTTGCTAAGCACTGCAAGGGTGTCGTCGTGGCGGAGATAAACGCCGGACAGATGATAGAGGACGTAAGGTTAGCAATAGACGGCATTGCGCCAGTAGAGCATTTCGGGCGTCTCGGAGGAATAGTCCCAGAACCGGAAGAGATAGTTGAAGCCTTGAAGGGCATCGTCTCGCGCACTGGAGCGTGAGAAATGGCGTGACGTAGTCAATTATTTTTTTTGATTACGACATCCAAACAGTTTTCAGACCCCACCAAACCAACAGATTATGACCAACGAAACAACATACGGACCTGCCGCAGCACATGACAGCGCCAGCGGCAATGTCACGGAAGGAAAAAACGATGGCGGCATCATGTCGCCAGAAAACATCGTCTACGCCAAGCCGCGCCTAATGAACGACACCCCTATGCACTATTGCCCCGGATGTTCCCACGGCTTGGTTCATAAACTCATTGCAGAGGTTATAGATGAGATGGGCATGACGGAGCGTGCCATAGGAGTATGCCCCGTAGGCTGCGGAGTGTTTGCATACCGTTACCTTGATATTGACTGGCAGGAGGCTGCACACGGCAGGGCTCTCGCCATAGCCTCCGCACTGAAGCGCCTTTGGCCCGACCGCCTTGTCTTCACATATCAGGGCGACGGCGACATGGCGTGTATTGGAGCAGGAGAGACGATACATGCGCTGAACCGCGGTGAGAACGTCACGGCGATATTCATAAACAATGCCATATATGGCATGACGGGCGGTCAGATGGCTCCTACGACACTCCTCGGACAGAAAACATCCACATGTCCGTTCGGCAGACAGCCAGACCTTCACGGCTACCCTCTGAACATCAGCGACCTCGCCTCACGTCTGCAAGGCACATGTTACGTGACACGCCAGAGCGTAGAGACCGTACCGGCGATACGTAAGGCTAAGAAAGCGATACGTACGGCGTTTGAGGCATCTATGCAGGGGAAAGGCTCTTCGCTCATCGAGGTGGTGTCGACATGCAACAGCGGATGGAAAGTGTCGCCTGTAGAAGCAAACAAATGGATGCAGGAGAATATGTTCCCCGTCTATCCTAAAGGCGACCTGAAGAACACTCTTGACGTGCAGGAATAAAGGGGTGGGAAAGGATAGAAAGTACCACACCATGAAAACAAAAGGAGAAAAATATTATTTTTTCCAAAAGGGGCAGTTTTTAGGAGTCTTCCGGAAATGAATACCTGAACCTTAAACCCCGAAAATTATTGTTACAGCAAACGATGAAGACAGAAATAATTATATCAGGATTCGGTGGCCAAGGCGTGCTCTCTATGGGTAAGATTTTGGCATATACCGGACTTATGGAGAACAAAGAGGTGACGTGGATGCCCGCTTACGGTCCTGAGCAGCGTGGAGGAACGGCTAACGTCACGGTGATAGTCAGCGACGAGCGTATCTCTTCGCCGATACTCAGCTCTTACGATGTCGCTGTTGTCCTCAACCAGCCTTCGCTCGACAAGTTTGAGCCGAAGGTTAAGCCGGGCGGCATTCTTGTTTATGACGGGTATGGCGTGATAAACCCTCCGAAGCGGAAGGACATAAACGTATACCGCATAGACGCTATGGACAAGGCTGCCGAGATGCGTAACAGCAAGGTGTTCAACATGATTGTGCTCGGAGGTCTGCTCGGAGTGTGTCCTTTTGTAGGCACCGAGGCTGTCCATAAGGCTTTACACAAGACTTTGCCTGCCCGTCACCATGGACTCATCCCGCTGAACATGCAAGCGGTAGAGGAGGGAATGAAAATCATTACGAAAGAGGAGTGAGTTTTTGGGTTAACGTGATTTTGATGAATATCATGTGTCAGAAAAGTCTTATCTGAAAGAGCCAGGACAATTTTTTTTGCTGCGCTGCCGATGTCAGATGACTTTTACTGCCGATGCAATTTAACTTCATTGCCGATAAGGTTAATAATCTTGCAGTCGTAAGGTTATTGATCTTACCGTAACAAGGTTATTAATCTTATCGGAGACATGACTGTATTTGTTGTTTCTTTATGTCAGTTCACATTCCCTGAACTGACATAAACGAAGATGGCTATTCCGCAACCGCTGTCACGGCATTGGCCGAAGACTATAATGCCTATGACAGCCTACTGTCATAGGGTGACTGAGAATGTATGTAAGCCATCGTGTCTTTAGAAAAATCCAAGTCCTTTAAGCTTTTGACGTATTCATCCTCAAAATTGGGAGTGAAGATATCTTTTCCGAGAGAGGAGGCAATCTCTTCCCTTGTCCAGAAACGTCCGCCGGCAAGTTCGTCGCATGAGGGGAGAACGATGCCATCGAAAACGGTGTAGAAACTGAAGACCTGCTCTCGTTCCCTCGCCCCTTCAAAGACGTATGTGGTAAGAAATTCCGGTGTGAAGCCGCTTATGCCAAGCTCCTCATGCGCTTCACGGCGTAGTGCTTTCATGACGCTTTCGCCGAGAAACTCCTGTGGCTCTCCGTTGTCGTCAAGACACTCGGAGTAGTTGACATGTCCTCCTACGGCGGTGTCCCAGCGTCCGGGTTGTATGTCTTTCCATAGCGGACGCTGCTGAAGATACAGTTCGCCGCGGCTGTTGAAAACATGCAGGTGTACGACAGGGTGAAGGACGCGGCTTCCTCCATGTGCCTCGCCACGTGTCACACTGCCCAATATGCGCCCTGTCTCGTCGGTCACGGGAAACATCTCGCTCTTGTTGTCGGTCATAGCTGAAGGCATTTAGTGAAACAACCGGGGAAGTTTTCGGCAAGCGTCCTGACCTCCTCGTCGAAGATGCCGAACACCGTAGAGCCGCTTCCCGACATAAGTGCGAAGGAGGCTCCAAGGTCGTAAAGACGGTCTTTGATTGTGCGCAGCTCAGGGTGCATGGCGAAGACAGGCCCTTCGAAGTCGTTCGTCAGCATGGCACGCCATTCGCTGAGTGGACGCTGCACGATGTCTCGGCAGCAGGCATGGGGAAGGGAGGGCGTAATGGCTTTATATGCCTGAGCCGTCGAGACGGCGATGTCTGGCTTCACCAAAGCCAACCAATGTCCCTCAAGATGCCTCGCTTTATTGTCGATAGGCTGGAGAATGTCGCCGATGCCTGTGGCGAATGACGGCTCGGAGGTGATGAAGAAGGCGCAGTCAGCTCCAAGGCGTGAGGCGTAACGCTCCATTTGTTTGATACCCATGTTCAGTCGGAAGCGTTCATCGAGGAGGCGGATCATGGCTGCAGCATCGCTGGAGCCGCCACCGAGTCCTGCCTGCGACGGTATGCGTTTTATAAGGTGGGCGTGGACACGCGGAATTTTATAGTCCGCAGCGACGAGGTTATATGCTTTTACAACGAGGTTGTCCTGCTCCGGGCATAGGTTCTCCACGGTTTGCACACCGTCGCGCTCCACTTTGGTCAGAAGGTCGCAAGGTGTCTGCGAAGGATAGTCCTTGTCCATAAGCTTCACGTCGAGTGCGTCGCAGAGCGGGATAGGGTAGAAGACTGTCTCTATGTCGTGATAGCCGTCGTCTCGGCGTCTCACCACGTTCAGTCCGAGGTTAATCTTACAGCATGGAAAAGTGATCATGTCTTGTGCAATTGGTGAAAATGATGTCTGTGTTTTTTTTGTATGCGATACAAAGGTACTCTTTTTTCACCTTTCCTCCAAATGTTTTATGATTTTTAAACCTACATTCTTCCACCACGGAACTCTGGCCGGCTGAAGTCTGGCCGGCCTCCATACGGCATGCCGTGACCGGAAGGAGCGCCGGGACCCATACCTCGTCGCGCCTCTTTTCCTCCGAAGGAGTTGAAGCGGTATATGACATGAAGCATGGCGTATGAGAGTAAGCGGTTATACTCAGAGTCTGTGCGCTGTGTCGCAGAGATTGCGCGCGAGAGGTCGGACTGGTTTTTCAGAATGTCGTAGAACTGCAGCATTACTGTTAGAGGCTTTCCTTTGAGGAAAGACTGTGACACCTGTGCGTTCCATACAAACTCGTTGGTGTTCAGTGAAGAGTCGCTGTACCCCCTACGTGAGTTCATGTGGGCGTCGGTGCTCAGTGCTGTGCCCCAAGGTGCTGTAAAGGTAACGCTCATGCCGTAGTTGAAGTTCCACGTGTCGAGGTTCGACTGAGGTTGGAGGCTGTTGCGGGTGTGGAGGTAGCTGAACTGTCCGTCCGGTTCGACCTCTATCCATGAGTTGCGGTAGCTTATGGCGAGACGTTCGCCGATGGTTGTAGAGCGTGTGGTGTTCTTGAGCGTCTCACGGTCTTTATAGAGGAAGGACACCTGGTTCTGGTGACGTACGTTGGTGAAGGTGCTGACGTTCCAAACACCGGCAGAGTCTATTGACGCACTGTACATCACGCCTCCCGAGGCGTTCCAGTTGCCGTTGATATTCTCCGGACGTGTCAGCTTGCCACCCGTCTGGTCGTTGTAAGTCACGCAGGATGATATGCTGTTCTGCACCACCTGCATGTTGAAGTTTGCAGCCCATGTCTGGGTGTGGAACGGGGCGTAGCCGTTGTAGTAGAACATGAAGTTATGCGTGAACGAAGGCTTCAGTCCCGGGTTACCCTGCTTGATGTTCATCGGGTCGGAGTCGTCGGTGATGTCGAGAAGGTCGGTAATGGAAGGCTGCGAGGTCTGTGCACGGTATGTGGCACGCATCTGCGACACTTTTGAGATCTTATATTTCAAGTCGAGGGTAGGAGCAACGTTTATGATGTTACGTACCGTGTCGGCATGTACCCCTTGGTAGTCCTGGATATAGTGAGTCCGCTCCGGTCGCAGCAATACGCCTACGGTGTAGTTCCACTTCTGTCCTACACGGCGGAGCTGCAGTGCTGCCTCATGACGGTCTTCCGTATACTCTGAATAGCGTGAGAGGTCGTTGTCGAGATACGGCGCGAGAGGGTCGGGGAGGAAAGACCAGTTGCCGTACTGCGGCACGTAGTCGTCGAACGGCAGCATGGAGAAGTCGTAGGTGTTGCGGTCGCTCTTCGAGAAGCTGTGCATGTAAGAGTATGAGAACTGTAGGTATGTGCGCTTGGCTATCGGTTCGGTATATGTCGCCTTCAGCGTGTAGGAGTATGTCTTTGTCGGCGCAAGGTTATACCTGTTGGTGTTGAACGTGGAGTCGTTGCCTAACTGGTCGAGAACCTGATAAAGTGTGACGTTCTGCAGCGAACTGCTTGTCGACTCACCGTTGGTGTATGACGCATCAGCCCTGACGGTGACATTCCTTCCCTTGCCGTTGAGCTTGCGGTTAAGCTGAAGCATGCCGCTGACAGCGTCAGAGGTGTTGTATGTGAGGGAGTTTGTTGACTTTCCGTTCACCATGACGTCAAGTTCGTCGAGCTTGCTGACAGACTCTTTGCAAAGAGGGTCGTCGACGTAGGCGTAAGGGTCTGTGTTGTAGCTTCCGCTTTGTGACCATCCCCGCTTGTCTGTCTTCGACAGCGAGAGCCTTGGGCGGAACATGATGTTCGTCATAGTGTCAGGATTCCACTCCAAGCGTATGCGCATATTTATCCTGTCGCGGCGCTGGTAAGACTGCGAGAGGCTGTTGGAGAAGGCGTTCGACGTGCTCACGAAGTTCTCTACCGAACTGCGCTGCCATGTGTCGTTGTCGTTGTGGTTCCAGCGTATGAAGCCGTCGAAGGTAAGGATTTTTGCGTTTTGGTAGTTCACGTTGAGTCCGAGCATCTTCGATGACGATAGTCCGTTGCTGTTCGTGCGGAAGCCGCCACCTCCGGGGAATCCCTTGTCACCGACGTTGTTTGCCTGACCGAAGCCCATGATGCGGAGGTTGTCCTTCATATATGCTGCCATCAAACGCTCGGCATATCTGTTCTCTGTACCTACAGCAAGGTCCATGTTTAACATGGTGCCTTTGTTCATGCCTCGTTTTATGCCGAAGTCGAGAACCATTTCCTCCTCGCCGTCATCAACACCCGAGATACGTGCGAGATCGGACTTTTCATTATACGCGCGTACCTTTTCTATAATAGATGTCGGAAGGTTTTTCAGTGCCGTCTCTGTGTCGTCGGTCATGAACTCCTTGCCGTCGACGAGTATTTTCGAAACCTCCTTGCCGTTCATCTTTATCTTTCCGTCGTCGGTAATCTCCGCTCCGGGGAGTCTCCTCACTAGCTCTTCGACGACAGAGCCTTCCGGGGTGTGGTAAGCTGCGGCGTTGTAGACGAAAGTGTCTTCTTTTATCGTGACGCGTGCTGCCTGACCTGTCACAATGGCTTCCTTAAGCATTACCGCATCAGCTTCGAGAGTGACGTTTCCGAGCTTCACTCCCTTGCCGCCGCTGATGGCTATGCGTTTCACCATGGTGCGGTATGCCACGCTGGTAATCTTCAGAAGATAGTTGCCGTCTGCCGGTGCCGTGATGCTGAAGTTTCCGTTACTGTCGGAGATGACTCCTTTTACGAATGTGCTGTCGCTCTTGAGAAGAGCTACTGTAGCTTGTGTCACTCCCGTAGCCGTATCTTTGTCGAAAACACGTCCGGAAATTGTTCGTTGAGCCCATGTGGCTGTCACGAAAAGCAGCATCATGGTAAATGTGATAATACGTTTCATGTCTATATTTTAATTATTTTTCTTTTTCATTAGTGTAAAGAGTGACAAACCAGCCTTTTCTCTACGTCTGCCCAGCCTTTGCAGTGTCTCGGGTGGGGTAGGGCTTTTGTCTGCCGGTGTACGCTCTTTTTGACGCAGAAGGTGCCATAAGGTTTAAATAATATATGAAAATTCCTCTTTATGCCTATAAAAACACATGTCTCAGAAAAAAAACAGTGAAAAAATTTGGCTGTATGAAAAAAAAACCGTACCTTTGCACTCGCTTTTGAGACATGTGCTCCGAAGCACCCGAAAAAGAACGGTTTGGAAGGTTGGGTGAGTGGCTGAAACCACCAGTTTGCTAAACTGACGTACGGGATTCCGTACCGGGGGTTCGAATCCCCCACCTTCCGCGCCAGCTTTTTCTCCTGAACGGTGGATTCATCTAAGGGTTAGGATTCAAGATTCTCAATCTTGCCATAGGGGTTCGAATCCCCTATCCACTACAACACAAAGAGTTCAGGAACAGGGGAAGAAAACTAATCGGTGGATTCATCTAAGGGTTAGGATTCAAGATTCTCAATCTTGCCATAGGGGTT